>CAZJDU010000048.1:0-25210 GCA_964544855.1 uncultured Nocardioides sp.
AGCCTGGAATCACCGATCTGCGGCGTCGTGAGCGTCACCAGATGGGTGCGATGGCAAGGCGCGTGCGCGACGGCGGTCTGGTTGACCGTCGAGCGTGCGCAACGTAGCCAGCGTGCCCATCTGGTGGCGCGCAGTAGCCGCAGATCGGTGAATCCAGGCTGAGCCGCGCTCGCTCAGCCGAGCGGCCACCGCACGCCGGTGCGCTCCTCGGAGAGCTCCCACAGGCGGCGGGCGACGGCCTGGTCGCGCGCCGCCGCCGAGCGGGAGTTGGGCCCGATCGGCCCGCGGCTGCCACCCAGGCGGGTGGGGCCGAGGAAGGTGTCGCCCGGGTGGTCCTCGGTCACGGCGGCGTAGGTCGGCCGCGCGCCGTACTCCGCGCTGGTCGCGAGCAGTCGGTTGGAGACCGCCATCAGCCTGTTCATCAGTGGGTTCGCGTGGTGGGACTGCAGGTTGGTCGCCGAGTACCCGGGGTGGGCGGCGAGCGCGCGGACCTCGGAGCCGGCCGCGTCGAGCCGGCGCTGCAGCTCGGTGGTGAAGAGCAGGTTCGCGAGCTTGGAACGCTGGTAGGCGCGGGTCGGGCGGTAGCCGCGTTCGGAGTCGAGGTCGTCGAGGTCGAGCTGGGGGCCGTTGTGGAGCCCGGAGGAGACCGTCACCACCCGGCCGGTGACCTGCGGGAGCAGCAGGTTGGTGAGCGCGAAGTGCCCGAGGTGGTTGGTGCCCATCTGCCGCTCGAAGCCGTCGGCGGTCCGGCCCTCGGCGACCATCATGATGCCCGCGTTGTTCACCAGTGCAGCGACCGGACCGTCCCAGCGGTCGGCGAAGGCGCGCACCGAGGCCAGGTCGGCCAGGTCGAGCTCGCGGACCTCCGTGCTGCCCGGCACCGCGCGCGCCGCCTCGTCGCCGCGAGCCGGATCGCGCACGGCCATCACGACGTGCCCGCCGGCGGACGCCAGCTTCTCGGCGGTCTTCGCACCGAGCCCGGAGTTGGCGCCGGTCACGATGTAGGTCTGTCCGGTCAGGTCAGGCGAGGTGGTCATGGTCGGTCAATCTAGGCGACGGCCCGCCGTGGCACATCCGACCGTCGGAGGATCCGTCACGCGTCCCTGGCCTCGAGCGCGCCGCGGCCGGCGAGCTCGTCCGCGCGCTCGTTGCCCTCGTTGCCGGCGTGCCCCTTCACCCAGTGCCACTCGACCCGGTGCCGCTGGGTGGCTTCGTCGAGCCGGCGCCACAGGTCGTCGTTCTTGACCGGCTTCTTCGCCGCGGTCCGCCAGCCGTTGCGCTTCCAGTTGGCCATCCAGGAGCGGATGCCGTTGCGGACGTAGCTGCTGTCGGTGTAGAGGTCGACGACCGAGGGCCGGGTGAGCGCCTCGAGTGCGCGGATGGCGGCCATCAGCTCCATCCGGTTGTTCGTGGTGGCCGGCTCACCGCCGTACAGGTCCCGCTCGTGCTCGCCGTACATCAGCACGGCGCCCCAGCCGCCGGGGCCGGGATTCCCGTGGCAGGCGCCGTCGGTGTAGATGGTCACCACTGGTTCGTCGGAGGCGGAGTCGTCGGGCACGGAGCGGATCGTACGGCGCTCCTCGGGCCCGCCGCTGCGGGGGTGACTCGCCCGTAACCCCGCCACCGTGGGAACCTCACCTTCCCCATTGGTTGGCTGCCCGCAGGAGTCGCGCACGTGTTCTCTCGAATCGCCATCGTCAACCGCGGTGAAGCCGCGATGCGTCTGATCCACGCCGTCCGGGATCTCAATGCGGAGGGGCACGCGCCGATCCGCACGATCGCGCTGCACACCGACGAGGAGCGGGCGGCGATGTTCGCCCGGGAGGCCGACGAGGCGTACGCCCTCGGCCCCGCGGCCGACCGGCCCTACCTCGACCTCGACGTGCTCGAGCGTGCCCTCGTGGCGTCCGGGGCGGATGCCGTCTGGGTCGGCTGGGGCTTCGTCGCCGAGGACCCGGCCTTCGCGGACCTCTGCGAACGGCTCGGCGTCACCTTCGTCGGCCCGAGCGCGGAGGCGATGCGCAAGCTCGGCGACAAGATCGGCTCCAAGCTGATCGCCGAGGAGGTCGGCGTCCCCGTCGCACCGTGGAGCGGCGGTGGGGTGGACACCCTCGAGGAGGCGCTGGCGGCGGGGGAGCGGATCGGGTATCCGCTGATGCTCAAGGCCACCGCGGGCGGCGGTGGCCGGGGGATCCGCAAGGTGACGTCGGCCGCCGAGCTCGGCGACGCCTACCAGCGGACCCGGGACGAGGCGGAGCGTGCCTTCGGCAGTGGCGTGGTCTTCCTGGAGCGGCTGCTGACCGGGGCGCGCCACGTCGAGGTGCAGCTGATCGCCGACGGCCAGGGCACGGCGTGGGCGATCGGAGTGCGCGACTGCACGGTCCAGCGACGCAACCAGAAGGTGATCGAGGAGTCGGCCTCGCCGCTCCTCGACGCGGAGCAGGTGGCGGACCTGAAGGCGTCGGCGGAGCGGCTCGCGCTCGCCGTGGACTATCGCGGCGCCGGCACCGTGGAGTTCCTCTACCACCCCGGCGAGCGGATGCTGGCGTTCCTGGAGGTCAACACCCGGCTCCAGGTCGAGCACCCGATCACCGAGGCCACCACCGGCTTCGACCTGGTGAAGGCACAGCTCCGGGTCGCAGCGGGGCGTGCTCTGGAGGGCGAGCGCCCGGCGGAGATCGGGCACGCGATCGAGGCGCGGCTCAACGCTGAGGACGCCGACCGCGACTTCGCCCCGGCGCCCGGGCGGATCGCGCTGCTGGAGCTGCCCGCGGGCCCGGGCATCCGGGTCGACACCGGCGTCGGCGAGGGCGACGCCATCCCGTCGGAGTTCGACTCGATGATCGCCAAGATCATCGCTCACGGCTCCACCCGTGACGAGGCGCTCGCCCGGCTCCGCCGGGCGATGGCCGAGACCACCGTGGTGATCGAGGGCGGCACCACCAACAAGAGCTTCGTGCTGGACCTGCTGCGCCAGCCCGAGGTCGTCGGGCCGGAGCCCGGGAGCGACGGGACGTGGGCGGACACGGCGTGGATCGACCGCGCCCGCGAGGCGGGCCGCCTCGTGGTGCACGACCACTCCGGCATCGCGCTCGTGGCCGCCGGGATCGAGGCCTACCAGGACGAGGCCCGGGTGGAGATCGCCCGGCTGCTCGAGAGCGCGCACGGGGGACGGCCCCAGGTGCAGCACCGGGTGGGGCGAGCGGTCGACTTCAAGCTGCGCGGTGCGACGTACCAGGTCACGGTCTGGCAGACCGGTGCGCACCGGTTCCGGGTACGGGTCGTCTCGGGCGGCGTCGAGCACGTGGTGCTCGCCGAGCTCGAGCGTCTCGACGGCTTCCATGCGCGACTGCGCCTCCACGGCCGTCGCTACCGGTTGGTGACGGCCACCCACGGCCCGGTGCACCTCGTCGAGGTCGACGGCGTCGCCCACCGCGTGAGCCGCGACGAGGGCGGCGTGCTGCGATCGCCGGCCCCCGCGCTGGTGGTGGCCACGCCGGTGCCCGTCGGCGAGACCGTCGAAGCGGGGGCGCCGGTGCTCGTGCTGGAGAGCATGAAGATGGAGACCGTGCTGCGCGCGCCGTTCGCCGCCACGGTGCGCGAGCTGATGGCGGCGACCGGCGGCCAGGTCGAGACGGGCGCCCCGCTGGCGCGGCTCGAGCCGCTCGACGACGGGGCCGACGAGGACGCTGCCGGTGCGGCGACGGACGGGCTGGAGCTGGACTTCCCAGCGGACGAGGGCAGCGCCTCCGCCCGTGAGCGCGCCGCCCGCGGGCGCGACGACCTCAGTGGTGTGGTGATGGGCTTCGACCTCGACGGGCAGGAGCAGGACGGGGTCGTGGCCGACTACCTGGCGGCCCGCGACGAGCTGCTCGCCGACGGTGCCGACGTCGTCGCCGACGAGCTCGCCCTCCTGGCGCTGTTCGCGGACTTCGCGGAGCTGAGCCGCAACCGTCCCGCCGGGGAGGAGCTCGACACCGAGCTGCGGGTGCACAGCTCCAAGGAGCACTTCCACACCTACCTGCAGAGCCTCGACGTGGACCGGGGCGGGCTGCCGGAGTCGTTCCGGCAGCGCCTCGCGCGGGTGCTCGCGCACTTCGGGGTGACCGACTGGGACCGCACCACCGAGCTGGAGGAGGCGGTCTTCCGCACCTTCCTCGCCCAGCAACGGCCGACGCCGGAGATCCAGCTGGCGACCGCGCTGCTCCAGCGGTGGATCGAGGAGCCGCCGCCGACCGACGAGCTCGCGGTCCCGGCCCGCGACCTCCTCGAGCGGCTGGTGCGGGCCACCCAGCTGCGCTTCCCGGTGGTCGGCGACCTCGCGCGCAGTGTGCGCTTCCGGTGGTTCGACCAGCCGCTGGTCGACGCCGAGCGGGAGACCGTGCTCGCCGGCGTCCGCGACCACATCGCCGCGCTCGTCGCCGACCCGGAGCTGCCGGACCGGGCGGCCCGCATCGAGACGCTGGCGGCCATCCCCGAGCAGATCGTCGGGTTCCTCGCCGAGCGGCTCGAGGCCGGCGTACCCGACGACGAGCCGATGCTCGAGGTGCTGGTCCGCCGGCACTACCGCGAGCACCAGCTCCACGACCTGCGGCCGGTCCGCCGCGGCGGCCGGCCGTTCGCGGTCGCCGACTACACCCTCGACGACCGGCCGACCCGGCTGGTCTCCACCGAGGGCACGGCGGACGAGCTGGCCGACCCCGGAAGCTCGCTCGTCGCGGCGCTGGGCGAGGAGCTCGCCGCTGCGGCGCCGGGCGACGACACCGTCGTGGACCTCTACCTGCACTGGCCCACCGTCCCGGACGCACCGGAGGAGGCCAGCACCGAGCTGGCCGGCCTGGTCGGTGCGCTGCCCTTCGCCGGCGACGTACGCCGGATCGCGGTGGCCGTGTGCCCGGGCGAGGGACGCCCGGTCGGGTACTTCACCTACCGGCCGGTGGACGGGGGCGTGGTCGAGGACGACCTGGTGCGCGGCGTGCACCCCATGGTGGGTCGGCGGCTGAACCTGTGGCGACTGCGCGACTTCGTCATCACCCGCATCGAGGCTCCTGAGGACGTGCTGCTCTACGACTGCGTCGCGCGGGACAACCCCCGGGACCGACGGCTCGTGGCGATGGCGCAGGTCCGCCAGCTCGCCGTCGTCCGCGACGAGGATGGTGTCGTCACCGGGCTGCCGCACGCCGAGCGTGCCGTGGAGAACTGCCTGGAGTCGATCCGCCGGGTGCGCGCGGCCCGTGGCGCGGCGGGCAGCGCGCTCGACACCAACCACGTGTGGGTCCACGTGTGGCCGGTGGTCGACGCGGACCCGGGGCAGCTGACGGCGCTGCAGGGCAAGATCACGCCGCTGACCGACGGCGCCGGCCTCGCGGAGGTGCTCGCGCAGGGCCGGGTCGCCGGGCCCGACGGCCCCTCGCCGGTCGCGATCCGCTTCTACGCCAAGCCCGGCGCCGGTGTCACCGCGGCCATCGAGCCGCCGCCGACCGAGCAGCTGAAGCCCCTCGACGAGTACACCGGCAAGGTGGTCCGTGCCCGTCGCCGCGGCCTGGTGTACCCCTACGAGCTCGAGGGGGTGCTCGCCGGTCCCGGCGGGAGCCTGGTCGAGCACGACCTCGACGAGTCCGGCGCCCTGGTGCCGGTCGAGCGCCCACGGGGGCAGAACGACGCGGGCATCCTGGTGGCCGTGGTGACCACGCCGACCGCGCGGCACCCCGAGGGCATCACCCGGGTCGTGCTCTGCGGCGACCCGACCAAGGCCCTCGGTGCCGTCTCCGAGCCGGAGTGCTCCCGGATCATCGCCGCCATCGACCTCGCCGAGCGGATGCGGGTCCCCGTCGAGTGGTTCGCGCTCTCCGCCGGCGCCCGGATCTCGATGGACTCCGGCACCGAGAACATGGACTGGGTGGCGGCCGCGCTGAAGCGGATCATCGAGTTCACCCAGGCGGGCGGCGAGATCAACGTCGTCGTGGCCGGCGTCAACGTCGGCGCCCAGCCGTACTGGAACGCCGAGGCGACGATGCTGATGCACACCAAGGGCATCCTGGTGATGACGCCGGACAGCGCCATGGTGCTGACCGGCAAGCAGTCGCTCGACTTCTCCGGCGGGGTCTCGGCCGAGGACAACTACGGCATCGGCGGCTACGACCGGGTGATGGGACCGAACGGCCAGGCGCAGTACTGGGCTCCCGACCTCGCCGGGGCCTTCGGTGTGCTGATGGGACACTACGACCACACCTACGTCGTGCCGGGGGAGACCCGGCCGCGGCAGTCGGTCACGACGGACCCGGCCGACCGGGACGTGTCGTCCTACCCCCACGAGGCGGCCGACAGCGACTTCACGACCGTCGGGGAGATCTTCTCCCGGGAGAAGAACCCCGACCGCAAGAAGCCGTTCGACATCCGTACCGTGATGCGGGCGCTGGCCGACCAGGACCACCCCACCCTCGAGCGGTGGGCCGGCATGGCGGACGCGGACACCGCGGTGGTGCAGGACGCCCACCTCGGCGGCCACCCGGTGTGCCTGCTCGGCATCGAGTCGAAGCCGGTGCCGCGGCGCGGCTTCCCGCCCACCGACGGGCCGGACTCCTACACCGCGGGGACGCTCTTCCCGCGCTCGTCGAAGAAGGCCGCGCGCGCGATCAACGCGGCCAGCGGCAACCGCCCGCTGGTGGTGCTGGCCAACCTCTCCGGCTTCGACGGGTCA
Organism: uncultured Nocardioides sp.; assembly: GCA_964544855.1. Taxonomy (GTDB): domain Bacteria; phylum Actinomycetota; class Actinomycetes; order Propionibacteriales; family Nocardioidaceae; genus Nocardioides. The sequence continues at coordinate 6,701 of CAZJDU010000048.1, forward strand.
CCGGACTCGATGCGCAACCTGCAGCTGGAGTACGGCGCCGAGATCGGCCGGGCCATCGTGAACTTCGAGGGCCCGATCGTCTTCTGCGTCATCTCGCGCTACCACGGCGGCGCGTTCGTGGTCTTCTCCAAGGCGCTCAACCCGAACATGACCGTGCTCGCGCTGGAGGGCTCCTACGCCTCGGTGATCGGCGGGGCGCCGGCCGCGGCGGTGGTCTTCGCCGGCGAGGTCCAGAAGCGGACGTCGGAGGACCCGCGGGTGCGCGAGGTCCAGGCGGCGATGGCCGAGGCCTCCGGGCCGGAGCGGAGCCGGCTGGCCGTCGAGCTCGCCGAGCTGGAGACCGCGGTGCGGCCGGAGAAGATCAGCGAGGTGGCGGCGGAGTTCGACGGCGTCCACGACATCCATCGCGCCGTGCGGGTCGGCTCGGTGGACGAGGTGATCACGGTCGCCCGGCTCCGGCCGCGCGTGATCGAGGCGATCCGGGCGGGCCTCGGGATGGGCTGATCAACGCGACCTACGGCGCGCCGCGATGTGGTACGCCGGCGGCGTCGGCGGCGCTCGCCAGGCGTCCAGCCTGCCTTCGCTTCGCCGACCTGCCAGCGCACCCGCCTCGCGCCGCTCGCGACGGCCGCATCGATCAGCACCTCCCTCGACTGACGCGGCGGGGGACGTTCGCCCCTACGCGTGGGCGTCGCGGCGTACGACGATGCCGCCATGATGCAGCGCGTCGGGCGAGCCACGATGCAGTCACCGCTGCCCTTCGCGGCGGCGTGGTTCGACGTGGCGCGATGCGTCGGTGTCTCGGCCGGCCTGCTGGCGCGCCGTGAGGTCCACCAGCCCCGCCGGAACCTCGGTCGGGTGCTCTCCTTCGCCGACGGCACGGCGGCGCAGGTCTACCGCGAGACGGTCCTCGGCCGCAGGGCGGCCGAGCCCTGCGTGCTCGTCGTGTCGTTCCGACTTCGCGGCGTCCGGGGCCGCGGCCACCGACTGTTCCGGGGGGAGAGCCTGCTCAACACCCCGCTGTTCGTCGGATACCCGGGGTTCGTCTCCAAGCTCTGGCTCGCCCACGACCAGCGCGGGCGCTACCGAGGCATCTACCAGTGGGACGGCAGCGGCCGGGCCGAGCGGTATGCGCGCTCCCTGTGGCGGGTCCTGGCGCTGGTGAGCGAGCCCGGCACGATCGCCTACCAGGTGCTGCCCGGGCTCGACCGGGACGCGGTGGTCGACGACCCGTCGCTGCTCGAGGACGTCGTGTCGGTGGAGCGGGACCCGTGGTGGCGCCCGGTGGCGTCGTGAGCCGATCGGGTGCACCGCCGCGCCGATGACGTCGACGGTGGACGTGCTGGTGGTGGGCGCCGGACCGGCCGGTCTCACCACCGCCCTGCAGGCGCGGGCGCATGGTGCCTCGGTGCGGGTCGTGGAGCGGCGCCCGGCGGCCTTCCGGCCCTCACGGGCCATGATCGTGCACCCCCGGACCCTGGAGAGCCTCCGGCCGCTGGGCGTCGTCGATGCGCTGCTCGACCGAGCGGACCGGGCGCCGGGGGCACGGCTGCATCTCGGCGAGCGGGAGGTGGCAGCGCGGCTGGCGGACGTGGCGCTCGCCGACACGGCCTACCCCCACCTCACCATGGTCCGGCAGATGGAGGTCGAGACCGTGCTGGCCGAGGCCGCGGTCGCGCGCGGCATCGACGTCGAGCGCGGGGTCGAGCTGGTCGACGTGGTCGACGACGGGGACCGCGTGCGCTCGCGGGTGCGGTCCCACGGTCGGACGGCGCGGATCGGCTCGCGGTTCGTCGCGGGGTGCGACGGTCCCGACAGCACGGTCCGCCGAGCGGCGGAGATCGGGTTCGACGGGGCGGCGTACCGGGAGGAGATCGTGCTCGCCGACCTCGAGCTCGACGGCGACCTGGCGCCCGGGGTGCTGCACGTCGTGGCGAGTGGACCCGGGCTGGTCTTCCTGTTCGCGCTCGGCGAGGGGGCCACCTGGCGGTTGCTGGCCACGCGGCCCGCGCGTGATCCGGTCGGCGCGTTCGGGCAGCCGGCCGAGGCCGTCCCGGTCGGTGAGGTGCAGGCGATCCTGGACACCACCGGGCTCGGGCTGACGGTGCGGGAGCTGCCGTGGTCGGGGCGGGTGCGGCTGCAGCACCGGCTGGCCCGGACGTTCCGCCAGGGCCGGCTCTTCCTGGCCGGCGATGCCGCGCACACGCACTCGCCCGCGGCCGCGCAGGGGATGAACTCCGGGATGCTGGACGCGGCGAACCTCGGGTGGAAGCTGGCCCTCGCTCCGGGCGCCGCCGACGAGGAGGTGCTGCTGAGGTCCTATCCGCTGGAGCGGCGGCCCGTCGCGCGCCAGGTGCTCGCGCTCACCCATCTGGTCTTCTTCGCCGAGGCGTCGACGCATCCACTGCCGTCGCTGCTGCGCGGCCGGCTGGTGCCGCTCGCCGCGCCGGTCGTGCCCCTGCTGCTCCGACAGCGGCGACCGGTGGCCCTCGTGGTCCGGCTGCTCTCGCAGGGGTGGGTGGCCCACCGGGGCAGTCCGCTGTCCGTCGACGGGGGAGGACGTGGTCCCGGCCCGCGGCCGGGACACCGGCTGCCGGACGAGCGCGTCATGGCGGCCGGTCGCGAGGTCCGGCTCCACGACCTCACGGCCCGGCCGGGCGTTCACCTGCTGGTCGCGGCCGGAGGACACCTCGCCCCGGAGCTGGTCGGTCCGCAGGTCACCGCGCACCGCATCGACAGCTGGCCGGGGCGCGGTGTGCTCGCCGCCCGGCCCGACGGGTACGTCGGCTACCGCGCCGGCGACGTCGCAGCGCCGGGCCTCCGGGACTGGCTGGCCCGGGTCGGCGCCCTCTGATGCCCGCACCGAAACCGGTTGGAGCGAGCGGTCGGGCACGCCCTACGCTGTCGCCGTGAGTGAGCCCGAGGTCGTCGTTCCGGACGGCCGGGCGCCGATCGTCCGGCAGGCGCTGGTCGACGCGCTGCCGATGCTCGTCTCGGCGTTCCCGTTCGCGCTGGTGCTGGGCCTGGCGATCACCGACTCGGGCATCGGCGACCTGGTCGGGTGGAGCACCGCGCCGCTGGTCTTCGCCGGGGCCGCCCAGCTCACCCTCATCACGCTGCTCGGCGGCGGCGTCTACTGGGTGGCGGCCGTCGGTGCTGCGCTGGTGGTCAACGCGCGGCACGCGATGTACTCGGCTGCGCTGGCGCCGTACTTCCGCGGCCAGCCGCGCTGGTTCCGCTGGGTCGCGCCGTACGTGCTCATCGACCAGGTCTTCGCGCTCGCGATCCTGCGGCGCGGCGACGACGCACGCACGTTCCGGACCTACTACCTCGCGCTCGGGTTCGCCTTCGCGCTGTTCTGGTACGTCTCGGTCGCGCTCGGGCTGTTGATCGGGCCGGTGGTCCCCGAGGCATGGGGGCTGGAGTTCGCGGTGCCGGTGATGTTCACCGGCATCGTGGTGATGAGCCTCGACCGGTTCCCGAAGGTGGTCGCGGCGCTGGTCGGTGCGCTGGTGGCGCTCGCCGCGGCGGATCTGCCGAGCCGGTCGGGGCTGCTGGTCGGTGCGCTGGCCGGCGTGGTCGCCGGCTACGCCGCGGAAGCGCTGGCGGAGCGGAGGAACCGATGATCAACCTCCTCGCGGTGGTCCTCACCGGCATCGGCACCTACGCGACCCGCGCCGCCTTCATCGTCGGCCTGGGGGAGCGCTCGCTCCCGCGCCCGGCCGAGAAGGCCCTCGAGTACGTCGGCCCGGCGGTGCTCTCGGCACTCGTGGTGACGCTGATGATCGACGAGACCGGCGGGCTCGCGATCGGTGTCCCGGAGGTGGCCGCGCTCGCGGTCGGCTCCCTGGTCGCCTGGCGGGTGCGGAGCCTGCTCGCGGTCGTGCTGGCCGGTATGGCGGCCTTCTGGATCACCGGCATCTGGCTCTGACCTGAGGGCGAAGGGTGGTGTCGAGGCTCGCACGCTCGCGCGTCGACCGGTGTCGCCCCGTCGTCTACGTTGGCCGCGTGGGTGTCATCGAGACCGTGGGCCTGACGAAGCGCTACCCGCGCGTGACCGCGCTCGACCACCTCGACGTGAGCGTGGGCGACGGGGTCACCGGACTGGTCGGCGCCAACGGCGCCGGCAAGTCGACCCTGATCAGGATCCTGCTGGGGCTGATCCCGGCGACGAGCGGGACGGCGTCGGTCCTCGGCCACGACGTCGCCACGGAGGGCGGCCGGATCCGCTCGCTCGTCGGCTACATGCCCGAGCACGACTGCCTGCCGGCCGACGTGTCGGCAGGCGACCTGGTCGTCCACCTCGGCCAGATGTCCGGACTGCCCTACGCCGCGGCCCGCGAGCGCACCTCCGACGTGCTGCGTCACGTCGGCCTGGCCGAGGAGCGCTACCGCCCGATCGGCGGCTACTCGACCGGCATGAAGCAGCGCGTCAAGCTCGCGCAGGCGCTGGTCCACGACCCACGCCTGGTCCTCCTCGACGAGCCGACCAACGGGCTCGACCCCTCCTCCCGCGAGGACATGCTGGCCCTGGTCCGGCGGATCGGTGCCGACTTCGGGATCGCCGTGCTCGTCACCTCCCACCTCCTCGGCGAGCTGGAGCGGGTCAGTGATCACGTCGTGGTGCTCGACAACGGCCGGCTGCTCCGCGCGTCGGCGACGACGGAGTTCCTCCACGGCACCGGCAGCCTGCTCGTCGAGGTGCAGGGGCGGCCCGATGCCGACCGCCTGCTGGGGCAGGCCCTCGTCGACGCCGGCCTGAGCGCACGCCCGGCCGGCGACGCCCTGGTCGAGGTCGACCTACGCGACGACACGACACCTGACGTCGTCCGTGACCTCACCGTCGACCTCGGGCTCGGCCTGGTACGGATGCAGGAGCGCCACCACCGCATCGAGGACGTCTTCCGCGAGGGAGGGGCGGGCAGTGTCCAGCCCGTCTGAGGACCGCACCACGGCGGGCAGCGGGGTCATTCACGACCTGGGCTATCGCCGGTACGACGGGCCGCGGCTCGGAGAGCGCGCGGTCGCCCGCTCGTTCTTCCTCACCGGCCTGCGCAACACCTACGGACTCGGCCGGTCGGCACGGTCCAAGGTGCTGCCGATGCTGCTGCTGGCGCTGATCCTGCTCCCCGCGCTGATCCTCGTCGGTGTGCTGGTGCAGCTGAAGGACGCGCTCGGTCTCGACGAGCAGCTCGTCGCCTACTCGACCTACCCCGTCACCACTCAGCTGATGATCTCGGTCTTCGTGGCGTCGCAGGCGCCGGCGCTGATCTCCCGCGACCTGCGGTTCAGCACGATCACGCTCTATCTGGCCCGCCCGATGCGCCGCACCGGCTATGTGCTGGTGCGGGTCGCCTCGCTGACCGTGGCGACCTTCGTGCTGATCGGTGCGCCGCTGCTGCTGATGTACCTCGGTGGGGTGCTCGCCGATCTGCCGATCGGGCGGGAGACCGGTCGGTTCCTCACGGCGGCGGTCGGCGCCCTGCTGCTCGCCGCCTGCCTGTCGGTGCTGGCGGCCCTGGTCGCGGCGCTCACGGTTCGGCGCGGGCTGGCGGTGGCGGCCGTCATCGTGGTGCTGCTCGTGAGCTACACGGCGGTGGCGACGGTGCAGGGCATCGCTTTCGAGACGGCGGGAGGTGCCAGGATCGGCGAAGTCGCGGGGCTGTTCTCGCCGTACACCCTCGTCAACGGCGTGCAGGTCTACTGCTTCGACGCCCCGGCGGCGACGCCGACGCCGCCGGACGGCAGCGCCATGGGGATCCTGTACGTCGCCGTCACGGCGCTGGTGCTGCTCGGCGCCGTCGGTGCGCTGCTGGCCCGCTACCGCAGGGTGTCGGCATGAGCGAGATCCGGATCGACCACGTCTCGCGCTGGTTCCGCAACGTCGTGGCGGTCAACGACGTGTCCATGACGATCGGCCCCGGTGTGACCGGCCTGCTCGGGCCCAACGGGGCCGGCAAGTCGACGCTGATCGCGCTGATGTCGGGCTTCCTCGCGCCGTCGACCGGCACCGCCACCCTGGACGGCGAGCCGCTGTGGCGCAACGAGCGGGTCTACCGGCAGGTCGGCCTGGTCCCCGAGCGGGAGGCCCTGCTCGACTACCTCACCGGCCGGCAGTTCGTCGTCGCCAACGCCGAGCTCCACGGGCTGGCGGATCCCGGTGCGTCGGCCCAGCGTGCGATCGCGGTGGTCGAGATGTCCGACGCGCAGGATCGGTCGATCGCGACCTACTCCAAGGGCATGCGGCAACGGATCAAGATGGCCTCGGCTCTGGTGCACGACCCACCCGTGCTGCTCCTGGACGAGCCGTTCAACGGCATGGACCCCCGGCAACGCCTCCACCTGATGGAGCTGTTGCGCACGACGGGCGCCGAGGGCCGGACCGTGCTGTTCAGCTCGCACATCCTGGAGGAGGTCGAGCAGGTGGCACGCCAGGTCGAGGTCGTGGTGGCGGGCCGGCACGCGGCGTCGGGCGACTTCGGGGCGATCCGCCGGCTGATGACCGACCGGCCGAACCGGTTCGTGCTCCGCACCGGGGACGACCGCACGATGGCGTCGGTGCTGCTGGCCGACCCGTCGGTGCGCGGCGCCCGGCTGCGGACCGAGGGCGGGCTCGAGGTGGAGGCGGCGGACTTCGGCCGGTTCAGCGAGGTGCTGCCCCGGCTGGCCCGCGAGCACGGCGTGCGCCTGCACGAGGTGACGCCGACCGACGAGTCGCTGGACAGCGTCTTCTCCTACCTGGTGTCGGCATGATCTCGCGCACGATCGTCCGGCTGGCCGTGCTGAGCCTCTTCGGCCGATGGCGCGGAGCGATGCTCGTCCTGCTGCCGATCGTGCTGCTGGGGCTCGCCGTGCTGGTGCGCGCACTGGTCGGTGAGGACGAGACGGGCGCCGAGCACACCCTCTATCGGCTCGGCCTGGTGGTGATCGTGCCGCTGGTCGCGCTGCTCGCCACGTCGGGGCTGCTGGCGCCGGAGATCGACGACGGCTCCATCGCCTACCTGCTCGCCAAGCCGATCTCGCGTCACACGATCGTCGTGAGCAAGCTGCTGGTCGCCGGCGCGTGCATCGTGCTCTTCGGTGCGGTGCCGATGCTGCTCGCCGGGCTCGTCCTCCGCACCGGCGCTCCGTCGGTCGCGGCCGGCTTCGCGGTCGGATCGCTGGTCAGCGGCGCGGCCTACTGTGCGCTCTTCGCCCTGCTGTCGGTGCTCACGCGCCATGCGGTGGTGGTCGGCCTGGTCTACCTGCTGATCTGGGAGGGGTTGCTCGGCGGCCTGCTGGACGGTGTGCGCTGGCTCAGCGTCACCCGCTGGTCGGCTGCGGTCGTCGGCGAGACGGCCGACCTGACCCTGGTCACCGACCTCCCGCTGCTCTACGCCGTCGTGGCGACGGCGGCGGTCGTGGTGGGCGGCACCTGGCTCACCGGGAACCGGCTGCGGGCCTTCAACCTGACCGGGGACGAGTGAGGCCGGGCGCCGTGGCCGAGAGGGATGCGCGGACGGCGCGGCACGGTTACGGTGAGATGCGTCGAAGGGACCTGCCGATGGAGACCGTTGACCTCGAGGCACTGGGCGAGAAGCTGCTCACCGAAGCGCGAGCGGCCACGAGCGGACGGTACGCCGTCACGATCCACGGCGGGCACGTCAACTCGCTGCGGCAGACCGTGGTCGGCGTCGCGGCCGGGCACCGCCTCGACGAGCACGAGAACACCGGAGAGATCACCCTCCACGTCCTGCGCGGACGCGCGCGGGTCCTCGCGCCGTCGGAGGAGGTGGAGCTGGGTGCCAACGACTACGTCGTGGTCCCGCTGGTCTGGGACTCGCTGGAGGCCCTCGAGGACACCGTGCTCGTGCTCAGCGCATCGGTCCAGGGTGGCGGCGACTGAGGACCGAACCGGCTGTCACGACGCCTGACGCAGTGCGGTGCGGGCGAGGGCTGCCGCCGCGGCACTGACCCGGGGCTCGTCGGTCTCCGCGCCGTCAGCGGTGACGTTGCTCAGCACCGTGAAGGCATCGAGGTGGAAGGCCTCGTACCCCTCGACCGCGGACCCGTCCTGGTGCTGCCAGCCCAGCTCGCGGAGGGCGGTGGCGAGATCGTCGAGCGGGAGGGTCCCGTCGACCGCGCTGGCGGCATAGGCCAGCAGCAGCAGGGTCGCCGCCGACTCGAAGCCTCGGCCCTCGTCCGGCACCAGCCGGGACGCGAGGTGGCGCCACAGCTTGACCGGGTCCTCTCGTGCCGCCGCTCCGACCCGGGTGAGGAGCAGCCGCCCCTTGCGCTTGCGGAGCAGGCCCATCGACTGCAGCGACTCGCGGAACCGCAGCAGTGGTGCCGCGTGGCTCTCGCGGTTGTTCTTGCCGATCCACTCGGCCATGCCCGGCACGACGAGCGCCGCGGCCTCGACGTCGGTCGGCTTGAGATAGCCGGCCGAGGTCAGCTCGATCCCGGCGCCGTGTGCGCGGTCGAGGAACCACTGGTGCGCCCGCAACGCTGCCCGCATGTCATCGGCCAGCGGCTCGGCGCGCAGGCTCACCAGGTGCACCATCCGTGCTGCGAGATCGTCGCCGACCTCGGTGTGCGTCAGCCGGCCGACCAGATCGGCCAGCCCGGGGTGGACGCCGTACTCCCCGAGGAGGAAGCGCGGCGCCTGCAGCGCCCGGTTGACCTCGTCGACGTCGAAGTGTGCCGGGTCGTCCACCAGCCGGGCGAGATCGTCGGCGGCGACCAGCCCGCCGGAGTCCTCCGGCGGCGCGGCGCGGCGGCCGTCCACGCAGGTCGCGGCCGGCGCATCGGTGGACCCGGGAAGGACCTTCTCCAGCCGCAGCGTGTGCTCCCAGGAGTCGCCGTAGTCGTAGACGTAGCGCACCACGTCACCGGGCTCCTGCACGACCTGGTCGAGGCGCACCTCACCGGTGGGGATGCCACCCTCGTCCTCCTCGGCCCCCTCCTCGACATCGAAGGGGCACAGGAACAGCTGGCTGTGCCGGTCGAAGGGGTGCCCGCCGACCGAGAACCGGTGCAGGTGGGAGTCGGACCACTCGAAGGCCGTCTGCAGCACCTGGTGGACCACGTCGAGGGTCAGGTCGGAGCGGATGTCGAGGCGTCGCCAGATCGGCGGCTTGGCACCGTCCAGGTCGACCCGCACCCGGTAGACCACGACCTCGTCCAACGGCGGACGGCGCAGGTCGGGCCGGGTCGGCTTCGCGACGCGCCGGCCGGCCAGCTCGCCGAGGTTGCCGAGCATCGAGCGGAGGTCGTCCAGCTCCGCACCGGAGATCGCTTCCTCGAACTTGCGCAGCAGCTCCGCGCGGTTGTCCTCACTCCCAGCCACGGCGCACACCGTATTGCCTCGCCGGTTGCATCCCGGTGCCCGGTGTCGACATCGACCCGTCGTGGACGCTCGTGCCGCGGGGAGTCAGGAGCGTGCCCGGCAGTCGTTCGCGCTACGGATCAGCAGCTCGGCCCAGCGATGCTTGCCGCGCCAGTTGGGGTGGACCCCGTCGCGCAGCAGGTGCGGGCGGTGCTTGACCAGGCGTCGCCAGTGCATGAGGCAGACGTTGGGACGATCGGCTGCGACCCGACGCATCCACCTGCTGTAGATCCTCTGCGGCCGGGGTCGTTTGCCCCAGTTGGGGTGGCCACCCCAGTACGCCGGGTCACGGTAGGTGGTCATGAAGGTGATCGAGACACGCTTCGGCAGGCTGTCCACGACGGCCTCGAAGTCCGCGCGCCGCCACGATCGCCGGGCGTTGGAGCCGAGCGCGAGCACCAGGTTGCGCGGCACCCGACCCGAGGCGATCAGGTCGTCCACGATGCCGGGGAGTGCGGTGACGGGTCGACCCCGCTTGGCGTGGATCTGCCACGCCGGCCGCCGCTGACGGAGCTGATGTCGCGAGTTGTAGGTGATCGAGTCACCGACGACGAGGACCCCGGGGACCACGCGCGGCACGGAGCGGGTCACACGCTGATCGGACCCGCTCGCCTCGGGAGTCTCAGCGGGCAACACGATGCCCAGCAGCACCACCGCCGCCGCCAGTGCGGCCAGAGCGATCCGTTTCATGTTGAAGCCCACCGATTCGCAGAGGTCCGTGGAGAGACAGCCGAACGAGAGTGGTACCCCCGGTAGGATTCGAACCTACGCTCCCGCCTCCGGAGGGCGGTGCTCTATCCCCTGAGCTACGGGGGCTCGGGACGAGACGCAACTCTAGCGGCCCACCCGACGAAGGGTGAAACCGGTGCCGGTTCCACGGGCTGTCCCCGATAGCCTGACCCGGTGAATCCCGAGCAACTCTCCGCCGCGATCGTCGACGTGCTGACGAGGCTGACCGGGCAGGGTGCCCTCACCCTGCCCGACGGTGTGCCGAGCCAGGTGACCGTCGAGCGACCCCGGCAGAAGGAGCACGGGGACTACGCCACCAACGTGGCGTTGCAGCTGGCCAAGAGGGCCGGCACCCACCCACGCGCGCTCGCGGAGCTGATGCAGCGTGAGCTCGAGGCGGTCGACGGTGTCGGCGCGGTCGAGATCGCCGGGCCGGGCTTCCTCAACATCACCGTCGACGCCGGCGCCCAGGGGCGGGTCGCGGCCGACGTGGTCGCGGCTGGCGCGTCGTACGGCGCCTCCGACGCCTTCGCAGGGGAGCGGATCAACCTCGAGTTCGTCTCGGCCAACCCGACGGGGCCGATCCACATCGGCGGCGTCCGCTGGGCCGCGGTGGGCGACGCGCTGGGCCGGATCTTCGACAAGACCGGCGCCGAGGTCACCCGGGAGTACTACTTCAACGACCACGGCGCGCAGATCGACCGGTTCGCACGCTCGCTGCTGGCCAGTGCCCAGGGCGAGCCGCCCCCGGAGGACGGCTACGGCGGCCAGTACATCCACGACATCGCCGGGGCGGTGCTCGAGCAGCGCCCGGACGCCCTCGCGCTGCCCGACACCGAGGCGCAGGAGGTGTTCCGCGCCGTCGGCGTCGACCTGATGTTCGCCGAGATCAAGAAGTCGCTCCACGAGTTCGGTGTCGACTTCGACGTCTACTTCCACGAGGACGAGCTCCACCGGAGCGGCGCCGTCCAGCACGCCGTCGACCGGCTCACCGAGCTCGGCAGCACCTACGAGAAGGACGGTGCGGTCTGGCTCGCCACCGAGCGGTACGGCGACGACAAGGACCGGGTGATCATCAAGTCCGACGGTCAGGGCGCCTACCTGTCCGGTGACCTCGCCTACTACCTCGACAAGCGGGAGCGCGGCTTCGACCGCTGCTTCATCATGCTCGGCGCCGACCACCACGGCTACGTCGGGCGGATGATGGCGATGTGCGCGGCCTTCGGGGACGAGCCGCACGTCAACCTCGAGATCCTCATCGGGCAGATGGTCAACCTCCTCCGGGACGGCGAGCCGCTGCGGATGTCCAAGCGGGCCGGCACGGTGGTGACGATCGACGACCTGGTCGGCGCGATCGGTGTCGACGCCGCCCGCTACGCCCTGGCGCGCTACAGCACCGACTCCAACATCGACCTCGACCTCGACCTGTGGGCGCGCGCCGCGTCGGACAACCCGGTCTACTACGTGCAGTACGTCGCAGCGCGCACCTGGCGGATCCTCCAGAACGCCGCCGACCTCGGGCTCGAGCCCGCGTCCCGGCCGGAGCTGCTCACGCACGAGAAGGAGGGGGACCTGCTGCGAGCGCTGGCGGAGTTCCCGCGCGTGGTGGCGACCGCCGCCGAGCTGCGCGAGCCGCACCGCGTCGCGCGCTATCTCGAGGAGACCGCGGGCTCGTTCCACCGGTTCTACGACAACTGCCGGGTGCTGCCCAAGGGCGAGGAGGAGCCGACCGACCTGCACCGTGCCCGCCTGCTCGTGGTCCAGGCGACGCGGACGGTCTTCGAGAACGGGCTCGACCTGCTCGGCGTCTCGGCGCCCGAGCGGATGTGACGGGAGCGTCATGGGAACCACGCACGAAGCAGGATGGGCGCACGCGCCCGGCGCCCTGCGCGGCCCCTCGTGGCTGCGGGAGCCGGACGATGTCAATGCACTGGTGCCGCCGCTGTGGTCGAGCACGGCCCACAAGGACGACCGCGGCGACCTGGTCGTCGGTGGTGTCGCGATCCCCGACCTGGTGGCCGAGCACAACACGCCGGCCTACGTCCTCGACGAGGCGGACTTCCGTGCGCGGGCGCGGGCCTTCAGCGACGCGTTCGACGACTTCGACGTCTACTACGCCGGCAAGGCCTTCCTGTGCACGACCGTGGCGCGCTGGGTCGCCGAGGAGGGCCTGAGCCTCGACGTCTGCTCCTCCGGCGAGCTCACGGTCGCGCTGCGCGCCGGGTTCCCGCCCGAGCGGATCGGCTACCACGGCAACAACAAGTCGGTGCGGGAGCTCCGCCGGGCCGTCGCCGAGGGCGTCGGCCGGATCATCGTCGACTCGTTCGACGAGGTGGCCCGGCTCGCGATGATCACGCGCGACAGCGGGATGACGGCCCGGGTGATGGTGCGGGTCACCGCCGGGGTCGAGGCGCACACGCACGAGTACATCGCGACGGCGCACGAGGACCAGAAGTTCGGGTTCTCCATCACCAGCGGCGACGCGCTCGAGGCGGTCCGCCGGCTGCACGAGGCGCCCGGCATCGAGCTGCTCGGCCTGCACTCCCACATCGGGAGCCAGATCTTCGACTCCTCGGGCTTCGAGGTCGCGGCGCGCCGGGTGCTCGCGCTGCACGCGCAGGTGTCGCAGGAGATCGGGGTGACCATGCCCGAGATGGACCTCGGCGGCGGCTTCGGCATCGCCTACACCACGCAGGACGATCCCAGCGACCCCGCCCAGCTGGCCACCGAGATGCGCAAGATCGTCGAGCACGAGTGTCGCGCCCTCGACGTAGCGGAGCCGCGGCTGTCGATCGAGCCGGGCCGGGCGATCGTCGGGCCGGCCGTCTGCACGGTCTACACGGTCGGCACCGTCAAGCCGGTGACCCTGGACGCCGGGGCGGTGCGCACCTACGTCAGTGTCGACGGCGGCATGAGCGACAACGTCCGCACCGCCCTGTACGACGCCGACTACTCCTGCACGCTCGCCGGTCGGGCCTCGGAGGCGCCCCCTGCCCTCGCCCGCGTGGTCGGCCTGCACTGCGAGGCCGGCGACATCGTGGTGCGCGACGAGTTCCTGCCCGCGGACGTCGCTCCGGGTGACCTGGTCGCCGTGCCCGGCACCGGTGCGTACTGCCGGTCGCTGGCGTCGAACTACAACCACACGCCGCGGCCGCCGGTGATCGCGGTTCGGGACGGAGTCGCGCAGGTCGTCGTACGGCGAGAGACTGAGGACGATCTGTTGGCCACCGATGTCGGGATCGCGAACACGGGAGCGTACGAGTGAGTGAGAAGCCCTTGAAGGTGGCGGTGCTGGGCTGCGGCTCGGTGGGGTCGCAGGTGGTACGGCTGCTCGAGGAGCAGTCCGCGGACCTGGCTGCCCGCGTCGGCGCCCCGGTCCAGCTGGCCGGCGTCGCCGTACGCCGTCTCGACGCGCCGCGCGAGGTCGAGGTCCCCGACGAGCTGCTGACCACCGATGCCGCCGGGCTGGTGGCGCGACCGGACGTCGACCTCGTGGTCGAGGTGATCGGCGGCATCGAGCCGGCCCGGTCGCTCATCCTCACGGCGCTGGAGAACGGCGCGAGCGTGGTGACGGCCAACAAGGCGCTGCTCGCCGAGGACGGTCCGACGCTCTTCGAGGCTGCGGAGAAGGCGGGGCGTGACCTGTACTACGAGGCCGCGGTAGCGGGCGCGATCCCGATCCTGCGGCCGCTGCGGGAGTCGCTGGCCGGCGACACGGTGACCCGGGTGCTCGGCATCGTCAACGGCACCACCAACTACATCCTCGACAAGATGGACACCTCCGGCGCCGGCTTCGAGGAGGCGCTCGAGGAGGCGCAGGAGCTGGGCTACGCCGAGGCCGACCCGACCGCCGACGTCGAGGGCTTCGACGCGGCCGCCAAGGCAGCGATCCTGGCGAGCCTGGCGTTCCACTCCCGGGTGACGGCTGCCGACGTGCACCGTGAGGGCATCAGCGAGGTCACGGCTGCCGACGCCGCATCGGCCCGCGACATGGATTGTGTCGTCAAGCTGCTCGCGATCGCCGAGCTCAACCGCACCGACACCGGCGAGGAGGCGGTCAGCGTGCGGGTGCACCCCGCGATGATCCCGAGGTCCCATCCGCTCGCCAGCGTGCGGGAGGCCTACAACGCGGTCTTCGTGGAGTCCGAGGCGGCGGGCCAGCTGATGTTCTACGGCCCTGGGGCGGGGGGGTCTCCCACGGCGAGCGCCGTGCTGGGCGACCTGGTCACCGTGGCTCGCAACCGCCACCTGGACACCCGCGGCGTCGGCGAGTCGGCCTACGCCGACCGTGCCGTGCTGCCGATGGGGGAGACGCGGACCCGCTATCACATCAACCTCGACGTCGACGACCGCGCCGGCGTGCTGGCCGCCGTGGCGCAGGCCTTCGCGGCCCACGGGGTCTCGATCCGGACCGTGCACCAGCAGGGCCGCGGCGACGACGCCGAGCTCGTCGTGGTCTCGCACGCGGCCGCCGACGCCCAGCTGCAGGCGACCGTGCAGGAGCTCAGCGAGATGGAGATCGTGCGCGAGGTGACCTCGGTGATGCGCGTGGAGGGCAGTGACGAATGAGTGCGCGACAGCAGTGGCGGGGCGTGATCGAGGAGTACCGCGACCTGCTCGAGATCCCGGCGGGCACCGAGGCGGTCACGTTGCGCGAGGGCGGCACCCCGCTCGTGCACTCCGGATGGCTGTCGGGACGCACCGGTGGCGAGGTGTGGCTCAAGGTCGAGGGCGACAATCCCACCGGGTCGTTCAAGGACCGTGGCATGACCTGTGCGATCTCCGTCGCGAGGCACGAGGGTGCCGAAGCCGTGGTGTGCGCGTCGACCGGCAACACGTCCGCGTCGATGTCGGCCTACGCCGCGAAGGCCGGGCTGAAGCCGATCGTGCTGGTGCCGGAGGGCAAGATCGCCGCCGGCAAGATGGCACAGGCGATCATGCACGGCGGCCAGGTGATCATGGTGCGCGGCAACTTCGACGACTGCCTCCGACTGGCGCGCGGCCTGGCCGACGACTACGGCGTGGCCCTGGTCAACTCGGTCAACCCGGTGCGGTTGCAGGGCCAGAAGACGGCGTCCTTCGAGATCGTCGACTTCCTCGGTGACGCCCCCGACGTGCACCTGCTGCCCGTCGGCAACGCCGGCAACATCTCGGCCTACTGGATGGGCTATCGGGAGTACGCCGCCCTCGGGCGTGCCACGCGGACGCCGGTCATGCGTGGCTTCCAGGCGGTCGGAGCGAGCCCGCTGGTCACGGGGCGGCCCTTCCCGGACCCGGAGACGCGCGCGACAGCGATCAGAGTCGGCAACCCGGCGTCGTGGAGCCTCGCGGAGGCGGCGGCGGCGGAGTCCGGAGGCGGGTTCCGCGCCGTCACGGACGACGCGATCCTCGCCGCCCAGGCCGAGCTCGCGCGCACCGACGGCGTGTTCGTCGAGCCGGCGAGCGCCGCTGGTGTCGCCGGACTGCTCGGAGATCTGGAGCGGGGCGAGTCCTACGCCGGGCAGACGGTCGTCGTGACGGTCACCGGACACGGCCTGAAGGACACCGTGACCGCTCTGGAGTACTACCACGAGTCCGGGGGGACGGTCGTGGACACCGTGGTCGACGCTGACGTGGCCGCGGCGGCGGGCGCCGCCGGGCTGGTCGGCGCGGCGGCGAGCGCCTGAGGCCGCGGCATGCCGACCTTCGTGCCGGGACCGGTGCGCGCGAGCGTCCCGGCCACCTCGGCCAACCTCGGTCCGGGCTTCGACGCTCTCGGGCTCGCGCTGGGGCTGCGGGACCGGCTCGAGGTCGAGGTCGTCCCGTCAGGTGTCGAGGTCACGGTGGAGGGGGTGGGCGCGAGCGAGGTGCCGACCGACGAGCGACACCTCGTGGTGCGGGCGATGCGGGCGGCCTTCGACCTGGTCGATGTGCAGCCCCCGGGCCTGCGCCTGCACTGCCACAACGTCATCCCGCACGCGCGCGGGCTCGGGTCGTCGTCGGCGGCGATCGTCGCCGGCGTCTGGCTGGCGCGCGAGCTGGTCGCGGGCGGGCGGCTGCTGATCGACGACGCGTCGCTGCTGGACCTGGCGGCCCGGCTGGAGGGGCACCCTGACAACGTGGCGCCGGCGCTCCTCGGCGGGTTCGTGATCTCGGGCCGCGACGGTGACGGCACGTTCTTCGCGGTCCCCTCGGCCGTGGATCCGCGGATCGGAGCCGTCGTCTTCGTGCCGCCGGATCCGGTGTCGACGGAGGTGGCGCGCGGGCTGTTGCCGGCCACCGTGCCGCATGCCGATGCCGCGGCGAACGCCGGACGGGCAGCGCTGCTGGTCGCAGCGCTGGCGGGGCAACCCGAGGCGCTGCTGCGCGCGACCGAGGACCGGCTGCACCAGGACCACCGGAAGCCGGCGATGCCGGCGAGCCTGGACCTAGTCGCCGAGCTCCGCGCCGACGGCGTGCCGGCGATCGTCTCGGGAGCCGGTCCGACGGTGCTCGCGTTCACCGACACCACCGACGGGCTGCTGTCCCGTTGCCCCCGCGGGTGGCGGGCCTGGCAGCTCGCTGTGGACACCCATGGGCCGCTTCCGTGGTGATGCACACGGCACCGCGCGCGGGTGGTACATTGGCGACGCGCCGCACATCTCGGCGCGGCGCGCCGGCGGAGCGATCTCGTTCCCGACGCGCGCACCTCCTTCCTCCGTCTGTCGCGGGTCCGTCGACCGGCGTGTTCTGGCGGGGAAGATCTGACCAGAATCGCCGTTGTCCGGTGAGCCTCACGGAGCCGGAACGGCCGTGATACGTGGGAAGGACCTCACGTGACAGAGACCGCCGAATCCACCACGCCCGGGTCTGAGAAGTCGACTCCCCCCAAGAAGCGCGGTGGACTCAACTCGATGCTGATCGCCGATCTGAAGGCGATGGCGAACGGCATGGGCATCGCCGGTGCGAACAGCATGAAGAAGGCCCAGCTCGTCGCCGCGATCAAGGAGGCCCAGATCTCCGGGGGCAGTCGGGCGGCCGCTGCGCCTGACAGCACGCCTGCCGAGACCAAGCCGGTCGAGAGCAAGCCCGCCGAGAGCAAGCCCGCCGAGAGCAAGCCCGCCGAGAGCAAGCCGGTCGAGGCTGAGCCGGAGGGGCGACCCGAGCAGCGCCAGCAGGGCGAGCGGAAGGGCAATCAGCAGCGCAACCGCAACAGCCAGGACAAGGGCGGCCGGGACAAGGGCGGCCAGGGCCAGGGCAGCCAGGGTCAGGGCGGCAAGGGTCAGGGCAGCCAGGGGCAGGGCGGCCAGGAGAAGGGCGGCCAGGGCGGCCCAGGCAAGGGTGGCCAGGACAAGGGCGGCCAGGGTGGCCAGGGCGGCCAGGACAAGGGCGGCCAGGGCGGCCAGGACAAGGGCGGCCAGGGCGGCCAGGACAGGGACGGCCAGGGCGGCCCTGACAAGGACAGCCACGAGCGTGGCGGCGGTGACGACGGTGGGCGCCGCAACCGGCGGCGTCGCGGACGCGAGCGCGGCCGCAACCGCGAGCCCGACACCGAGATCCGCGAGGACGACGTCCTGGTGCCGGCGGCCGGCATCCTCGACGTCCTGGACAACTACGCGTTCGTCCGCACGAGCGGCTACCTCCCCGGTCCCGACGACGTGTACCTCTCGCTGTCCATGGTGCGGAAGTTCGGACTGCGCCGCGGCGACGCGATCGTGGGACAGGTCCGCCAGCCCCGTGAGGGGGAGCGGCGGGAGAAGTTCAACCCGATGGTGCGGGTCGACAGCGTCAACGGCATCGACCCCGAGCAGGCGCAGCAGCGCCCCGAGTTCGCGAAGCTGACGCCGCTCTACCCGAGCGAGCGGCTCCGCCTCGAGACCGAGCCGGGCAACCTCATCGGCCGCGTCATCGACATCGCGGCCCCGATCGGCAAGGGCCAGCGTGGCCTGATCGTCTCGCCCGCGAAGGCCGGCAAGACGATGATCATGCAGTCCATCGCCAACTCGATCACCACCAACAACCCCGAGTGCCACCTGATGGTGGTCCTCGTCGACGAGCGGCCGGAGGAGGTCACCGACTTCGAGCGCTCGGTCAAGGGCGAGGTGATCTCGTCGACCTTCGACCGCCCGGCCGCAGACCACACCGTGGTGGCCGAGCTCGGCATCGAGCGGGCCAAGCGACTGGTGGAGCTCGGCCATGATGTCGTCGTCCTGCTCGACGGCATCACCCGCCTCGGCCGCGCCTACAACCTGGCGGCGCCGGCATCGGGCCGGATCCTGTCCGGTGGTGTCGACTCCGCCGCGCTCTACCCACCCAAGAGGTTCTTCGGTGCCGCGCGCAACATCGAGGGCGGTGGCTCGCTCACCATCCTCGCGACCGCGCTCATCGAGAGCGGCTCGAAGATGGACGAGGTGATCTTCGAGGAGTTCAAGGGCACCGGCAACATGGAGCTGCGG
>CAZJDU010000049.1:0-25164 GCA_964544855.1 uncultured Nocardioides sp.
GTCCCGGTGTCCCGACGACGATGTCGACCCCGGACTCCAGTGCCTCCAGCTGGGGCTCGTAGCCGACGCCGCCGTAGACGGTCAGCACGCGCATCCCGCGGTCGCTGCCCGCGAGCTCGATGTCGCCGGACACCTGCAGGGCCAGCTCGCGCGTCGGGGCCACGATCAGCGCCTGGGGCTTGCCCTGGGGCAGCTCGGCGTAGTCGGGGTCGCTCGGCGCGACGCTGCGCTGGATCACCGGGATGCCGAACGCCAGCGTCTTGCCGGTGCCGGTGCGGGCCTGGCCGATGAGATCGGTGCCCATCAGCGCTATGGAGAGGGTCATCTCCTGGATGGCGAACGGGTGGGTGATGCCGGAGCGCTCGAGCGAGTCGCAGATCTCCGGATGGACGCCGAGGTCGCGGAAGGTCGGCGACGTGGCTGCCTCGGTGTCGGGCGTCTCGGGGGCGGTGTCCGTGGTGGTGTGCTCGGTACTCAGTGTTCTGGTCGCTTTCGTGAGTGGAATCAGCCGTGAGCCGTGTCGATCGAATGCGGCTGATTCACACCCAGCCGCGCACATACGGCGGGCAACGCGTCGTGCGATGGTCGCCCGGGGGTGGACCTCGCGCCACACGGCGCCGGTCACTCCCTGAGGTCATGGTATCGGTACTCTGCCCGCATGGCTGAATCCGCCGATCCGACGGCCGTGTCCGCTCTCCCCGCCGGGTTCGCCGACCCGGAGTACCACGCTGCGGTCATCGACCTGCTCGGCGCGATCTCCTACGGCGAGATCTCCGCCTTCGAGCGGCTGGTCGAGGACGCGAAGATGGCGCCGTCACTGGAGGACAAGGTCGCGCTCGCGACGATGGCCACCGCCGAGTTCGGCAAGGTCAGCGGGCTGCACGAGCGGATCCGCGCACTGGGCGGCGACCCGTTCGCCGCGATGGCGCCGTTCCGTGAGGCGCTCGAGGAGTTCCATCGGCACACCGCCCCTGCGGACTGGTACGAGAGCCTGATCAAGGCCTACGTCGGTGACGGGCTGGCCAACGACTTCTACCGCGAGATCGCCGCCTACCTGGACCCGGAGACGCGTGACCTCGTGGTGAGCTCGGTCGAGAAGGGACCGCAGTCGGACTTCATCGTGGGACGCGTCCGGGCGGGGATCGCCGCGGACTCACGCCTCGGCGGACGGCTCGCGCTCTGGGGGCGCCGGCTGATGGGCGAGGCGCTGACCCAGGCCCAGCGGGTGGCGGCGGAGCGTGATGCGCTCACGGCGCTGCTCGCCGGCGGCGAGGACCGGCCCGGGCTGGATCTGGCCGCGCTCGGTCACATGTTCGCGGGGCTCACCGAGCGGCACACGGAGCGGATGGGCGAGCTCGGCCTCGAGCCCTGAGCCACGCGCCGTGGTGACCGGTCAGCTCGGCCCCTGGCCGTTCAGGTCGAGCGTGGTGAGGATCGCCGGGTGGTCGGAGGCGACGCCGACCTGGCGGTGACCGGTGACCTCGACACCCGCCTGGTGGAACAGGTACATCACGCCGCGGTCCTTGACGTGCTCGTAGCCGCCGGAGCGCATCTTGGCGGCCGCGGTCCACCAGCCCTGGCTGGCGTGGGAGTTCATGTCCCCGCCGACCAGCACCGGCCCGTGCGCAGCCAGCACCCCCGCGAGGCCGCGCAGCACGTCCATCCCCCGGGCGTAGCGCTGGACACGGGTGCCGGGCGGGTTGCCGTGCTGGCGGGGGAACCGTCCGGGGTTGGTCATCATGTGGCTGGACACCACGGAGACGATCGCGCCGTCCTTGCGCTGCAGCACGACCCACGTCGCGTATCGGTCCCACGTGAACGGCCTGCCGCCGTGGAACCCGCGATCGTCGTCGACCAGCTTCACCCGACCGCCGTCGATCATGGTCCAGCGCTTCTCGCGCCACATCACGACGTTGTTCATCGACTGGGTGCCCCCACGGGTGCTGTCGCGCTGGGGGTCGCGGTAGGCGCCGTACCCGGGGGCGGCGGCCGTCATCGCGGCGGTACTGCGACCGCTGACCTCGTTGAGGACCACGAAGTCGGAACCGCCGGCGGTCAGCGTGCGCAGCGACGAGGCGAACCCGCCGGACGACGTACGGTTCGGCAGGTTCGCGACGGCTGCGGTGACGCTGCCGTCGACCGGTCCGCCGGTGGGCAGGTCGAGGTCGGGGAGGACGCCGAAGCCGACGCCGGTGCCCGAGCGGCCGTCGGAGGCCGGTGCGAGCCCGCGTCCCCGCTTCGGCCGGATCACCTGGCCGGGCTGGATCTTCGCCGCGCGGGCGGCGGCCGCCTCGGCCGCCGCCGCGTCCTGCGCCAGCGGGTCATCCGACGCTCCGGACGAATCGGCGGACGTCGTGCCGTCGGTGCGGTCGGTGCCGACGAGGCCGTCGGCATCGGCAGCGGTGCGATCGGGATCGAGGCCGGGACCGGCCAGCCGGATCAGCACGAAGACCAGGGCCGCGACCACGACGAACACGCCGACGAGCACCCACGGGTTCTGCTCGACAGGTGCGCGATGGCGGCGGGTCACCCCCTCGAGTGTAGGAGCCCCCCGGCCCCGGCTCGCCACGGCCGTGGGTCAGCTCGGCCCCTGTCCCCTGAGCGCCACGGTCGAGAGCAGCGCCGGGTGGTGGGAGGCGACCCGGACCTGACGGCTTCTCCGGACGGTCGTCCGATCCTGGTGGAAGAGGTAGAGCACGCCGCGGTTCTTGGCGTACTCGTAGCCGGCGCGGTCCATCCGCACGGGTGCGCTCCATCCGCCCTGGCTGCGGTGGGAGTTCATGTCGCCGCCGACGAGCACCGGTCCGCGGGCGGCGAGCTCGTCGACCAGCTCCACCAGGATCCGCATCCCTCGGCCGTACTGCTGCTTCCTCGACATCGGCGGGTCACCGTGCTGGCGCGGGAACCTCCCCGGATTGGTCATCATGTGCGTCGAGACGACCGAGACGATCGCGCCGTTGCGGCGCTGCAGCACCGCCCAGGTCGCGTAGCGGTCCCACGTGAACGGGCGGCCGGCGTGGTAGCCCTGGTCGTCCTCGACGAGCTTGACGCGCCCCCCGTCGAGCAGGCTCCACCGACGGGCGTGCCACATCACGACGTTGTTGAGCGACTGCACGCCGCCCGGCGTGGGATCGGTGACCGGGTCGCGGTAGGCGTCGTACCGGCGCTTCCTCACCCGCATCGTCTCGATGCTGCGCCCGCTCACCTCGTTGAGCAGGACGAAGTCGGGCCGGCGGAAGTTGCGACGGCGTCGGGTGAGCTTGCGCAGCGACTTCGCGAACCGGCGATCGCTGACGCGGTTGGGCAGGTTGGCCACCGCGGTGGTGACCTTGCCGTACATCGCGTGTCCGACGGGCGAGCGCGGTGTCGGGATCTCGCCGAGCGCGATGCCGGTGCCGGAGCGCCCGGCGGTGGCTGCCGCCGCCGTGGCGCCGGGAGTCGTGGGTGGCAGGAGGACGAGGAGAGCCGCGGCGAGGGCGACGAGGACCGAGAATTTCACCCCCCAATATTAGGGATACTTCGGCGAGTCTGTTGCTTCTTTGACCCTCTCGTGATAATGGCGATCGGTTGAATCTGTCTAGTTCGAACGAGCCATGTCAGAGCACCAGAAGGCCGACGAGGCCGGCCGCGATCACCACCGCCCATGCGGGTGTGCGCCACACGGTCAGCGCGACGAACGCGACCGCGGCGATGGACATCGTGCTCACCGAGGTCACCCCGTGGGTGAAGACGGGCGTGTAGAGCGCGGCCGCGAGCAGGCCGACCACGCCGGCGTTGACGCCCATCAGGGCCCGCTGGGCGCCCGGCGCGTGGCGGAGTCGCTCCCAGAACGGCAGTCCGCCCACCACGAGCAGAACCGACGGCACGAAGACGGCGACGAGAGCGATGGCCGCGCCGGCGACCCCCGTCGGCCCGGCCTGCATCACGGCGCCGAGGAACGCCGCGAAGGTGAAGAGCGGTCCCGGCACCGCCTGGGCCGCGCCGTAGCCGGCGAGGAACGTGTCCTGGTCGACCAGGCCGGTCCGGACGGTCTCGGTCTCCAGCAGTGGCAGGACCACGTGGCCGCCGCCGAAGACGAGGGAGCCGGCGCGGTAGAACCCGTCGACGAGCGCGGCGGTGCTGTTGCCGGTCGTGGTGCTGATGACCGGCAGGGCGACCAGAAGGAGCCCGAAGGCGGCGAGACAGGCCGCGCCGGTCCGTCGACGGACCGGCACCCGGAGCGGGTCGGTCGCGGAGCCGGCGGCGGGGTCGGCGCCGGGGTCGGGTGGGCGCAGCCACAGGTAGCCGAGGGCTCCGGCGCCGATGATCACCAGCACCTGACCGGCGGCTCCCGGGGTGAGGAGCATCGCCACCATCGCGGCGACCGCGATCGTGGCGCGCGGACGGTCGGGCGCCAAGGAGCGTGCCATGCCCAGCACCGCGGCCGCCACGACGGCCACCGCGGCGGCCTTCAGCCCGTCGATCCAGGACCGGTCGGCGCCCAGCGCGTCCAGGCCGTAGGCGAAGCCGACCATGAGCAGCGCGGACGGCAGCGTGAAGCCGAGCCACGCCGCCAGGAGCCCTCCCACCCCGGCGCGATGCAGCCCGATCGCCATGCCGACCTGGCTCGAGGCCGGTCCGGGGAGGAACTGGCACAGCGCCACCAGGTCGGCGTAGGCGCGATCGCCGAGCCAGCCCCGCCGGACCACGAACGCGTCGCGGAAGTAGCCGAGGTGGGCCACCGGACCACCGAACGAGGTGAGCCCGAGGCCGAGGAAGACCCGGAGCACCTCGCCGACCCGGCCGCGGTCGGAGTCCGGAGCGGCTGGCGTGTCCACCCGCGCAGTATCGGAGATCCGGATGAACGTCCGGTGGACGCGGTGGGTGCTGCCCGCGATGGGAACCACCGACCACTAGGCTGAGCCGACGACAGCCCACCGACCCACAGGAGCAACACCGTGGCAGCCATCGAAGCCGTCGGCGCTCGCGAGATCCTCGACTCGCGCGGCAACCCCACAGTCGAGGTCGAGGTGCTCCTCGATGACGGGGCGTTCGCCCGCGCCGCGGTGCCGAGCGGTGCGTCCACCGGCGCGTTCGAGGCGGTCGAGCTGCGCGACGGCGGCGACCGCTACCTGGGCAAGGGCGTCGAGAAGGCCGTGTCCGGCGTCATCAACAGCCTCGGCCCCGCGATCGAGGGCCTCGACGCGGACGACCAGCGCGTGGTCGACCAGACGATGCTGGAGGTCGACGGCACCCCCAACAAGGCATCAGTCGGCGCGAACGCGATCCTGGGCGCCTCGCTCGCGGTCGCCCGCGCGGCCGCCGACTCGGCCGACCTCCCGCTGTACCGCTACGTCGGTGGGCCGAACGCCCACCTGCTGCCGGTGCCGATGATGAACATCCTCAACGGTGGGTCCCACGCCGACTCCAACGTCGACATCCAGGAGTTCATGATCGCGCCGGTCGGCGCGGCGACGTTCCGCGAGGCGCTGCGCCAGGGTGCGGAGGTCTACCACGCCCTGAAGTCGGTGCTGAAGGAGCAGGGGCTCGCCACCGGGCTCGGCGACGAGGGCGGCTTCGCGCCGAACCTCGACAGCAACCGCGCGGCGCTCGACCTGATCGCGACGGCGATCGACAAGGCGGGGCTGACGCTCGGCACCGACGTCGCCCTCGCGCTCGACGTCGCCGCCAGCGAGTTCTACGAGGACGGGTCCTACGCCTTCGAGGGCGGCACCAAGACCGCTGCCGAGATGAGCGCCTACTACGCCGACCTGGTCGCGTCGTACCCCATCGTGTCGATCGAGGACCCGCTCAACGAGGACGACTGGGACGGCTGGAAGACGATCACCGACGAGCTGGGCTCGCGGACCCAGCTGGTCGGCGACGACCTGTTCGTGACCAACGTCGAGCGACTGCAGCGGGGCATCTCCGGTGGCCAGGGCAACGCGCTGCTGGTGAAGGTCAACCAGATCGGGTCGCTCACCGAGACCCTCGACGCCGTCGAGCTGGCCCACCGCAACAGCTTCCGTTGCATGATGAGTCACCGCTCCGGCGAGACCGAGGACACCACGATCGCCGACCTCGCGGTCGCCACCAACTGCGGTCAGATCAAGACGGGTGCGCCGGCGCGGTCGGAGCGGGTCGCCAAGTACAACCAGCTGCTCCGGATCGAGGACGAGCTCGGCGACGCTGCGCGCTATGCCGGCGCCGGCGCGTTCCCGCGTTCCCAGGGCTGAGGGAGCGGAGCAGGGACCGTGACCGACGAGCGCCGGAAGCGCGGCACCGACCGCTCGGGTCGGCGCCGCCCCGGCGCGCCGCCGCGCGGCCGTGCTGGGGGAGGACGTGTGCCGAGCGCGCGTCCCCGGTCCGACGGCGCGGTCGAACGGTCCGACGACGAGGGTGGCCGATCCCGCTTCACCGGGCGGATGGCGGTGCTGGTGCTGGTGCTCGCCGTGCTGGCGGTGTCCTACGCCTCGTCGCTGCGGGCCTACCTGCAGCAGCGCACCCAGATCGACGCGCTCGAGCAGGAGATCGCCCAGACGACCGCCGAGATCGAGGCGCTCGAGCAGGAGAAGGAGCGCTGGGAGGACCCGGAGTACGTCGCGCAGCAGGCGCGAGTGCGCTTCGGCTACGTCGAGCCCGGCGAGACGCCGTTCGTGGTCGTCGACGAGAACGGCGACCCGATCGGGGGGACGGAGCTGCCGAACCCGTCCCAGGTCCCCGATGAGGAGTCGCCGGTGTGGTTCCACCGGCTCTGGCAGTCGACCGCGGTGGCGGGGAACCCACCGACCACCGTGCCGCCGCCTCCGGCGACCGAGATCGACGAGCCCGCGGATCCCGGCTCCGGGGGCGAGCAGTGAGCGAGCCCGGCGTCGCCCCGGCCGACGCGGAGGTGATCGGTCAGCAGCTCGGCCGGCGTCCGCGGGGGATGCACGCGGTGGGACATCGGTGCCCCTGCGGGCATCCCGACGTGGTCACCACCGAGCCCCGGCTGCCGAACGGGACGCCGTTCCCGACGACGTTCTACCTCACCTGCCCACGGGTCAACTCGCGGATCGGCACCCTCGAGGCGTCCGGGCTGATGCGCGAGATGGAGCAGCGGCTGGCCGACGACCCGGACCTCGCAGCGGGCTACCGGGCCGCGCACGCGTCGTACCTCGCCTTCCGCGACGCGCTGGCCGCGACAGCCGGGCAGGAGGTGCCCGAGATCGACGGGATCTCCGCCGGCGGCATGCCGGACCGGGTCAAGTGCCTGCACGTGCTCGCGGCCCACGCCCTGGCCGCAGGGCCGGGGGTGAACCCCCTGGGCGACGAGGTGCTCGAGCTGCTCGGCGACTGGTGGGCGACCGGCCCGTGTGTGACGACGGACGACGGTGGCTGAGGAAGAGGAGTGACCCATGGGCGACGTGGCCGCGATCGACTGCGGCACCAACACCATCAAGCTGCTGGTGGGGGACCTGGCGAAGGATCCTGACGGTGTCCGCCGCGAGAGCCGGATGGTGCGGCTCGGGCAGGGCGTCGACGCGTCCGGGCGACTTACGCCGGAGGCGCTCGAGCGGGCGTTCGGTGCGATCGAGGAGTACGCCGCGATCATCGCCGACGCCGGGGTGGAGCGAGTGCGCTTCTGCGCGACCTCGGCCACCCGGGACGCCGAGAACGCCGAGGAGTTCCGCTCCGGGGTGCAGGCACGGCTCGGCGTCGAGCCGGAGGTGCTCCCTGGAGCTGAGGAGGCCCGGCTGGCGTTCGCCGGCGCCGTGCGTGGCCTCGTCGACGTGCTGACCGACCCGGTGCTGGTCATCGACATCGGCGGTGGATCGACCGAGCTGATCCTCGGCCGGGCGAGCGGCGGCCCGGAGCAGGAGCAGTCGATGGACATCGGCTCGGTGCGGATGACCGAGCGGCACCTGCGCTCCGACCCGCCCACCGGCGAGGAGATCGCGGCCTGTCTCGCCGACATCGACGCGACATTGGACGCCTCGCCGGTCGACCCCGGCGCTGCCGCCTCGGTGGTCGGCGTGGCCGGCACCATCACCCAGATCACCGCGGGCGTGCTCGACCTCGATGCCTACGACCGCGATCTGGTCGACCAGCAGGTACTGCAGGTCGATGACGTGGCCCGATACGTCGAGCGGCTGCTCGGCATGACCGTCGCGGAGCGCACGGCGCTCTCCTACATGCACCCGGGACGCGCCGACGTGATCGGTGCCGGCGGCCTGATCCTGACCCGGGTGCTGCGCCGCTCCGCGCTGCCCGCCTTCACCGTCGCCGAGACCGACATCCTGGACGGGATCGCCTGGTCCCTCGTCGAGGAGTGAGCCGACCCGGTGTCGGTGACGTGAGGAGATGAGCCGACTCGGCGAGAATGTCGGTGTGCCCGAGCCACGTCCGCATCCGGCCACCGGTGAGCTCTTCGAGTCGCCGGTGCGGCCGGGCACGGGCTGGCCCGGTGATCCCACGGTCGACCCGCAGACCCCGCTGGAGAGGCTCGACGCCCGGGTGTGTCGCTGCCGGAGATGCCCGCGGCTGGTCGCGTGGCGGGAGCAGGTCGCACGGGAGAAGCGGGCGGCGTACGCCGACGAGCCGTACTGGGGCCGGCCGATCCCCGGCTGGGGCGCCGCTGAGCCCGGCGTGCTGATCGTCGGCCTGGCGCCCGCGGCACACGGCGCGAACCGCACGGGGCGGATCTTCACCGGCGACCGCTCGGGCGACTGGCTCTTCGCCTCGCTGCACCGGGTCGGGCTGGCGACGCAGGCCAGCAGCGTGCACGCCGCGGACGGGCTCCGGCTGATCGACACCCGCATGGTCGCGGCTGTGCGCTGCGCTCCGCCGCAGAACAAGCCGACCCCGGAGGAACGGGACCGGTGCGCGCCCTGGCTGGACCGTGAGCTGCGTCTGGTGTCGGGTCGGCTCCGGGTGGTCGTCGCGCTCGGCGGGTTCGGCTGGGATGCTGCGCTGGGCGCCGCGAGGCGCGCGGGGTGGACCGTGCCGGCACCGCGGCCCCGGTTCGGCCACGGGGAGGCGGTCGAGCTGGAGCGGAGACAGGGGCGGCAGCGCCTGCCGGTGACGCTGCTCGGCTGCTTCCATCCCAGCCAGCAGAACACCTTCACGGGCCGTCTGACCGAGCCGATGCTCGACTCCGTGCTCGCGCGGGCCCGAGATCTTGCGAAGATAGGCGGGTGACCACCCCGGACCTATACGCCGTCACCGTGCTCGGCCACGACCGCCCCGGCATCATCGCCGAGGCCACGGCGGGGCTCGCCGACCTCGGGCTCAACGTCGAGGACTCGACGATGACACTGCTGCGCGGGCACTTCGCGATGATGCTGCTGTGTCGTGGTGAGGTGGCGACCGCGGACATCGAGCGGGCGCTCTCGCCGCTCACCGCCGGAGGCGACCTCGACGTCGTGGTCCGACCGGTCACCGACCGGCCCGATGCGTATGCGACCGGGTCGTCGTGGGTGCTGACCGTGCATGGCGGGGACCGGCCGGGGATCGTCTCCGCCGTCGTCGGCGAGGTCGCCGCGAGCGGCGGCAACGTCACCGACCTGACCACGCGGCTCGCGGGCGACCTCTACCTGCTGGTGGCCGAGCTGGACCTGCCGCCGACCGCGGACGCGTCCGCGGTCGAGGCGGCGATCGCCGCGGCGGCGCGGCGGATGGGCGTCGACGCCACGCTGCGCCCGGCCGAGGCCGACGAGCTGTGAGCACCGACGCGGCGAGCCTCGGACCCGGCGCCGAGCGGGTCTCCGCGTGGACCGAGACCGAGCTGGGGGTCGAGGGACGGGTCCTCGAGGTCGTCACCGCTCCCGAGGCCGTGCTCGCCCGGGCGGGGGAGCGGGTGGACCCGACGGACCCCGTGACGGTCCGGATCGCCGCCGACCTGATCGCCACGATGCGGGTCAGCCCCGGGTGCGTCGGGCTGGCGGCTCCGCAGGTCGCCATCGGGGCGCGGGTGTTCTGCGTCGACGTCACCGAGCATCCCAAGACCCGCACCCACCACGGCACCTTCGCGTTGTGCAACGCCGAGGTGGTGCAGGCCAGCCGGAAGGAGCGGGCACGCGAGGGCTGCATGAGCGTCCCCGACTTCACCGGCGACGTGAAGCGGGCGACCCGGCTCGTCGTTCGCGGGCAGCTGCCCGGCACGGGCGAGGAGGTCACGCTCGAGACCGACGCGTTCGAGGCCCGGGCCCTGCAGCACGAGATCGACCACACCGACGGCCTCCTCTTCCTCGACCGGGTGGCGGGAGCGCACGCGGTCCATCCGCGGCAGACCTACTTATGAGCGCGTCCGGACATCGAGACGTCATACGATCAGGTCGCCCGGCGGCGCGGTACGTATGACGTTTGTCAGGCCCCCGTATCCCAATGGGCAGAGGAAGTCGCCTTAAACGCGATCGAGTGTGGGTTCGAGTCCCACCGGGGGCACCACCGGCCGGCCGTCCCTCGGTCGTGCACCGGTCGGGCGCGCCTGCCGGGGTCACCGGTCGTGGACGGCGTAGGTCAGGTGGGTCACCCGCTGTGTCGGCACGGAACGGACCGGCTGCAGAGCCACGCGGCCCGCGTCCACTCCCTCGAAGAGCCGGATGCCGGCGCCGAACAGCGTGGGGGAGAGCGCGATCGTGAGCTCGTCGATCAGGCCGGCGTTCAGGTACTCGAGGATCGTCGTACCGCCGCCCGACACGCGGACGTCGCGATCACCGGCCGCTGCGCGTGCCCGGTCGAGCGCGGACTCGATGCCGTCGTCGACGAAGTGGAAGGTGGTGCCGCCGGGCCGCTCCCAGGGGTCGCGCTTCTCGTGCGTGACGACGAAGACCGGCGTACGGAACGGCGGGTCCTCCGGCCACATCTGCTCGCCGGCGTCGAACATGCGCTTGCCCATGACATGCGCACCGGTGCGTTCGAACGTCTCCCGGACGATGTCGTTGTCGCGCCCTTCCTCGCCGCCGTCGCCGAGGTGCAGCCGCTCCCGGAAGTACCGCTGCGGAAAGATCCACTGCTGCAGCTCCATCCACTGCTGGCTCATCAGATCGTCGATGGATCGAGGCGCGATGAAGCCGTCGAGCGACATCGTCACGCTGACGAAGACCTTCCCGGCCATCAGCCCTCGGCTCCGTCCCGGAGCGTCTCCACGACGTAGGCGGCCAGGTTGCTCAGCGTCTGCCGCCCGCCCTCGACAGCGTGGAACCTCTCGACCGCCTCGTCGCGCAGCTGCTGGGTGCGGAACACCGTGTGCATCTCGATCCGGGTGGCAGCGCCGTCGGGCGTGAACGTGAGCACCGACGCGAAGGCGTCCGGGTCGTCGCGGGACTCACCGTGGAGCAGTGCGATGCGCTCCGGCGGAGTGATCGCGGTCCACGAGATCCACTCCGGGTAGTCCGTCCCGTCCGGTCCGTGCATCACGAAGTCCCACACCCCACCGACGCGGAACTCGAAGGACCGCGTGGTGGTGGTGAACCCCTCCGGCCCCCACCACTGCGCCAGGTGCCGCACCTCGGTGAACGCCTCGAACACCAGCTCCCGCGGGGCGTCGATGGTCCGGGAGATCACGATCTCGCGGTCGGCCGTCGCGGACGGCACCGACGCTCCTCGATCCGTCGTCCTCATCTGCTACTCCTCCTGTCGTGCCTGTCTCAGGTCCTGTACGTAGGCGTCCAGCCGGTCGAAGCTCTCGTTCCAGAACCGCTCGAACCCGCCGCTCCACTCGTGAACCGCTCGAAGCTCGCGGGCGTCGAGACGGTAGAGGCGCTGCTTGCCCGCCTTGCGGTCCCGCACCAGCCCGACCTCCCGGAGCACCCGGAGGTGCTTGGACGCTCCCGGTTGGGTCATTCCCAGCGCCTCGGCCAGCTCGGTGACCGGCCGCTCGCCCTCACGCAGCAGCACCAGGATCTCCCGGCGCTGCGGCTCGGCGATCGCGTTGAAGACATCCGATGTCGTCGCTGCTCGCGCCATGGCGCCCATCATATGCCGATAACGGTATGCGTCAAGCCTGCGCGGCGGGTGGGGCGTGGTTCGGAGCGCGCTCGACGCGACGACGGTTGTGGGCATTCGCCCGTGGCGATCGTCCGGGGAGAGCGGCATGCTCCCGGGCATGCTGGTCCGTCTCCGCCGCGCGTCCTCGCGAGCGCGCGCTCTCCTCGTCGCTGTCCTGGCCGCGGCGCTCGTCCTGAGCGGTCTGCTGGTGGCCGCCTCTCCGGTCGCTGCCGACGTCGATCAGGCGGCTGCCGAGTGGGAGTCGCCGACCGCGGACCTCGACTGCGCCGGCCCGACCGAGTGCCTGGTCTTCGCCGCGCCGTACGACGACCCCGACGACGGGCGGGTGCAGTTCCCCACCGATGTCGCCTGGGAGCTGGTACCGATCCCCGAGACGGCCTTCGAGGGCCTCAGCGGCTACTACCAGCTGCGCCGGATGGGCACCGATGACTGCCTCACGGGCAACGAGGAAGCTGGCTTGTACGAGTGCCAGGACGCGAGCGACGGGCTGAGCTTCTTGCAGGCGTGGTACTTCGAGCCGGTGGGCGAGGGCACCGACCGAGTGGTCGACGCGGACGCCTGGAAACCGTGGTCGCGGTTCGATGCCGGGACCGACGAGTTCTACCTGCGCAAGCTCCCCCTCGACGGGATTTCCGACGGCCACTGTGTCGTGCCCGCCTCGGCCGATGCGATGCCGTACGGCACGTGCGGGCCGGACTCCGCTTTGACGCTGCACGACAACGTCGATCCGTTCGACCCGGGCCACAAGTCGGAGGGGCAGATGGCCACTGCGCAGGAACGGATCCTGGGCGCCGCCTTCGCGCGGGGCGCCTCGACCTGCGAGTTCGCCGCGACCGAGCAGGACCAGGACGTCTGCAAGGTCCGCGCCGTCGACCGGGAGACGGGTGCGCTGCTCTCGGACTGGAACCGGATCGACGAGGTGGTGCTCGACCGCGCGCCCACGGCCGCGGTCTCCGGCCGGGGGTGCACGGGCGGCGTCGACGGGGCCGGTGCTCAGGCGATCTACAACGGCGGTTCGGAGTCGGTGTCGACGACCATCTCGACCAGCACCACCAGTGAGGTCTCCGAGAGCGTGTCGACCGGCTTCTCCTTCGAGTCCGAGTTCGGCTGGGGCAAGGACTCCAAGCTCTTCAGTGCCTCCATCAAGTTCATCCTCTCCGTCGAGTACGGCCGCACCTGGACCGAGAGTCGGACCATCTCCCAGGACATCTCGTGGGAGGTCCCACCGCACCGCTACACGACCGCGGTGCTGGCCTCGGAGGCGGTCAACATGACGACCTCGTGGCAGTTCGGGCCGGACGGTGCGAACCCGTGGCGCACCGACGGCGCGGTCGACATCAGCCTGCCGTACTCCTCGAACGCCAGCGCGGCGGTGCCGGACTCCACCCTGGCGGTCTACAACAGCTGGGGCCGGAAGAACTGCGACGCGACCGCACCGAGCACGCTGGCCGACGGGCAGGCGATCGGCGTCACCAACTCCACCTCGCCGGGATCGGCACCGATCGTCGGCGACGTGCTGGCCGCCGAGGTGGAGCCGACCCGCGAGGGGGCGGACGCCTGGTGGTCGGTCCCGGCCGTCAGCGACGAGGCGCCGGTGAACCTGCGCTACCAGTGGTACCGGGTGCGCAGCGGCGAGCCGGCGGACCCGATCCCCGGAGCGCGAGGGCGTACCTACACCGTCACCGGCGACGACGTGACCGACCCGGAGGTGCTGGACCGGTTCGGCCCCTACCACCTCTACCTCGGCGTCACCGATGTCGCCGACGAGACCCGGTTCGACAGCCGGGAGTACACCTCGGTGGGCACCGGCAGCGTCACCGAGGGCCCGCGCCGGGCGCCCGAGGGCCACCTCTCGCTCTCCGTCGCCAACCCGGACGCGGTGGCGATCCAGGACACCCGCCTCGACCTGGCGGCATCCATCACCGGGGGCGACGGCGCCGTCGACGGCCCGGTGACCATCCTCGACGGTGGTGACGAGATCGCCCAGGTGAGGCTCGGCAGCGACGGCACGAAACGGGTCTGGCTGCCGCTCACCACCGGTGCCCACGACCTCGTCGCGCGGTACGACGGCGACGGGCCGCTGGCCGGGGTGCAGAGCTCGACCGAGCGCACCACGATCGCGGCCGCGCCGTCGACGACCTCCCTCGTGGCGAGCGCGACGGCGAAGGTCGGCGACGAGATCACGCTGCGCGCGAGCGTGGCCGGCGCGGGCGGCACCCCGACCGGCACGGTGGAGTTCTTCGACGGACCCGAGTCGCTCGGCGCACCGGTCGGCCTGACCGACGGGGTCGCCGTGACCACGGTGCCCGGGCTCGCTGGTGACGGCGTCCGCGAGCTGTGGGCGTCCTACGGCGGAGACTCGGTCTATGCATCGTCCGCGAGCCCGTCGGTGACCCAGACGGTGGGCGTGCGCCAGACCGAGACGAGCCTCGCGGTCACGCCGATGGCGGCGACGCTGGGCGACCCGGTCACGCTCACAGCGCGGGTCAGCTCGCCCGACGGAACGGTGCCGCGCGGCTCGGTGCGGTTCGAGCACGCCGGAGGCGGCGCGCTCGGCGACCCCGTGACGCTCGTGGACGGCGCCGCGTCGCTCGTGGTCGATGATCTCGGCACCACGGGTGAGATCGGTGTGACGGCGAGCTTCGCCGGCGCGGCGGGATACGCGGACTCGCAGGCAGGCTCGACGTTGTCGGTGGCGCCGGCCTCGAGCGCCACGCGGCTGCGGCTGCCCGACCTGTCGACCGCGATCGGCCAACGGGTCCGGCTGTGGAGCCGGGCGACCAGCCCGGCCGGCTCCGTCGCAGGCACGATCGCGTTCTATGCCGACGGCCGCCGTCTCGGCCGGCGGGCGGTCGACGAGCGCGGTGTCGCGGTGCTCCGCACGACGGACCTGCCGCGCGGCAAGGTGCGCATCTGGACCCGCTTCCTCCCGTCGCCGGACAGCAGCGCGGCCGGGTCGCGCTCCGTGACGGGCACGCATCAGGTCCGGCGCTTCGCATCGAAGGTCCGGGGCAGGGTGCGTGACACGACGGTGCGCAAGCGGGAACGCGTGGTGGTGCGCGGCCGGGTGGTGGTGCCGGACCGGCCGCGGCTCCGGTTGCGCGGCAAGATCTGGCTCGACGTCGACGGGACCCGTCACGACGTGCAGCGGGTCGGCCGGGACGGGCGGTACCGCGTCAGGGTCTCGGCCCGGCGTCTGGACCGCGGGCGCAACGTGGTGACCGTGGTCTACCGAGGCTCCAAGCGGCCGTCCGTGGCAGCGGACGCCAAGCGGGTGGTGGTACGCCGCCGCTGACCACGCCGGCCTGACCGACCTTCTCGGTTTCGCCTCCGGCCTCCTGTTCGCCGCGATACGGTCGCGCCAGCCGACAACGGCACAGGGGGTGGGATGTCGGAGGTTGGGGTCACCTCGTCGACGCGCGTCCGCGACCGGCTCGTCGGGCGCGAGACGGAGCTGGCGCTGCTGCGGGAGCAGCTGGCGGTGCCGGCCGCGGTCGTCAGCGTGTTCGGCCAGTCAGGGGTCGGCAGGTCCCGGCTCGTGGCCGAGGCGATGCGCACGGTGACCACGCCCGTGGTCCGGCTCGACTGCGCAGGCCTGTCCTCATCCACCGCACTCGTGGACCGGCTGCTCGCTGCGACCGACCGCCCGCTCGCGGCAGCGGACGGCACCGGCTCGCTCGCCCCGCTGCGCGGCGTCGATCTGCTCGTCGTGCTCGAGGACGTCGACCCGCTGCGCGAGCAGCTCCCCGAGGTGCTCGTCGAGCTGACGTCGCTGGACGGGCCCCGCTGCGTGACGACGAGCGTGCTGCCCCTGCCTCGGTCGGCGACGGCGAGCCTGGGCGTCGAGCCGCTGGGACTGCCCGGGCACGACGGGCCGGAGCCGGAGGCCGGCGAGGAGGAGAGCGACGCCACGACCCTCTTCGTGACCCGCGCTCGCGAGGTGTCGCCCGACTTCGTGCTGGACGATGAGTCCCGCCCCCTCGTGGCCACGCTGGTACGCCGTCTCGACGGGGTCCCGCTGGCGATCGAGCTGGCCGCTGCCCGCCACGGACTGCTGGGACTCGATGCCCTGGTGCGGATGACGGAGGCGACCGCGCACCGGCTCGACGTGCTCGGTGGTCGCTCGGACGACCGGCGCAGCAGCATGGCGGCGGCGCTGGAGTGGACCGTGCAGCAGCTCGCGTCGGAGCAGCGCTCGCTGGTCGCCACCCTCTCGGTCTTCGCGGGCGACACGGACCCGAGCGCCCTCGCCGAGATCCACGGTGGCGAGTTGACCGCGGTGCTCGACGCACTGTCGACCCTCGTCGACCTGCGGCTGGTCGAGCCGGTCCCCGGCCGATCGGGGGAGCGCCGGTTCCGGCTGCGCCCGCTGGTTGCTGCGGCTGCCTCGACGACCCCGGTCGCCGACGCTGACGCGTTGCGGTGCCGCCACGCGCGGTACTACGCGGCGGAGGCGGCGCGCGGCGCCGGGCTCATCCTCGATGGCCGCGACGACGAGATCGGCGCCGGCATCGTCGACGACCTGGCGGAGATGGAGCGGGCGGCCGGGTGGTTGGCGGCGTACGGCGACCTCTCCGGCGCCCTGGCCTGCGCTGCCGATCTGACGTGCCTGCTGGCGCCGCAGGCGGGTGTCCATCGCACGCGGCGGCTGCTCCGGCAGCTGCTCTCGTCGGTGCCGGCGGACGACGACCCGGTCACGGCTCGCGCTCGGCTCGCCGCCGCCGCCTCCGAGCTCGCGGTCGCCACCGCGCCGGACGACGCGGCCCACGCCACCGAGCTGTGGAAGCGCGGCTTCGGAGCGGTCACGGACGGCGACCCGCGACTGGCGCTGTGGGCGCACTCGATCCGGGTCCGGGCGCTGCCGGTGACCGGCGACTTCGCCGCCGCCGCGTCCTCGGCCGGCGCGGGGCTCTCGCTGGCCGAGCAGATGGGACATCCCGTGTGGCGCGCCCGGTTCGAGGCCTGGGCGGGCATGGTGCACCACCAGCTGCGTGACTATCCGCGCGCCGTCGAGCTCGGCAGACAGGCGCTGCGTCGCTCGCTCACGACCGGTGACCGGTTCGCGCAGATCCGGGTCGGGATGCTGCTGCACCAGATCCCGGCGGCCCATTGGTCCGGCGACCCGCTGCTGCCGTCGTTGGACGGCCTGCTCGAGGATGCCGAGGCGCTCCACGACGTCGAGATGCAGCGTCGGCTCCTCGCGAACCTCGTGCTGGCCCGCGTCCACGCGGCGGACCTGACCGGAGCAGGGGACGCGGTGGCGCGTCTCCTCGAGATGGCCGCGCCGGCGTGGGGTCCACGAGAGGCCGTGGCGGCGCTCGCAGTGGCGGCCGCGTGGGCGGGAGCGATCGGCGAGCACAGCGAGGTCGCACGGCTCCACAGCGTCGTGCGGCCGTGGGAGCAGGTGCTGCTCGCCGGGATGCCGCCGGCCGGAGCCGATCGGTATCGCGAGGGGCTGGCGGCCGCGCGCTCGCAGCTGGGCGACGCCGGCTACGCCAGCGCGCTCGCGGAGGGTGCCGGGGTGTCGGTCGACGAGCATCGTCGCCGGGCTCGCGCACTGGTCGCGCGGCATCGCTGCACGGAGCCTGCGGTCGCGGAGCCGGCCCCCCGGGTCGACGAGCTCTCTCCCCGGGAGGAGCAGGTGCTGGCGCTGCTGGTCGAGGGCCGGCGCAACAAGGAGATCGCCGAGCGGCTCGGCGCCAGTCCGAAGTCCGTCATGCACTGCACGAGCGCGATCTACCGCAAGCTCGGCGTCCGGGGCCGGGCCGAAGCGGCGGTCGTCGCCGTCCGCGAGCGCCTGGTCGTCCGCGGCTGAGGACGTCGCCTGGGGCAGACTGGGGGCGTGGCGGATCACGAGGACCTGCACGATGTGACCTACGAGGAGCTCCGCCAGGCGCTCACCGCGGAGTTCTGGGACGAGAAGTACGGCGGCACCGACCGCCACTGGAGCGGCCGGCCCAACCAGCGGCTGGTCGAGCAGGTCACCGGCCTGACGCCCGGGCGTGCGCTCGACGTCGGCTGCGGCGAGGGCGCGGACGCGATCTGGCTCGCCGAGCAGGGGTGGCACGTCCGGGCCGTGGATGTCTCGACCGTGGCGCTGGATCGCACGTCGAGCCATGCGATCCAACGCGAGGTCGCCCACCGCGTCGAGGTCGGGGTGTACGACGCGATGACCGGCGAGCCGCCACTGCCGGCCGGCGCCTTCGACCTGGTGACCGCGCACTTCCTGCACGTGCCGCGACCGGACTTCGACGACGTCTATCGCCGGATCGCCGCGGCGGTCGCGCCGGGCGGGCGGCTGCTCGTCGTGGCCCACCACCCTGATGACGTCGAGAGCGGTGCGCGCCGGCCGCACGGCCCGGGACTGCTGTTCCCGCCCGAGCAGGTGCTCGCCGCGCTCGGGGTGAGCGACGGGAGTCCCGTCTGGGAGAGCGAGGTCGCCGACGCGCCGGTGCGCGAGCAGGCGACCGAGGACGGTCCGGTCCGGGTCCGGGACACGGTGGTGCGGTTGCGACGGACGTGATCGGCGGCGTGTGACCCCTGCGCGGCTGCCTCGTTGGGCCGCACATGCGCAGTGGTAGAACACGTTCTCGTGCGGTGGTGATGGCGGCGCTGCTCGGTGTCGTGGCGCTCGGGCTCCTGGCCCCGGCGACGGCCAGTGCCGACCCGGAGGGGGACGGCTCGGCGGGGACCGACGGCCC
The DNA here is from genome assembly GCA_964544855.1 of uncultured Nocardioides sp. Lineage (GTDB taxonomy): Bacteria > Actinomycetota > Actinomycetes > Propionibacteriales > Nocardioidaceae > Nocardioides. The sequence goes on from CAZJDU010000049.1 coordinate 18,672, forward strand.
ACCACAGCTGCGGCGGGACGGTCGCTGGCTCACCGACGAGCACGGTCGCGCCGTGATCGTGCACGGCTTCAACCTGGTGTGGAAGCGGGCGCCGTACGTGCCGCCGGACACCGCAGCGGGCTTCACCGAGGCCGACGCCGCGTGGCTGGAGCGCCACGGCTTCAACGGGGTCCGGCTCGGCACGCTCTGGGCCGGGGTCACTCCGGACGAGCCGGGGGTCGGCGACCCGACGTACCGCGACCGCTGGCAGCGGGTGATGGACCTGCTGGCCGACCGCGGCATCTGGATGCAGCTCGACGCCCATCAGAACCAGTGGCACGAGACCTACGGCGGCGAGGGCGTGCCCGACTGGGCGGTGCAGCGCCCGCTGCCCTACAGCCTGCTGCCGCCGGTCGACGCCCCGTTCCCGACCGGCTACTGGACGCCCGAGGTGTCGACCGTCTTCGACCAGTTCTGGGCCGGCAAGCACGGATTGCTCGACGGCTGGGCCGCGTCGTGGCAGGTGGCCGCCGAGTGGTGGCGCGACCAGCCCTACCTGATGGGCTACGACCTGATCAACGAGCCCTGGTCCGGCCTGGAGTGGCCGAGCTGCCTGATCTCGGGCTGCCGGCCCACCTACACCGCCGAGCTCCAGCCCGCGATGGAACAGGCGACGGCTGCGATCCGCGAGGTCGACGGCGACAACATCGTCTGGTGGGAGCCGCAGCAGTTCGCCGGCGGCCAGCTGATCACCACCTGGTACACCTCCCCGGGCGACGACCAGCTCGGCTTCTCCTGGCACAGCTACTGCCAGGACGTCTTCCTGGAGTCCCAGGGCATCCCGCTCGGCGATGTGGAGAACTGCTGGCGCTTCGCCCGCAACCGGGCCGCGCACGCGCTCGAGCAGTCGGAGACCATGCACGCGGTGCCGTTGATGAGCGAGTGGGGCGCCACTGACAACGTGCGGGCGATCGAGATCGACGCCGCGGTCGCCGACGAGCACCTGATGGGCTGGCTGCACTGGGCCTACAAGCGGTGGAACGACCCGACCACCGCCGACGACTCCCAGGGCATGTTCGCCGACGACGGCGACCTCTCGACCGTCAAGCAGGACAAGCTGCGGACGCTGGTGCGCACCTACGCGCGGGCGACCGCCGGCACGCCGTTGGCGATGTCGTTCGACGCCGCGACGGGCGCGTTCAGCTATCGTTACCGCCCCGATCCCACGATCACGGCGCCGACCGAGGTCTTCGTCAGCCCGCTGCACTACCCCGACGGCTACGACCTCGAGGTCACCGGAGGCAGTGCTGTACGTCGCCCCGACGGGCTGGTGCACGTCCGGCCCGGCGGCGCGAGCGAGGTGTCGGTGCGCATCACCGCGAGGTGAACGCTCGGTGGCGGGGAGGGCAGCGCGGGAACGTCTCGTGAATCCGCTGCGTTGATCTGGCTAGACTGGGGTCATTCAGTGGTGACTGCCCACCCCCAGCAGCCGACCGACGCTCCCAGGAGGAGTTCGATGCAGAGCAACAACCCGGTGTTCCGCCGGTCCGAAGAGTTCAGCCGCTCCGGCGCCGCCTACCAGGGCGGCCAGGCCGGGTACGACGGCTACCAGCCCGGCCCGCCGGGATACGCCGAGGTCCCGACCGAGCAGCGTCCGGGGCGGATGACGATCGACTCGGTCGTGCAGAAGGCCGCGATGACGCTCGGCGTGGTGATCCTGTTCGCCGCCGCGACGTGGGTGCTGACACCGGACATCGACAGCCCGGACGCCGTCTCCATGATCGGCGGCGCCGCGATGCTCGGCGCGTTCCTGGCGTTCGGGCTCTCGCTGGTCAACTCGTTCAAGCGGGAGATCAGCCCGGCCCTGGTCCTGGCCTTCGCCGCCGCGGAGGGAGTCGCCCTGGGCGGCATCAGCAAGGTCTACGACGCGGCGTTCCCGAGCGACCAGTACGGCGGCATCGTCGTCCAGGCCGTGATCGGCACCTTCGCGGCCTTCGCCGGCACCCTCGCGGTCTACAAGTTCATGAACATCCAGGTCGGCCAGCGGTTCCGCACCATGGTCACCGCCGCGATGTTCGGCATGATCGGCCTCGGCCTGATGGAGATGGTGCTGAGCATCTTCGGTGCCGACATCGGACTGTTCGGCTTCGGCGCGATGGGCCTGCTGTTCGCCGTCGCCGGTCTGGTGCTCGGTGTGTTCATGCTGGTGATGGACTTCGACTTCATCGAGCAGGGCATCGCCAACGGCATCCCGGAGCGGGAGTCCTGGCGTGCAGCGTTCGCGCTGACCGTGAGCCTCGTCTGGATCTACACCAACCTGCTGCGGATCCTCGCGATCCTCCAGTCGGACTGATCCGACACCGCACCTGCGCCCCCGGAGGACCTGTTCCTCCGGGGGCGCTGTCGTGCTGCGACCATCCCGCGCCTCACTGCCCGTCGAGCCACGCCAGCACGGCGAGCACCCGGCGGTTGTCGTCGGGCGCGGGCGGCAGGTCGAGCTTGGTGAAGATGTTGGCGCTGTGCTTGCCCACCGCCTTCTCGCTGACGTAGAGGCGCGCGGCGATGGCGGCGTTCGTGCGGCCCTGCGCCATCAGCTCCAGCACGGCGTGCTCGCGTTCGGTCAGCCGGCTGAGCGGCCCCGGGCGGGCGCCGCTGACCAGCGCGGCCACCACCTCCGGGTCGAGCACCGTGCCGCCCGTCGCCACCTGGCGCACCGCGTCCAGGAACGCGTCGACGTCGGCCACCCGGTCCTTGAGCAGGTAGCCGACCGCCCCGTCGCCGCTGGCCACCAGGTCACGGGCATAGCTGGCTTCGACGTACTGGCTCAGCACCAGCACCGGCAGCCCGGGGCGCGCCTCGCGGGCGATGATCGCCGCGGCCAGGCCCTCGGTGGTCTGCGTCGGCGGCAGTCGTACGTCGACGACGGCGACGTCGATGTCGTCGCGGGCCAGCGCCCGGGTCAGGGCGGGCGCGTTGTCGACGGCCTCGACGACCTCGACGCCGCCGGCGTCGAGGATCCGGGTCAGTCCCACCCGCAGCAGCGCCTGGTCCTCGGCGAGCACGGCGCGCAGGCTCAGGTCGGACACGGGATCTCCATGCGCACCACCGTGCCACCGTCGGGCGGGCTCTCGACGGAGGTGTCACCGTCGAAGGCGTCGAGTCGCCGCGCGACGCCGGTGAGCCCGGCTCCCGAAGGATCCGCTCCGCCCTGGCCGTCGTCGCCGACCAGCAGCCGGAGGCGCGCGCCGTCGTGGCTGCCGGTGATCCACGCACGGGACGCCTCGCTGTGCTTGGCGAGGTTGCTGACGCACTCGGCCACCGCGAAGTAGGCGGCCGACTCGATCGGTGCCGGCAGCCGCGGCACGTCGAACGCCACCGTCACCGGGATCGGCACCGGCACCACGAGCGCCTGCACCGCGCCGGCGAGTCCCTGGTCGGCCAGCGCCGGTGGGTGGATGCCGCGCACCACGGTCCGCATGTCCTCGAGCGCATCGGTCGTGGACTCGCGGGCCTCGCGCAGCAGGGCCGCGGCGGCCTCGGGGTCGGTGGCGAGGAGCTTCTCGGCGAGCCCGACGCTCATGCCGACCGAGGCGATGCGGGCCTGCGCGCCGTCGTGGAGGTCGCGCTCGATGCGGCGTACCTCCGCCGCCTGGTGGTCGAGGGTCTCGGAGCGGGAGTCCTCCACCTCCGCGACCCGTTCCTGGAGCCCGGCCACCCGAGAGCGGCCGAGGATGGCTGCGTCGGCCACCGCCCGTGCTCGCGCGAGGTGCGGCGTGACCAACCACCAGGCGAGCAGCAGCGGACCGTCGAGCAGCATCACGAGCAGCCACCAACCGCTCGGGTCCACGAGGAACCCGACGAGGTGGACGACGGGCGCGACGAGCATCAGCATCGGCAGCGCCGACAGCACGAACCCACCGGTCCCGGCGAACCACAGGTGCGCGAAGTCCCGCCAGCGGGCCGGGTCGCGCAGCCAGACCCACAGTCGGGCCAGCGCAGCGTGGTCGGTCGTGTCGGCGTACGCCGTCGCGACCTCATCGCCGAGGAGGGCGCCGATGAGGCGGCGGTCGACGGCCGCCAGACGCTGGGCCGCCGGGACCACCGCCAGCGCGATGGGGATCCCGACGAGCGTCAGCGACAGCGGTAGCGAGACCAGCCACACGATGGCCAGCGCCAACGCCACGGGCAGGCCGAGCAGGCCCATCCCGGCGCCGACCAGGCTGAGCCGGAGCCGCTCGACCAGGTGCTCCCGGTCGAGCGGCGTGGCCGTGACGGGAGCGATCGGGGCGAGCAGGCTCGTCATGGGTGGTGAGTCTGTCACCGGGGGACCACCGGCGGGAGGCGACGCACCCCGAAGTGCGCCGCGGTCAGCGTGAGGCCGATCGCCACGGCAGCGACCAGCGGCGGGAACCACAGTTGCCCGTCCGGCACCAGGCCCTCGCCGCGTGCCTCGGCGAACGGCAGGATCGTCGCGAGGGAGGCGAGGCCGCCGAGCAGCACACCGACGACGGCGACGATCGTCATCTCGGCGCGGACCGAGCCGCGCACCTGTGTCGGTGTGGCGCCGATCAGCTGGAGTCGCGCGAGCTCGGCACGGCGGTGCGCGAGCATCGCGGCGACGCCGTTCACGACCATGATGGCCGCGAAGAGGGCGAGCATGCCGGTGACCACGTAGTTGAGCAGGGTGACCAGCTCGGCGTCCTCGACGGTGCCCTCGAGGGTGCGGCCGTCGATGCCGACGAGCATGACCACCCCGACCGCGGCTGAGACCAGCACGATCAGCGGTGCCAGCACGCCCGCGAGCAGGGAGGCCCGATGGCGTGCGTTGCCGAGAGCCAGGTGGGTCGCCGCGCTCCGGCGCGATGCCGGCACCACCCGCGCCGCCCAGCGCAGCCACACCGGAGCCACTGCGGCCAGCCCGATGCCGACGAGGATCGAGGAGGAGCCCGACGTCTGCATCGCCGCATACGGGTCGTCGGAGTCGGCGGTCACGACGACCGTGACCACCGCCATCGCGACGCCGTAGCCGACCAGCAGTACGGCGGTGGCCACGCGCCACCACCGGATCCGCGTCGCCTCGGTCGCCGCCTCGGCCAGCACCAGGCGGGCCGGGCCGCGGGTCGCCCGCCGTGCGGCGATCGAGGAGGCGAGCAGTGAGGTGAGCACCATCGCGAGAGCAGCACCGCCCACGGAGAGCGCGCTCGCGTCGTACGAGACGGACTCGGCCACCATCGGGCCGCGCAGCAGTGCGAGCATCCCGGCGCCGCCGGCGTACGCCACAGCGCCGCCGAGTGCGGCAGCAACGGTCGCGACGACCAGGGTCTCGGAGCGGACCAGCCGGCGTACCTGCCGGGGCGAGGCGCCCACGGTGCGGAGCAGGCCGAGCTCCGTCGCGCGATGCGTGACGGTGATGCCGACGGTCGAGGCGACGGAGAAGAGAACGATCAGGCTGCCCCACGCACCGATCACGCCGCCCATGGTGGCGAGCGTCTCCGCGTCCGTGTCCGAGATGGGGCCGGTGCCGGTCTCCGCCACGGCGGCGAACGAGCCGATCATCACCGTGCCGAGGAAGAGCGACAGGAACGTCGCGGTGGAGGCGGTCGCGCGGTGCCGCAGCGACCGGAACGCCAGCCCGGTCATGACGCCGCCACCAGGTCGTCGAGGTGGGCCAGCTGACCGGCGACGGCGTCCGTGCTCGGCTGCTCCATGCGCCCGGCGATGCGGCCGTCCACGAGGAACGTCACCGCGTCGGCCGCGGCCGCGGCGACCGGGTCGTGGGTCACCATCATCACGGTCTGGCCCAGCCGGTCGACCGCGTCGCGCAGCAGGTCGAGCACGCCGCGGGCGGTGATGCTGTCGAGTGCGCCGGTCGGCTCGTCGGCCAGCACCAGCTCCGGGCCGGTGATCAGCGCACGTGCGATGGCGACGCGCTGCTGCTGGCCGCCGGAGAGCTCGGCCGGGAGGCGGCCGGTGCGGTCGCCGAGCCCGACCGTGGTCAGCAGCTCGCGCACGCGGCCGGCCCTGCGGCTGTCGATGCGCTGGCCGGAGAGGCGCAACGGCAGCGTGACGTTCTGTGCGGCGGTCAGGTAGGGGAGCAGGTGGAAGTCCTGGAAGACCAGGCCGAGGTGCTCCCGCCGGAAGACGGTACGTCGCCCCTCGTCGAGCGTGGTCAGGTCGATGCCGCCGATGCTCACCGAGCCGCCGTCGGCGTGCTCCAGGCCGGCGATGCAGGAGAGGAAGGTGGACTTGCCGGATCCGGACGGCCCCATCAGTGCGGTGAAGCTCCCGCGGGGGAGGTCGAGGTCGATCCCGTGCAGCGCGTGGACGGCGGTGGGTCCGACGCCGTAGGTGTGGTCGAGGCCGCGGACGGCCAGGGCGGGTACGCCCGAGATGTTCGTCGTTGTCATGTCCCCGACGCTAGGAAACCGGGAGGGCGGTTCCGAGGGGCTCAGGGAGCCGGTCGGGGTAGGGAAAACCCCACCCGCCGTGCCGGTGGTCGAGGGGCGAGGCGCGC
>CAZJDU010000050.1:0-25164 GCA_964544855.1 uncultured Nocardioides sp.
CCTCGACGAGCCCGCGGACGGCCTTGTCCATCTGCTGCGGGTTGCGCGGCGGCTCGACCGAGATGGTCGGCACCTCCTCGGGCACCCCGCCGTAGCCGCGGACCCTGGTCGACAGCGCGGCGGACTGCTCCTTGGTGCGCGGCACGAGCACCCGCCAGCCGAACAGCGGCTTGGTCTCGAACCACGACAGCTTCTCGCGCAGGTCGACGACCTGGCCCACGACGATGGTCGCGGGCGGCGACACCCGGGCGGCACGCGGGTCGGCCGCGATCTCCTCCAGCGTGGAGGTGACGGTCTGCTGCTCGGTCGTGGTGCCGACCGAGGTCAGCGCCACCGGCGTGGCCGGCTTGCGGCCGGCGTCGATGAGCTCCTGGGCGATCTCGCCGATCTGCCCGACGGCGGAGAGCAGCACCAGAGTGGGCACCCCGCCGTAGCGGCTCCAGTCGACCTTCTCGCCGCAGGTGACGACGGCGACCTCGCGGTGCTTGTTGGTCGTCAGCGGGATGCCGGCGTAGGCCGGGACAGCCGCGACGGACGACACGCCCGGCACGACCTCGAAGGTGATGCCGGCCTTGGCGACCGCCTGGGCCTCCTCGGGCCCGGAGGCGTAGAGGAACGGGTCTCCCCCGAGGAGGCGGACCACGTCGCCCTTCTTGGCGTGCTTGACGACCAGCTTGGCGCGGGCGGCGTGGGTCAGCGGCTGGCCGTCCTCGCCGAAGCCGCCGTCGACGACCTCGGGCGCGCCGTCGGCGTCGAGGTCACCGCGCAGCGCGGAGAGCAGCTCGACGTGCTCGGGGACCTCGGTGATCACCACGTCGGCCTGCCGGATCAGGTCGAGCGCCCGGACCGTCAGGAGGTCGGGGTCGCCGGGGCCGGTGCCGACGAAGGAGACCACCCCCGGAGCGGCCGGCTGGCGGGCGGGCTTGGCAGCCTCGGGGGCGGCTGTCGTGCGCGTCATGCGTTCTGCACCTCTGCTGGTCGTGCGGGCTGTGCGGGGTCGGGATCGAGCCGGTCGGCGCCTTCGTCGAGGAGAGCCGCTGCCAGGCGGGCGCCGAGCTCGGCAGCGGTGTCGGTCTGGTCGGTGTCGCTCAGCTCGGCGGACGCGGAACGTCGGACCGACGCCCCCCCGTCGGTCGCGAGCACCACGGCACGCAGCCACAGCTCCGGACCGTCCTCGCCCTCCGCGATCTCGCCGAGCGCGCCGATGGGCGCCGAGCAGCCGCCCTCCAAGGTGGCGAGCAGACTCCGCTCGGCCACGACGGCGGCGTGGGTGGCCACGTCGTCGAGCACGGCGAGCCGGTCGAGCAGGTCGGCGTCGTCCGCGCGACACTCCACGGCGAGCGCTCCCTGGCCGGGAGCGGGCAGCATCTGCAGCGGGTCGAGCACCTCGGTCACCTCGTCGAGGCGACCGATCCGGGCCAGCCCGGCGCGTGCCAACACCACTGCGTCACACTCCCCTGAGGCCACCTTGTCGATGCGGGTGCCGACGTTGCCACGAATGGCCACCACCTCCAAACCGAGGCCGAGGGCATGCAGCTGCGCCGCCCGACGAGGGGATCCGGTGCCGACGGTCGCGCCGGCCGGGAGCTCACCGAGGGTGAGCCCGTCACGGGCCACGACCACGTCGCGCGGGTCCTCCCGCGGCGGTACGGCGGCGAGCGCGATGCCCTCGGCGGGATCGGTCGGCAGGTCCTTGAGCGAGTGCACGGCGAGATCGACCTCGCCCGCGAGCAGAGCGTCGCGCAGCGCGCTCACGAAGACACCGGTGGCGCTGGCGCCGACGAGCGAGGTGCCCTCGGCCTGGCTGCGGTCGCCCTCGGTGGTGATCTCGACGAGCTCGGTGGGGACACCGAGCCGGTCGCGCACCAGGGCAGCCACGTGCTCGGACTGCGTCGTGGCGAGCTGACTGCGTCGGGTGCCGATCCTCAGCGGGGTCATGGCGCACCGTCCTCGGGGACGACGATCGGGCGGGTCACCGCGTCGACGGCCTCCGGGTCGAGCGCGAACAGCTCGGCGAGAGCGGTGGCATAGGAGACCGCGCCCTGCTCGTTGGCGAGCTCCTTGACCCGGACGGTGGGCTCGTGCAGCAGCTTGTCCGCGACCCGGCGCACGGCGTGGCGGATCTCGTCGCGCGCCGCGTCGTCGAGGTCCGGCAGCCGACCCTCGAGGCGCACCATCTCCGCGTCGACCACGGAGGTCGCCATCGAGCGGAGCGCCACGACGGTCGGGGTGACGTTGGACGCGCGGCGGGCGGCCAGGAAGGCGGTGACCTCCTCGCCGAGGATCCGGCGCACCTCGGCGATCTCCGCACCGGCCTCGGTGCCGTGCAGCGACTCCGCGAGCCGCGCCAGCCCGATCAGCGTGACGCCCGGAAGGTCGCCGGCCGCCGGGTCGATGTCGTGCGGGAGCGCCACGTCGATCAGCGCCAGCGGTCGCTCGGAGGTGTCCGGGCGCGCTCGGGCCACGAGGTCGCGGGTGAGCAGAACGCCCGACGATCCGGTGCAGGTGACCACGAGGTCGGCCCGACCGACCTCCTCGGCGAGCTGGTCCAGCGGGACCGCGACACCGTCGTAGGCCGTCGCGAGCCGCTCGGCCCGGTCCTGCGACCGGTTGACGACCGCGATGTGCCCGGCACCCTCGCGGGCGACGGTGGCCGTGGCGAGGCCCGCCATCGCGCCGGCGCCGACGACGACGACGTACTTGCCGGCGACGGGCCCGATCGCGTCCCGGGTCTGGTCCAGTGCACTGCTGACCAGCGACGGCGCGACCTGGTCGATGCCGGTCTCCGCACGCGTGCGCTTGCCGACACGCAGCGCCTGCTGGAAGAGGGAGTTGAGCGCGGGACCGACGGTGCCGAGCTCCTGACCGAGGCGGAGCGCCTCGCGGGTCTGGCCGAGGATCTGTCCCTCGCCGAGGGCCATCGAGTCCAGCCCCGCGGCGACCTGGAAGAGGTGGGAGATCGCGCCGTCGTCGTAGTGGACGTAGAGGTGGGGCAGCATCGCCTCGACCCCCTCGTCGGCCCGCTCGACCAGCAGCCGCGACAGCGCCTCGACGCTGCCGTGGAACCGCTCGACCTCGGTATAGACCTCGACCCGGTTGCAGGTCGCGATCACCGTGGCCTCGCCGACGTGGTCGCAGGCAGCGGCGTCCTCGACCAGCTTCGGGACGCTGGCGGCGTCGAGCGCCACCCGCTCCAGGAGCGAGACCGGGGCGGAGTTGTGGGAGATGCCCACGACCAGAACACTCATGACTCTCCTCCGACGGCTGGTGCCGGCTCACTCGTGCCGTGGGCCTTGCGCTGTTCGTGGTAGGCCAGGATCTGCAGCTCGATCGACAGGTCGACCTTGCGGACGTCGACCTCGTCGGGCACGCCGAGCACGGCCGGCGCGAAGTTGAGGATGCTGGTGATGCCGGAGGCGACCATCCGGTCGGCGACATCCTGCGCTGCCATCGCCGGTGTGGCGATCACGCCGATCGCGACGGCGTGCTCGTGCACGATGGCCTCGAGGTCGTCGAACGGACGCACCTTGACGCCCGCGACGATCTCGGAGTGGCGGTCCGGGTCGGCGTCGAGCAGCGCGACCACGCGGAACCCGCGGCTGCGGAAGCCGGAGTAGTTGGCGAGCGCGTGCCCCAGGTTGCCGATGCCGACGATGACGACCGGCCAGTCGTGGGTGACCCCGATCTCGCGGGCGATCTGATAGCGCAGGTAGTCGACGTCGTAGCCCACGCCGCGGGTGCCGTAGCTGCCGAGGTAGGAGAGGTCCTTGCGGAGCTTGGCGCTGTTGACGCCGGCGGCGCTGGCGAGCTCCTCGCTCGAGCAGGTGCGGGTGCCGGTGTCGGCGAGCGCGGTCAGCGCACGCAGGTAGACGGGCAGACGGGCGACCGTCGCCTCCGGGATGACCCGGCTGTCAACGTGTGAGCTCCGTGCGGTCACAACTCTTCTCTCCAGCCGCGGACCGGGGCGTCGGCATGTGCGGCAGTTTCACTGTAGGAGTTTGTGAACGTGGGAACAAAATCTGGCGGAACCCGTTCTCGTCATGGCCCGCCGCGACCTCACCGGGCCGCGAGGGCCGCCCGCAGCCGGTTCGGATCCACCCGCCAGAAGTCGTGCTGGCGGCCGTCGACGAAGGTGACCGGGATCTCCTCACCGAAGCGTGCCTCGAGCTCGGGCTCGCCCGCGATCGAGACCTCGACGTACTGGTCTCCGGTCTCGGCGCACACCGCCTCGACCACCTCACGGGCGAGCTCGCACAGGTGACAGCCGGGTCGGGTGTAGAACGTGATGCGCGGATCGGCCATACGCCCATTGTCACCGGTCCCGCGATGGGCGTCGCGTGCCCTACGCTGCTGCCATGGCAGCGCCCACGGGCCGTGGCAGGCGGACCGACCTCCAGCAGCGTTCCGTCCTCGCCGGTGAGGCGGCCGCGGCGGCCGCCGAGGTCGAGACGGCGTTGAACCACCCGGCCGACCCGGCCGCGGCGGCCTTCTTCGACTGCGACAACACGATGATGGACGGTGCGGCGATCTTCCAGCTCGCCCGCGGCCTCTACCGCCGCAGGTTCTTCACGACGCGCGACCTGCTCGGCGCCGCGTGGAAGCAGGCCTACTTCCGGTTCGTCGGTGTCGAGGACCCCGAGCACATCGAGGAGGCCCGTAACTCGGCGCTGTCCTTCATCGCAGGGCACCACGTGACCGAGCTGGAGGCGGTGGGCGAGGAGATCTTCGACGAGCTGATGGCTCACCGGATCTGGCCCGGCACCCGCGCCCTCGCCCAGCTGCACCTCGACGAGGGGCAGCGGGTGTGGCTGGTCACCGCCGCTCCGGTCGAGATCGCGCGGCTGATCGCTCGACGACTGGGCCTGACCGGTGCCCTCGGCACCGTGTCGGAGACCGTGGACGGGGTCTACACCGGCCGGCTGGTCGGGGAGATGCTGCACGGACCCGCGAAGGCCGTCGCGGTCCGTGCACTGGCCGAGCGCGAGGGGCTGGACCTCGCCCGCTGCTCGGCGTACTCCGACTCCGCCAACGACCTGCCGATGCTCGAGCTGGTCGGCCATCCGTGCGCCGTCAACCCGGATCCGCAGCTGCGGGCCCGTGCGCGCGAGCGCGGGTGGGAGGTCCGCGACTACCGGACCGGTCGCAAGGCGGCCCGCACCGGCGTGCTCGTCGGCGGCGTGGCCGTGGGCGCCGCGGTGGCGACGGCGCTCGCGCGGCGCGGGCTGCACCGCTGAGTGCCGGGGCACCCGGACGGCCGTCGGGCGTTCGTCCGTTCGTCCCGTGGTCGGCCGCGCGGTTCCCACGAACCGCCGATGGCCCGTAGGATCAGCCCGGGACGCCGGAGGGAGACCGCCATGACGACCGTCGATGACGCGCTGCTGCGCGGGCTCGACGCGCTGCGTGCCGCGGTCGCCGCCGCCCTCCCGCCGCCGGGTCCCGCTCTCCCGGGCATCGCGATGGCGGCCACGGGTGGGCACCGACCGAGCCTCACGCCCGACGGCGCGCTGCTGAGCACGGCGCACGCCGAGGACGAGGAGGACGACGGCCCCCGTCCGGGGTACGACGACTCCCAGCTGGCCACGTCCTCCGAGGACTCCGCCGAGGAGCGGGAGCGACTGATCGGGCTCGTGGAGCTGGCCCGGGGTGGTGACGCCGACGCCTTCGGGCTGCTCTACGACCACTACCAGCCGTCGGTCTACCGGTTCCTCTACTACCGGACCCGCTCGACCGTGGTGGCCGAGGACCTCTGCTCGGAGACCTTCTTCCGCGCGCTGCGCAACATGGCGAACTTCCGGTGGCAGGGCAAGGACTTCGGCGCCTGGCTGATGACGATCGCCCGCAACCTCACCACCGATCATTTCAAGGCGGGACGCACCCGGCTGGAGATGACCACCGAGGACATGGGCCAGCACGACGACGCCACCGAGGGCCCCGAGTCGGCCGTGCTCGCCAGCATCACCCACGAGATCCTGCTCGAGGCGCTCAAGGAGCTGCCCACCGAGCAGCGGGACTGCCTGATCATGCGCTTCCTCCAGGGCATGAGCATCGCCGAGACCGCTGCGGCACTGAAGCGCAGTGACGGCGCGATCAAGCAGCTGCAGCTGCGCGGCGTGCGCAACCTCGCCAAGCTGATGCCGGAGGGTCTGCGATGAGCACCCTGCATCACATCACGACAGGCGTAACCACGGTGCAACACGGGTCGTTGAGTGGGTGGACCACCCGAGGTGGGTGGTCGGACCACGGACGACGCCACAGACAAGGACGACAGACATGAGGGGCGGCATCGCCGGCAAGCGACGCGCGGAGGAGTTCGACGCGTTGCTCTCGGCCGACCCCAGGGTCGCTGCCGACAGCGAGTACGCCGAGCTCCTGGAGCTCGTCGGCTCGATGCGCGCGGTCCCTGACGTCGAGGCGCGTCCGGAGTTCGTCGCCGACCTGCGCAGCCAGCTGATGGCCGCGGCGGCGACCGAGCAGCCGGCGCGCGGCGTCGACCGGGCGACCGCCCTGCGCCTCACGCCCCATCACTCCCATGTCCGCAAGGAGCGGCGGATCGCCACCGTGCTCGGTGGGTTCGCCGTCGCCAGCGCCACCACGTCGATGGCCGTCGCGGCGCAGGGGGCGGTCCCGGGCGACGTGCTCTATCCCGTCAAGCGCGCCATCGAGAACGCCCAGACCAACCTGCAGAACGACGACTCGTCGCGGGCCTCGACCGTGCTCGACCACGCCGAGCGACGCCTCGACGAGGTCGTCCGGCTCCAGGCCGACGGCGCCGACGGTGCCGAGCTGACCCGGGCTCTGGGCGACCTGACCACGCAGAGCGACGAGGCCGCGGATCTCGCGATCGCCGACTACTACGACACCGGGCACACCGCCGGGGTCGAGGACGTGCGCTCGTTCGCGCAGCGCGGCATCTCCGAGCTCACCGGCATCAGCGACGACGTGCCCGAGGACGCCCGTCCGGCGCTCGTCGTCGCGGTGCAGACGCTGCGCCAGGTCGACGCGAGCGGCTTCCAGGCCTGTCCGGAGTGCGGTGGCGCGGTCGGCGACCTGCCCGACCTCGCCCTGGCCGCCTCGCTCGACGACATGCTCAGCGGGCAGGATCCCGAGCTCGCCGACATCGCGCTGGCCGCGGAGCGGATCGCCGCCTCGACTCCGGCGCAGCCCACCGGCAAGCCCCGGACCAAGTCCACGACCCCGCGCCAGCCCGCGGCCGAGGAGCCTGAGGAGGCCCCGCAACCGGCCGACCCGAGCCAGACCCCCGGGGACGACAACGACGGGTCCGGCTCCGGTCCGGTCACCGGTCTCACGGGCGGGCTCACCGACACCCTCACCGGCCAGGAGCCCGGCACGTCCGACGGCACGGGGATCCCGCTGATCGACGGTCTGACCGGCCTGGTCGACGGCGTGCTCGACCCACTCCTTCCCGACTGAGCGGAGCAGGTCGACGGGCGTGCCCGATGGGTGACGCGCAGCAGCCGACCATCGGTGGATCCATGCTCAGCCGAAGACCGAGCTCCGCTCGCGCAGCAGTGCGTAGAGCGTCTGCTGGATCGCCTCACGCACCTGGTCGGTGACGCTGAAGACCAGCATCGGGTCCTCGGCCTCGGCCTCGTCGTAGTCGTCGGTGCGCACCGGCTCGCCGAACTCGAGCAGCCACTTCGACGGCAGCGGCACCAGACCGAGCGGGCCGAGCCACGGGAAGAACGGCGTGATCGGGATGTAGGGCACGCCCAGCAGCCGGGCGAGGGACGGGAGGTTGCCGACGAGGGGGTAGATCTCCTCGGCGCCGACGACCGACAGCGGCACGATCGGCACGCCGGTGCGCAGGGCGGCCGACACGAAGCCTCCTCGGCCGAAGCGCTGCAGCTTGTAGCGCTCGGAGTACGGCTTGCCGATGCCCTTGAACCCCTCCGGCCACACGCCCACCAGCTCGCCGTTGGACAACATCCGCTCGGCGTCGTCGCCGCACGCGAGCGTGGCCCCGCCCTTGCGGGCGATCGAGCTCACCAGGGGCATCTGGAAGACCAGGTCGGCGCCGAGCGCCCGGAGGTGCCGACCGGTGTGGTCGTGCACGGAGACCATCGTCATCAGCGCGTCCATCGGCAGCGTCCCGGAGTGGTTGGAGACCACGAGGGCGCCGCCGTCGTCGGGGATGTTCTCCAGGCCGCGGACCTCGATCCGGAACCACTTGCGCGCGAGCGGTCGCAGCGTGGCGAGCAGCAGCTGGTCGGTCAGCTCGGGGTCGAACCCGAACTCGTCGACGGCGTACTCGCCGGTGATCCGGCGCCGGAGGAAGGCGAGGAACCGGGCGAGCTGTGGCTCCCAGTCCTCGCCGAAGACCTCCCGCGCACCGGTCTGGAACGCCGCGAGCCAGTCGCTCGCGGGGATGCCGGGCGGTTCGCGGTCGGTGACGACGAGTCGCTCGTCCGACGCGGGCCCGGCGTGGTCGTTGCCCGTCGCCGGGACGTCGCGCTGCCCGGGGCTCACCGGCTCTCCTCCCGCGGGCTCCACCGGCGCGCCCGGAGCAGCGGAATCCGGCGGCGATGGCTCGGGCGCCGGAGCGTCGGCCTCACGACCGGTCGGCTGTCTCTTCCGGCTGTCGCCGGCCAGGCGGCGCGACGACGAGGAGGGGCGGTTGTTGCCGGACCCGCGGCCGGGCTCACCGCGCGTGCCGAGCGGGATGATCTCCGCGTCACCCACGGCTGCCTCCGGACGTGAGCACCGGCTCCTCCTCGGGGAACCGGGCGGCGATGGCGTCCAGCACCTTCACGGCGCGACCGCCCGTGGGGCGGAGCGTCTCGGCGAACTCGGCGAACGCCTCCGCGGTGGAGTAGGTCGGCTCGAACCCGAGGTCGGTGCGCATCCGTGTGGTGTCGACGCCGCGTCCATAGGTGAGGAAGGCCCGCAGCTCGGGCGGCAGCTCCGCGCGGCGGGTGGACCTCAGCACGGAGCCGAGACGGCTGACCGCGAAGCTCGGCACCGCCACACCGGGCCGCTGCATCCGCCGGAGCGCCTGTGACAGCGTGATCACGCCGTCGCCGGCGACGTTGAAGGTCCCCGGCGCGTCCTGGTGCACGGCATGGCGCAGCACCCGGTGCAGGTCGATCTCGTGCAGGAACTGCAGCCGCGGGTCGAAGCCGAGCACGGTGGGCACGACCGGCAACCGGAAGTACGACGTCACGGGGCTGACCACGCGCGGTCCGATCACGTTCGCGCACCGCAGCGTGGTCACCGCGACGTCCGGCCGGCGTCGAGCGAAGCCGCGGACGTAGCCCTCGATCTCGTTGACGTCCTTCTCGTACCCACCGCGGGGTGCCCGCTTGGGCTGCATCTCCTCGGTGAACATCGCCGGATCGCGCGGGCTGGCGCCGTACCCCGTGGTACTGGACTTGACCACCAGCTTGCGCACCCGCTCCGCCTTCTGGCAGGCCGCGAGCAGCTGCATCGTGCCGATGACGTTGAGCTCCTTCATCGTGCCGCGGGCGCCGGCGGAGCCGGGCGTGGCGATCACGCTCATGTGCACGACCGTGTCGACGTCCTCGCGCGCGATCACCTTCGCGATGATCGGGTTGCGGATGTCCGCGCGGATGAAGGAGACGTCACCGATGTCGCCACGCGGAGGCATGACATCGACGCCGATGACCCGATCGACGTCGGGATCCTCGGCGAGCGCGCTGGCGAAGGTGCGGCCGAGGTCGCGGGACACACCCGTGACCAGGGCGACACGCCCTGCGTCCCCGCCCATCTGCGATCCACACCCCTCGTCGTGTCGTGCCGCCTCGCGGCGGGGGCTCTACTTCCCGGCTTTGCGGCGCTGCACCCGGGTGCGCTTGAGGAGCTTGCGGTGCTTCTTCTTCGCCATGCGCTTGCGCCGCTTCTTGATGACAGAACCCACGTGTTGCCCTTCCGACGCCGGGCAACGTCGCCCGGTCTGATTCTCGACTCCGAGACCGGAGTCGGGGTCAGCCTAACGAGCGGTCGAGGGTCGTGGTGAGCCAGGCCGGGTGACGTTGGCCATGGCGGCGCCGATCACCCGGCGCTGTAGAAGCTCTTCTCCAGATACTCGTTGACATCGTCCTCGGTCACCCGGAAGGAGCGGCCTACGCGCACAGCCGGGAGCTCGCCGGAGTGGACCAGGCGATAGACGGTCATCTTCGACACGCGAATCATGGTCGCCACCTCGGCGATCGTGAGGAACTTCGGGTCAGGCAACTTCTCAGCCCGATCGCGTGTTGCAGCCACGACACACCACACTTTCTGTGCGTTCGCCGCTGCCTTCCCCAGCAGCGTTCGCCGAACGCATACTGTGAACCATAGAGCCTGATGTGACTGTTGGGGAAGGGAATCACGCCTGAAACTTTGCTGATCCGGCGTGTCGGCTTGACCGGCATCAGCAACTCGGGGTCGAGTCGGTGCGCGCCCCCGGTCACGCGACGCGCCGGATCAACGGGACCATCCCCCGTCGTCGCGTTGATCCGGGTGATCGCCGCACGGCTCCTGACGGAGGTCCTCGACCTACGGCATCGGGTCCAGACCGTGCAGCGGGAACGCCGCCATCCGGGTCTGGTGCACCGTCCGGTCGAGCCAGACGTCCGGGTCGTAGCCGTCCTCCCACCGGCGGTATCCCACCGGTCGGGCGTCGGTCATCGTCCGTGGACCGCGACGCCCGAGCTCGCGGGCGACGTGCTCCAACCAGCCGCCCGGCACCTCGGTGTCCAGGGCGAGCGGATGACCACCGACGGTGGCCAGCAGGTGGCTCCAGGCGCGCGGCACCACATCGACCAGGGCATAGCCACCGCCGCCCGTGGCCACCCAGCGCCCGCCGGCGACCTCGTGCGCCAGCTCGTGGAGCTCCAGGTAGGCCGCCCGCTGGCCGTCCACGCTCAGCATCAGATGGGCCAGCGGATCGTCGGCATGGGAGTCGCAGCCGTGCTGGGTCACCAGGATCTCCGGCGCGAACTCCCGCAGCAGCGGCGGGACGACGGCGTGGAAGGCGCGCAGCCAGCCGGAGTCGCTGGTGCCGGGCGGGAGCGCGACGTTGACGGCCGACCCCTCCGCGTCGGGGCCGCCGGTGTCGGTGGGGAACCCGGTGCCGGGGAAGAGGAACTGGCCGGACTCGTGCAGCGAGATGGTCAGCACCCTCGGGTCGTCGTAGAAGACCCGCTCCACCCCGTCGCCGTGGTGGACGTCGACGTCGACGTAGGCCACGCGCTCCGCGCCCTGGTCGAGCAGCCACTGGATGCCGATCGCGACGTCGTTGTAGATGCAGAAGCCGCTGGCCCGGCCGGGCATCGCGTGGTGCAGGCCGCCGGAGACGTTGGCGGCGTGCTGGCTCTCCCCGGTCCAGACCCGGCGGAACGCCTCGTGGCTGGCGCCGACCACGTGGGCGGTCGCGTGGTGCATCCCGCGGAAGACCGGGTTGTCCTCGGTGCCGAGGCCGAACGCCTCCTCCCCGGGGCCCGGATGGGCGCTCATCCGCTGCACCGCGTCGATCAGCTGCGGGTCGTGGACGCGGGCGATCAGGTCGTCGTCGGCGACCGGCGCCGGGACCACGTCGAGGTGCTTCAGGACGCCGAGCTCGTCAGCGAGGCGCATCGTGAGGTCGACCCGCACCGGCGCCATCGGATGCTCGGGCCCGAAGTCGTACTCCGTGAGCGACGGGTCGAACACGACGCTCGCGGGACCGGTGCACTCGATCATGCGGTCGACGTTACGCGACCGGCGTCACACCTCACTCGGCGGCGGGCCGGTCGGGCCCGCGGCGCCGCACCTCCTCGACGGCGGACAGGGACTCCTCCAGGTCGGTCAGCCACTCCTCGGAGTGCTGCTGCACCAGTCGCACGCACCACTTGAGTGCGTCGCTCCTGCTCCGGGCGACACCGCCGGAGACGAGCAGGTCGAGCACCTGCCGCTCGGGCTGCCGCAGTCGGGTCATCACCGGCGCGGCGAGGTTGGTGAAGACCTCGCGGGTCTCATCGCACTCCACGCCCCAGGCGACCTTGCGGCCGAACCGGTGCTCAGCCTCGCGCGCCACCGCCATCCGATCGCTCCGGGTGCGCTCCCGGAACTCCTCGATCCGCCCCTGGACCGCGGCGCGGCGCTCGGGCTCGCCGGCCTCGTCGCCGAGGGACGGCGCTGCGATCCTGCCGATCACCGTGATCTCCTCGCGGTCGACCGCGACCTCGAGAACCTCGTCGAACACTCCGTCAGGGAGCCGGCCTGCGAACCAGCCCCGTAGCTCGTCTGTTGTCATGATTACATGATTACTCGATTGCAGGAGAAACCCAAGGCGAGACGTGCCGCGATGCCGTCGCGGCTGTGATGGTGGCCGAACGACGCACGGCACAGCGCGGTCTCGGACTGCTGGGGTCGACGGTGCCGATCAGCACCTTCAGCCCCAGCACGGCGGCAGTACACCCGCCCGTGCGACGGATCGGCCGCCGGCCGCGCCGGACCGGCTCCTCGGTGTCAGAGAGTGGCGGGCCAGCTCAGCTGCCGAGGGCGACCGAGCGGTCGCGCGCTGCCTCCAGCGCGGCGAGGAACGCCGCGCGGACCTTGTGTATCTCCAGCTCGCGGAGCGCGGCAGCCGTCGTGCCGCCGGGCGAGGTGACCTGCTCGCGCAGCACGGTCGGGTGCTCACCGGTCTCGCGCAGCATCGCGGCAGACCCGATCAGGGTCTGCACCACCAGGTCATGCGCGGTGGTGCGCGGCAGGCCGAGGTGGACGCCCGCCTCGATCATCGACTCGACGACGAAGAAGATGTAGGCGGGACCCGACCCGCTCACCGCAGTGACCGCGTCGAGCTGCTTCTCCGGCACCCGCAGCACCTTGCCCACCGACGCCATCAGCTCCTCGGCCTCGGCGAAGTGCCCCTCGTCGCAGTGGCGCCCACCCGCGATCGCCGCCATGCCCTGGTCGACCAGCGCCGGCGTGTTTGGCATGACGCGGACGACGGCGACCCCGTCGGGCACGTGCGACTCCACGAAGTCGGTGGTGATACCCGCGGCGAGCGAGACGAGCAGCTGGCCCGGCCGGAGCGACGGCGCGATCTCGCCCAGCACGTCGGCCATGTCCTGCGGCTTCACCACGAGCGCCACGGTGTCGGCCGCGGCGGCCGCCTCG
This sequence comes from uncultured Nocardioides sp., assembly GCA_964544855.1. Taxonomy (GTDB): domain Bacteria; phylum Actinomycetota; class Actinomycetes; order Propionibacteriales; family Nocardioidaceae; genus Nocardioides. The sequence goes on from CAZJDU010000050.1 coordinate 13,123, forward strand.
ACGTTGGTGACGACAGCGACGCCGTACCGCTCCTCGAGCTCGGCCCCTCGCTCCGGCCGCTTCTCACCCACCAGGAGCTGGTCGGCGCGGCGGCCGGCGCGGATCAGGCCGGAGATCAGGGTCTCCCCCATGACTCCGGCGCCGAGGACGGCGGTCTGCTTCATCGTGGGCTCGCTACTTCTGGGAGATCAGGGACGTGACGAAGAATGTCAGGTTCCGTGGCCGCTCGGCGAGTCGGCGCATCAGGTAGCCGTACCACTCGGTGCCGTAGGGGAGGTAGACGCGCACGGTCTCCCCGGCGGCCGCGAGCCGCCGCTGCTCGGCCGGGCGGACGCCGTAGAGCATCTGGAACTCATAGCTGCCCTGCGCCCGGGCATACCGGCTCACCAGGGCGGACGCGATCTCGACCAGCCGCGGGTCGTGCGTGGCGATCATCGGATAGCCGTCGCCGGCGAGCAGCGTCTTGAGGCAGCGCACGTAGGCCTGGTCGATCTCCTCGCGGCCGGTGTAGGCCACCTCGGCGGGCTCGTCGTAGGCGCCCTTGCACAGCCGCACCCGCGACCCGGCGGTCGCGAGCCGGCGACAGTCGGACTCGGTGCGGTGGAGGTAGGACTGCAGCACCGCACCGGTCTCCGGGAAGTCCTGGCGCAGCTCGCGCACGACCGCCAGCGTCACCTCGGTGACGGTGTGGTCCTCCATGTCGACGGTCACCGTCGTGCCGGCGTTGCGGGCTGCCCGGCAGATCGTGCGCGCATGCTCCAGCGCGATCCGATGACCGCCCCCGGGTGCGACAGCGGGGCCCAGCCGCAGCCCGAGCGCGGTCAGCTTCACACTGACCTCGGCCCGCGCGGCCAGGCCGCGGACGACCAGCTGGTCGATCAGGGCGACGTACTCCTCGGCCGCGGCGGACGCCTGCGCGCGGTCGGTGGTGTCCTCGCCCAGGTGGTCGATCGTCACGTGGAGACCGTCGGCCGCGAGCCGCTCCACGGCATCGAGCGCGTCGGCCGCCCGTTCGCCGGGCACGTAGCGGCGCACCAGGTCGGCGGTCACCGGCATCGTGCTCACCAACCGCTTCGCCCGCTCGCTGCGGGCCAGCATCAGCAGCGGCTGGCGGAACGGCGACATGTCCCCAGGTTAGGGGCTGCGCCCCGGACCTAGGGCGTACGACGCTGCAGCGTCGCCGCTCCCAGCGCGAGCCCGGCGACCGCGAACGCCGCGACGACCGCCAGGTCCTGCCACACCTCGGCACCGCCGGCGTCCAGCTGGACGGCGGTCATCGCGTCGACGGCGTACGACAACGGCAGCACGTCGCTGATCCACCCCAGCACGTCGGGCAGCGCGTCGCGCGGCAGGAACAGCCCGCACAGCAGCAGCTGCGGGATCACGACCGCCGGCATGAACTGCACCGCCTGGAACTCGGTGCGGGCGAAAGCGCTGACGAAGAGCCCGAGTGCCGAGCCGAGCACCGCGTCGACGACCGCGACCACGGTCAGCAGCCACACCGACCCGTCGATCTCCAGGTCGAGCAGCCCCACGCTCACGCCCACCGCGGCGATCGACTGCACGGCCGCGAACAGCCCGAACGCCAGCGCGTAGCCGATCAGGAAGTCGAGCTTGCCCATCGGCATGGCGAGCAGCCGCTCCAGCGTGCCGCTCGCACGCTCGCGGAGCGTGGTGACGCTGGTGACGAGGAACATCACGATGAACGGGAAGAGCGCCAGCAGCGCCGGGCCGAACTCACTGAAGTAGTCCGCGGGGACGTCGAGGAACATCCACCACAGCAGCGTCATCAGCACGCACGGCACGACGATCATCAGCGCCAGCGTGCGGTGGTCGCGGCGCAGCTGGAGCAGCACCCGGCCGGCGACGGCCAGCGTGACACGAAGACTCATGAGGCCTCTCCTCTCACGATGCTCAAGAACGCCTGCTCGATGTCGTCCGCCCCGGCCTTCTGCTGGATCTCGTCGGGGGTGCCGTCGGCGATGATCACGCCGTCGCGCATCAGCAGCAGTCGGTCGCAGCGCTCGGCCTCGTCCATCACGTGGCTCGACACCAGCACCCCGGCGCCCGCGTCCGCGAGCCGGTGGAAGTGGCTCCAGAGGTCCTCGCGCAGCACCGGGTCGAGACCGACGGTCGGCTCGTCGAGGACCAGCAGCTCGGGGCGGCCGAGCAGTGCCACCGCGAGGCTCGCTCGGGAGCGCTGACCGCCGCTGAGGTTCGCGACGACCTGGTCGCCGTGGTCAGCCAGGTCGACCGCCTCGAGACAGCGCCGCGCCTCGGACGCGTCGACGCCGAGGACCCGAGCGAAGAACCGGAGGTTCTCGATGATGCTGAGGTCGTCGTACACACTCGGCGCCTGGGTGACGTAGCCGACCCGCCTGCGCAGTGGCGGGGACCCCGCGGGCTCACCGAAGATCGAGACCGATCCCGTCACCCGCGCCTGCACCCCCACCAACGCTCGCATCAGCGTGGTCTTGCCGCAGCCGGACGGACCGAGCAGCCCGGTCACCTCACCGGCGGGGATCGTGAAGTCGAGCTCGTGGAGCACCTCCCGGCCGCCCCGGACGACTGCCAGGCCCGCGACCTCGACCGCGTTATTCACCATGTGTTGAATAATGGCACGCGCGCTGCGCCCCGGCAAGGGTGCAGCCCACACTTCCGCGGCGGTCCGGTGTCAGCCCGGACACCGGAGCGCCGCCGAGCGACCCGGGACGGCTCCGGTCAGGGCAACGGCCCCGTGAGGAACCCCTGCAGCACCGGCGCGTACGTCGCCACCAGGCGGTCGGTGTCCATCGAGGCGATCGGCTCGGCGCGCAGCAGGTAGCGCATCAGGATCAGCCCCATCATCTGGCTGGCGACGAGCGGCATCCGGATCCCGGGGTGGTCGATGCCGAGCTTCTCGCCGACGGGGATCAGCACGACCGGGATGAAGCCGTCGCGGATCATCATGTCTCCGCCGGGCTCGAACGCGCGCCGGGCGATCGCGATCAGGCCCGGCTGCAGCTCGGCGTCGTCCCAGGCGGAGAGGAAGGTGCGCAGCAGCCGCTCCCCCAGCTCCTCGGCCGCGGCGGCCGGCGGCTCGAGGACCCGCGCGAGGATCAGCTGCCGTGGGTCCACCGGCAGCTCCAGCGCCGCCAGGAAGAGGTCGTCCTTGCTGCCGAAGTAGTGGTGCACGAGGGCCGGGTCGACCCCCGCGTCGGCGGCCACCCCGCGGATCGTCGTACCGGCGAACCCGCTGTCGGCGAACCGCCCCCGCGCCGCGGTCAGGATCGCGGCGCGGGTGTCGGGGCTGCCCCGCCGCCGGCCGCGACGCCCCGGCGCGGTGTCGGTCACGACTCCGCGGCCCCGACCACCGACTCCAGGTGCTCGCGGGCGAAGTCCAGCGACTCCTGCAGGTCCTCGGCGCGCTCGGCGTGCGTCGTGCTGCGGCGCGTGGTGATCTCCACGACGATCTCCCCGGTGAAGCCGGTGGCCGCCAGGTGCTGCAGGAAGCGGTCGGCGCCCATGTCGCCGCGGCCGGGCACCAGGTGCTCGTCCTTGGCGGAGTCGGTGCCGTCGGTGAGGTGGATGTGCCGCAGCCGGTCGCCCAGCCGCTCGGCCATCGCGATCGGGTCGTCCTGGGCGATCGCCGCGTGGGACAGGTCGATCGTGGTGTTCGCGTAGTCCTGCTCCGAGGGGTCCCACCCGGGGACGTACATCGCCAGGCGCCGCCTGGACGACGCGCGCCACGGATACATGTTCTCCACCGCGAACGCGAGCCCGGTCGACTCCTCCAGCGCCGCGATGCCGTCGACGAAGTCGCGCCCGTAGTCCCGCTGCCACCGGAAGGGCGGGTGCACGACCACGACCTCCGCGCCGACGGCCTCGGCCATCTCAGCGGAGCGCTCGAGCTTGCCCCAGGGCTCCAGACCCCACACCCGCTGCGTGAAGAGCAGGCAGGGCGCATGGATCGCGCTGATCGGCACCTGGTGGTGCTCCATCAGCTGCTTCACCGCGCTCGTCTGCTGGGACAGGGCGTCGATGCCGACCATCACCTCGACCGCCTCGTAGCCGAGCTCCGCGGCGTAGGCGAAGGCGTGCGCGGTCGACTCGGGATAGACCGAGACCGTGGAGAGCCCGATCCGGGGGCGGTTCGGTGCAGCCGGAGAATCGGTCATGTCAGCCCTCGTCGACGACAGCGATCGTGTCGATCCGCTCGAGGATCACGCCCTCACGAAGGGCCCACGGACAGATCTCGAGCTCGGTGAGCTCGAAGAGGTCCATGCAGGCCTCCGCGACCAGCGCCCCCGGCACGATCTGGTGCGAGCGGCTGGCCGAGACCCCCGGGAGGTCGGAGAGCTCCGAGGGCTTCATCGCGGCCAGCTTGGGGATCCACTCCTGCAGGTCGGTGAGCTGCAGCGTCCGCGGCACCAGCGGTCCGGCCGCGGACGGCGCCGCGCCACAGATCCGCGCGAGCGAGCGGAACGTCTTGGAGGTGGCCGCGGCACGGTGCGTGCCGCCCGCGCGCAGCACCTGGCCGGCGTCCCGGGCGATCTCGGCACGGATCGTGCGGCGCACCTTCTTGAGGCGGTCCTCGTCGGGCCGCTTGGTGAAGTGCTGCCGGGCCAGCCGGGCGGCACCCAGCGGGAGCGACAGCGCCACGTCGGGACGCTCGTCGGGTCCGGCGGCGATCTCGAGCGAGCCGCCGCCGATGTCGAAGACGGTGAGCCGGCCGGCCGACCAGCCGAACCAGCGTCGTACGGCGAGGAAGGTCAACCGGGCTTCGTCCTCACCGCTGAGCACCGCGATGTCGACACCGGTGCGCTCGCGGACGTGGGCGAGCACGTCGTCGGCGTTCAGCGAGTCGCGCACCGCCGAGGTCGCGAAGGGCAGCATCGCCTCGCAGCCCTTCTCCTCGGCGACGTCGATCGCCTCCGCGGTGAACTCGGTGAGGGCGTCGATGCCCGCCGGGGTGACCGCTCCGTCGGGGTCGAGGTGCTCGGCGAGCCGCAGCGGCTGCTTGTGGGAGTACGCCGGGAGCGGGGCCGCCCCGTCGTGCGCGTCCACCACGAGCAGGTGGCCCGTGTTGGAGCCGATGTCGAGGACGCCCAGGCGCATGCACCCAACGTACCGCCGAGGCCGCCGGGCCGGGGCGCCCCCGTCGTTACGCGGGACACATCCGGCGTGACGTCCCCGTGAACCATTGCCTCTCTTCTACGGTGGGGACGTGCCTGAGGTCGACCTGGATTTCCCGCGCGCCTTCGTGGAGTTCGTCAATCCCGACGACGACACCGAGGTGCTGCGCTGCGACCTGACCTGGCTCACGTCGGCCTACACCTGCATCTTCGGCCGCGGGTGCCCGGGGATCTACGCCGACTCCCCCGACGTCGGCTGCTGCACGCTCGGCGCCCACTTCGCCGACAAGGACGACGAGCGGCGGGTCGCCGGCTTCGTCGAGCAGCTCACCCCCGAGCAGTGGCAGTTCCACCCGGGTCGGAAGGTCCGCAGGAAGGACTGGATCGAGACCGACGACGAGGGCGAGCGCAAGACCCTCGCGATCGAGGCCGACGGCCAGCGCAGCTGCGTGTTCCACAACCGCGCCGACTTCCCGACCGGCGCCGGGTGCGCCCTGCACGGCCTCGCGCTGGCACAGGGCCGCGAGCACCTCGAGACCAAGCCCGACGTGTGCTGGCAGGTGCCGATCCGGCGTACCTTCCGCACCGTGGAGCGCACCGACGGCACGGAGTACACCGAGGTGACGATCACCGAGTACGACCGCCGCGGCTGGGGAGCGGGCGGTCACGACTTCGACTGGTACTGCTCCGGCAACACCGAGGCCCACGTCGCCCCGGAGCCGATGTACCTCACCCACCGGCCGGAGCTGGAGGCGCTGCTGGGCGAGGCGGCGTACGCCGAGCTGGTGCGGCACTGCGAGGCGCACGTGCGCTCCCGGTCGGCGCTGGCGCTGCACCCGGCCGACCCGCACTGACGCGCCGCGCGGCCGCCCTCTCGACATCAAGACAATCCGACCCCGCCGATCGGGACGGCGGACGGCGGACCGAGAATGGCGGCATGCGTCTCGATCATCTCTCCTACGCCGCAGGCCCGGACGGCCTCGACAGCACGGCGGCTCGGCTCGGTGAGGCACTGGGTCGGGAGTTCGTGGACGGCGGTGTCCACCCCCGGTTCGGCACCACCAACATGATCCTGCCGCTGGCCGGCGACATGTATCTCGAGGTCGTGGGTGCGCTGGACCACCCGGCCTCCGACAAGGCCCCCTTCGGTCAAGCAGTCAAGGCCCGCTCGGCCCTCGGTGGCGGCTGGCTCGGCTGGGTCGTCGCGGTCTCCGACCTCACCCCCGTCGAGCAGCGGCTCGGTCGGGACGCGGTGCCGGGCAACCGCCACCGTCCCGACGGCACCGAGCTGCGCTGGAAGCAGATCGGCGTCAACGGCACCATCGCCGACCCCCAGCTGCCGTTCTTCGTGCAGTGGGAGTCCGAGCCCGAGCTGCACCCGTCGTACGGCGCGGAGAACGGCCTGTCGCTGGCGGGCATCGAGATCGCCGGCGACCCGCAGCGGGTGAGCGAGTGGCTCGGCGAGACCGTCGAGGCCCCGCTCGAGGACGTCAAGGTCGAGTGGGTCGCCCCGCACGGCACCCCGGGCATCCTCGCCGCCCAGGTGCAGACCCCGCACGGGATCGTCCGCATCTGACGACACCGAAGGGCACCATCGCCAGCCCGAACATCTGGCACCACACGGCGACGTACGAGCTCGAGAACCGCGCTGCCGACCCGGACGGTCGGCTGTGGGACGCGATGACCGCCCGGACCTCGTGGGCGGACCGGGTGGTGCTCGACCTCGGCTGCGGCAGTGGCTTCCACCTGCCGCGCTTCGCCGAGCGGGCCGACCGCGTGATCGGGGTGGAGCCGCACCCGGGGCTGCAGCGCCTGGCACAGCGCCGGACCCGCCGCCTGGCCGACGTGGCGGTGACCAGCGGCACCGCGCAGCAGATCCCGCTCCCGGACAGCGCGGTCGACGTCGTCCACGTCCGGTGGGCCTACTTCTTCGGCCCGGGCTGCGAGCCCGGCCTGGCCGAGCTCGACCGCGTCGTACGACGCGGCGGCACCGCGCTGATCATCGACAACGACGGCTCGCGGTCGACCTTCGGGGCATGGTTCCGGCGGGGATACCCCCATCTGCCGACGCCGGCCGAGATCGAGCGGTTCTGGACCACGCGGGGCTGGACGCGCGAGTCGATCGACATGGGCTGGCGGTTCGCGTCACGCGCCGACCTGGAGGCCGTCGTACGGATCGAGTTCCCGCCGGCCGTCGCCGACCGGATCGTCCGCCACCACGAGGGCCTCGAGGTCGACTATGCCGTCAACCTGTGGTCCAAGGAGTTCTGACGCCGGCCGGTCGCCGCGAGTAGGCTGAGGTCCGATGGATCGGAGTCACGGCACGAGGCAGCGATGGGCGGCGATCTGTGCGCACAGGGTGAGCAGCTCCTGAGCCAGGGGCGCTACCTGGACGCGCGTACGACGTTCGAGTCCGCCGTCGCCTCGACGGGTGACCCGGCCGCCCTGGTGGGGCTGGCGACCGCGTGCCGGGTGCTCGACGACGTCCCGGCCGCGATCCACGCACTCGAACGGGCCTACCGGGCCCACCTCGACCACGGCGACCGCGCCGCGGCGGCGCACGCCGCCTACGCGCTCGCCGACGTGGTGCTGAGCGATCGGGGCACGGCGTCGGTGGCGCGCGGCTGGCTGACCCGGGCCGGGCAGCTTCTGGAGGATCTGCCGGTCTGCTCCGCACACGTCCACGTCGCAGGCTTCACCGCCTACCTCGCGCTGGCCTACGACAAGGACCCACGCACCGCGCGCGAGCACGCGAGCCGGGCGATGGGGCTCGCCGAGGAGCTCCACGACCATGCGGCGATCGTCAGCGGCCGTGCCTACCTCGGCCTGATCGACGTCTCTCTCGGCGACCTCGACCAGGGTCTGCAGCAGCTGGAGGCCGCGACCGCGGCCGCCTCAGCCGGCGAGCTCCCGCCCGAGGAGGCCCTCGAGGTCTACTGTCTGCTGCTCACGGCCTGCGAGCGGGTCCGCGATGTCGAGCGGGTGCAGGAATGGGCCGAGCGGGTGCTGACCCTGGCGACCGACGGTGACAGTGACGCGTTCGCCGCGTTCGCGCGCCACCAGTACGCGTCCGCGCTGCTGCTCGGTGGCGACTGGGAGGCTGCCGACCGGGAGGTCGACCGCGTGCTCCGCGACAGCGAGGCCCGACCGCTGACCGCTGCGATGGGGCTGGTGACCCGTGCCCGGCTGCGCCGGCTCCAGGGTCGGCTGGAGGAGGCCGACGAGGCACTCTCGACCGCCGAGCGCGAGCCGTACCGCCGCGCCGTACGGCATCTGGTGATCTCCTCGCGCGCGGCTCTCGAGCTCGCGACGGGCCGGCCGGGAGCGGCCGCCGACCTCGCGGAGCGGTACCTGCGGATGGTCGCGGAGACCGACCTGGTCGAGCGGGTCGACGCCCTGGAGACACTCTGCCGCGCCCGGCTGGCGACCGGCGAGCACGAGCGGGCGTCTGCGGCAGCGGAGAAGCTGGCCGCGATCGCGACTCGCGTCCCCACCCCGGGACTCCGCGGCGCGGCACTCCTGGCGGCGGGCCGGGTGGCCGGTGCGACGGGGGCGCACCCGCGGGCGGTCGACGACCTCACCGACGCGGTCGACGCGCTGGACAGCGCCGGGCTCGCCTACGACGCCACCGACGCCCGGCTCGCCCTCGCGTGCGCCCTGCGGGATGCCGGCCACCCGGACCGCGCCCGCCGTGAGGCGACGAGCGCGGCCGAGGAGGCGCAGCGGCTCGGTGCTGCCTCGCTCGCTCAGTCAGGGGCTGCTCTGGTGGCCTCGCTGCGCGAGACCGGGACGGTCGGTGACCTCACCCGCCGGGAGAGCGAGATCCTGCGACTGGCCGGTGAGGGCCTCGCCAACGGCGAGATCGCCGAACGGCTGGTGCTGTCGATCCGCACCGTCGAGCGGCACCTGTCGAACATCTACCTCAAGGTCGGTGCCACCGGGCCCGCCGCGCGCTCGGTGGCGATCGCCTACGCCCACCGGCACGGGCTCTGCTGACCACCGGATCTACGTGTGCCACCGCGCGATCTGCGTGCACCGACGCTGTCGACCCGGGGGACGCCAGGCGGAACGTGGGTCCGACGGCGCCCGCCCGGGGCGCACCCCGACACCACGGAGGTGGACACCGATGACCATCCAGACACCGACCTTCGACCAGGCTCGCGCCGACGCCTTCGGCGACCGAGTGGTCGCGATCCTCGACGATGCCTCGCTGGCGCTGCTGCTCAGCGTCGGCCATCGGACCGGCCTCTTCGACGCTCTCGCCGGCCTCGATGCCCCGGCCACGAGCGCGGACGTCGCACGGGCCGCCGTGCTCGACGAGCGCTACGTCCGCGAGTGGCTCGGTGGCATGGTCGTCGGGGGCATCGTCGACTACGACCCGGCTGAGCGCACCTACACGCTGCCGCCCGAGCACGCGGCGGCGGTCACGACCGCCGCCGGGCCCGACAACATGGCGTTCTTCGCCCAGTACGTCGGACTGATGGGCACCGTCGAGCCGGAGATCGTCCGGGTCTTCCGCGAGGGCGGCGGCGTGCCGTACGACCAGTTCGACACCTTCCAGACCCTGCAGCGCGACGAGACCGCGCGGGTGTACGACGCGGCGCTGGTCTCCGACATCCTGCCGCTGGCCGAGGGCGTGGTCGACCGGCTGCGGGAGGGGATCGACGTGCTCGACGTCGGGACGGGAGGCGGCCACGCCGTGAACGTGATGGCACGTGCGTTCCCGGAGAGTCGCTTCACCGGCGTGGACATCTCGAGCGAGGGCGTCGGCATCGGGCGTGCCGAGGCCGAGGCCTGGGGGCTGGCCAACGTGACGTTCGAGGTGGCTGACGCCGCGGAGGTCACCGGCCGCTACGACCTGATCACCGCGTTCGACACGATCCACGACCAGGCCCGACCGACGCAGGCGCTCGCCGCCGTCGCCGGCGCCCTGGCGCCCGGCGGGACCTTCCTCATGGGCGACATCGAGTTCTCCTCCGACCTCGAGGACAACATCGGCAACCCGCTGGCACCGCTGATCTTCGCGCTCTCCACCTTCCACTGCATGACCGTGTCGCTGGCCTACGGCGGCGAGGGACTCGGTACGGCGTGGGGGCGGCAGGCGGCGCTGGGCAAGCTGGCCGAGGCGGGCTTCTCCGACGTGACGGTCACGAACGTCGCGGACGACCCGCTCAACGTCTACTACATCGCGCGCGCGGCCTGAAGGGCCGCGGGCTCGGCTCGGATCCACCGATGTCGGGCTCTCGTGATGCTTCCGTGGGCTCGACTCTGGCGGGGCCGGGCGCGGTCGGGCGCGGTCGACCGGGGCGGGGTGATGGGGCAGGTGGCGGGTCGGCGGTCGGGTTCGGGGTCGACGGGTGTGGCCGGGGGCTCGGGTGGCGTCGTGTGCCCGATGACCCCGATACGCGGGTGTGGGGCACACGACCATGACCAGCATGAAGCGGCCGGGGACCGGCGGACGGTCCTGCTGCTCGGGGAGCGCCGGTTGCGGTCCGGGCGTCGCCGTGCGCCGTGTGGTGGCCGCAACGGGCCACCCGAGTCAGACCAGCTTCTCGACCAGGAGGAGGAACCGTGCCCGCTCGCTCGGGGTCAGCGGTGCCAGCACCTCCTGCTGCACCTGCCCGAGCACGTCGTCGAGCCGCTCCAGACGGGTCTTGCCGGCCGGCGTGATGCTCACGACGTTGCGGCGCCGGTCGCGCGGATCCGGATCGCGGCGGGCGTAGTCGTCGCCCACGAGCTCGTCAAGGGTCGTCACCACGTCACTGCGGTCGATCCCGGTCGCGCGGCCGAGGTCGGCCTGGCTGCTCGGCCCGTGCTGTTCGAGCGCCGCCAGGATCCGGAACTGATAGCCACGCGCGCCATGGGCGGCGAAGGCATCGAAGAGGAGCCGCTGAGCGCGCGCGTGCGCGCGGCTGATCAGCCAGGTCGGCTGTCCGGCGACGCGTCGGAGTGTGGTCATGCCGGCAGTCTAGCCACTTGTTGGTGCCACCAATGATCGGTTATCGTTGGTGGCACCAACGAATGGAGACGACATGACGACCCCACCCTTCGGACCCCGACTGATCGGCGAGACCGAGAAGACGCTCAACGCGCTGCTGCGCCACCACCTCGACCGTCATGACCTCAGCGAGCCGCAGTGGGTCACGCTGCAACTGGCCCACACCGTGGACGACACCGACGCGGCCGGACTCGCGGCGGTCGTCAGCGACCGCGCACACTTCGCGGACGCGGACGAGATCGTGGCGGCGCTCACCGCCCGTGGCCTGCTCACCGACGGGCAGCCCACCGAGAGGGCCCGTCGACTGGTGGGCGCGCTCCGCGGGCAGATCGCCGAGAGCACCGCCGCGATCTGGCGCGATCTCCCCGAGGACGACGTGGCAGCGACGACCCGGGTGCTCGACCAGGTGGTCGCCCGGGGTCGGGAGGCGCTGGCCTCGCTCGCCGACTGACGCGCCCGCGCGAGGCTCCGCGAGGTTGTCGGCGCCATGGCCTACCGTTCGAACATGGCTTCGAACAAGACCGCGCGCAAGCGTCCGTCCTACCACTGCAGCGAGTGCGGTTGGACGACGGCCAAGTGGGTGGGCCGGTGCGGTGAGTGCCAGGCATGGGGGTCCGTGGTCGAGGCGGCCGGCGAGCCTCAGGGCCGCACCGCCGCCGCTCCGGTCACCCGACCGGCGGTGCCGATCGGCGCGGTCTCCGCCGAGCAGGCGGTGCACCACTCCTCCGGGGTCGCCGAGCTCGACCGGGTGCTCGGCGGCGGGCTCGTCCCCGGCGGGGCCGTGCTGCTCGCGGGCGAGCCGGGCGTCGGCAAGTCGACCCTGCTGCTCGAGGTCGCGGCACGCGCGGCCGCGCAGGGCCGACGCACGCTCTATCTCACCGGTGAGGAGTCGGCCTCCCAGGTGCGGCTGCGGGCCGACCGCACCGACGC
>CAZJDU010000051.1:0-24890 GCA_964544855.1 uncultured Nocardioides sp.
CACCTCAACCACCGTCCGTCACAGCGGCGGTTGAGGTGCGAGGAGCGCCAGCGACGAGCCTCGAAACCACCCGTGCCTCAGTCGACCTGGATCTGCCCGGTGATCTCGTCCTGCTGCGCGTAGAGGTCGTCGTCACCGAGCGGCACCACACTGATGTAGAGGCCGTACTCGTCGCCGTCGCCGGTGTCGACCACGACCACGTCGGCCCGGTCGCCGGTGACCTCGAGGTCGGGGTTGTCGATGTGCAGCTCGGACTGCAGCAGCCAGGCCTCCTCGGCGCCGTCGACGTCGACCGACTCGCTGGTGAGGTCCTTCTGCTCCTCGAAGTTGGAGTAGAGCGTCGGGTTCTCGGCCATGCACGCCATCACCGCGGCGGCCGCCTCCTCCGGCGAGCCGAAGCCGGTCGAGAGGCCACCGACGCCGTAGACGGAGATCCAGCCACCGGTGTCGTGCTGCTCGATGGTCTTCACCTGCGGTGTGAACTGGTCGGCGAAGGTGAACGGCGGCGACTGCAGCGGGTCGACCTCGTAGCCGTCGACGGCGGGGATCGAGATGCCGCCGCCGGCGATCCGGGACTGGCCGGTCTGGGGGTCGACCGCGATCGGGTCGCCGGAGTCGCAGCTCGCCTCGCCCGCGTCGTCGGTCTCCGAGGGCGCGTCGGTCGGCTCGTCGGTCGGCTCGGAGGTGTCGGACGCCGCCGGCTGGTCCTTGCCCTCGTCTCCGGTGAACGAGCGGACCAGGAAGAAGCCTCCGACGCCGATGCCGACGATGAGCAGCACCGCCAGCGCGATGACCCCGAAGACCAGGCCCTTGCTCGCACCGCCGGACCCGTCACCACCACCGGGCGGGGTGTAGGGGCCCCACCCGGGCGGGCCCTGTCCGTAGTCGGGTGCCGGAGGGACGTCGCCGTACGGCAGCTGCTGGGTGGGCTCCGGCTGGTCGGCCGGCGCCATCTGCGTGGGTGCCGCCGGCGGGGGTGGGACAGCGCCGGGCGGCACGGCGGGCGGCGGTGTCGTCGGACCGGGCGGTGCCGGAGGCGGGGGCGGTGGGACCGCGCCGGGAGGTGGCGCGCTCGGGTCGGTGGTCGTGGTCTCCGACCACGACTGACCGTCCCAGAACCGGAACGTGTTCGGTGTCCCTGCGGGGTCGGGGTACCAGCCTGGTTGTGCCACGGCCCCGATTGTGTCCTATGGCGCGAGGCACTGCCCGTGGACCCGCTGGTCAGGCTGCGTTGTTCCCGGCCCTTCGCTGTCAGCCGACCTCCAGGTAGCCCTCGCGGACCATCGCGGCGACCTCGGGCAGGTACTCCTCGCGCAGTGTCGCCGCGTCGCGGTCGAGCAACTGCGCGACGGCGTCGAGGATCGGTCCGATCGCGAGCTCACCGTCACACGCGCCGACGGCGGCCGCCAGCACGGTGTCGACCTGGCGGGCCCGGCGGAAGCCGCGCTGCTGACGCAGCACGATCGTCGACGGGTCCTCGGCGCCGACCGGCCCGGTGGCCTCCTGGCGTACGTCGCTGCGCGTGGTGAGCCGCGTGTCGGCGTCGACCACTGCATGCGCCGCGTCGGCCCACTCGGCGATCGCCGGCGCGATCGGCTGCTCGACGTCGTACGGCCACTCCAGCAGCTCGCGCGCGGTCTCGACAGGCTCGACCTCCGGGGTCCTGCGCAGGTTGATCCAGCCGAACCCGATGCCGCCGACCCCCTGCTCCTCCAACCACGACAGCCAGGTGTCGTAGCGGCGGACGTACTCGGTGACGTCGCCGCCGGTGGCCGGGTGGTGGCCGGAGTCCTTGAGCCACAGCTCGACGTACGCCGCCGGGTCGAGCACCTCACGCTGCACCACGAACGCGTCGCATCCGTCGGGCAGCCACGCGCCGATCCGCTCGTCCCACGGCCGGTCGGCGGCGATCACCCAGTTGGCGAGGATCTGGCACCAGCCGCCCTCGGTCAGGTGGTCCGGTGCCGTGCGCACGATGTGCTCGACGACCTGGTCGCCGGGCAGGCCGGAGTCGCGGTAGACCAGCCGCTCGCCGGTGGCCGGGGAGATCACGAACGGCGGGTTCGTGGCGATCAGGTCGAACCGCTCGCCGGTGACGGGGGAGAAGAACGACCCGTCGCGGACGTCGACGCGCTCGTCGACCTCGTTGAGCACGGCGTTGAAGCGGGCCATCGCCAGCGCGCGGGCGTTGACGTCGGTGGCCACCACCCGCCCGGCGTGCGTCGCGAGGTGGAGCGCCTGCACGCCGCAGCCGGTGCCGAGGTCGAGCGCGCTGCCGACCGCCTCCCGCAGGGTGAGCTGGGCCAGCGACGTGGACGCGGAGCTGATGCCGAGCACGTGGTCGGGGCCGACGTGGGTGGGCACCCCGTCGAGCCCCGGCGTCAGGTCGCTGACCACCCACAGGTCGTCCGCGTCGTCGGTGGCGTAGGGCCGGCAGTCCATCCGCGCCGCGACCTCGCTGAGGCTGCGCTCGAGCAGACCGTCGGCGGCGAGCCGGTCGACCAGCCCCGGCAGCGCCCGCTCCGCGTCCGCCTCCGGCACCGGCCGCTGCAGCAGGAAGAGCCGCGCCAGCGTGGCCAGCGGGCTGCCGTCCGCCGTACGACGCAGGGCTGGCGTGGTCTCGTTGCGCAGCAGCGCCTGGTGCGCCTCCTCGCCCAGGAGGTCACCGACCGCGTCGTAGCAGAAGTCGGCCGTGAGCAGTGCGTCGCGCAGCGGCGCGGCGAGGTCCGGAGTCAGCACGGGGCCACGGTAGTGACCGGGCACGGTCGGTGGTTGCGAGGCTCAGGCCGCCAGCCGGCCTTCGCACCTCAACCACCGTCAACCTCGGTGGTCGAGGTGCGAGCTTGCGAGCCTCGAAACCAGCCGTCGCCTCAGGACAGGCAGTCCTCGACATGCGTCTGGATCTTCTCGGCACCCATCTGCACCATGGCGCCGTACTCCCCGGCGACGGCGTCGTCGAGCAGCTCCATCAGGGCGTCGGGGATCTCGGCCGTCGGCAGCTGGGCGATCTCGCGCAGGTCCTGGCGCAGCTCGACCGGGAGCTGCTGCCAGAGCTGGCGGGCCATCCCGCTCTCGACGAAGTCCTGGGCGCGGTCGCCGTACTCGCCGTCGAGGGCGTTCTGCCGCAGCTCGCGGACGGCGTCGCGGCGCTCGTCCGGCGCGACGTCCTTCAGCGCTCGGAGGTCGGTCACCAGGTTGTCCGGCAGGCGGTCGAGGAACTGCTCGACGCGCTCCTCGCACGGCATCGACGCGTCGTCACCGTCCGGGTGCGCACCGGCCAGCGGAGCGTTCGCCGGCGCGGCATCAGCGGCGGCGTTCTCCGCCCCGGCGTCGTCCGACGTGGACACGGAGGCCGTCGGCGTCATCAGCTCGGTCGCGCCGACCACTCCCGCCACGGCGACCGCGGCGCCGAGCACGGCGGCACCGGCGACGGTGGTGGCGGACCTGAACATCGAGCGAAGCATCGGTGGTTCCTCTCTCCGGGGTCGGTGACCCCTCCAGGCTGACGAACCGACATGGCCCGCACGTCCGGCGGATGTTCGGGTTCGGTAAGGGCGCACTGTCGACGCTACGCCCTCGACCCTGACGCGACTACCGTCGTCCCGGTGGAGACCGCGAAGGACGACGGAGCCGGCCGGGGACTGGTGCTCGTGGTCGAGGACGAGGCCGCGATCGCCGACGTCCAGCGACGCTACCTCCTCGACGCCGGGTTCGGCGTCGAGGTCGCGACCGACGGGCCCACCGCGCTGACCGCCGTACGACGCTGGCGACCGGTCGCCGTGGTGCTCGACGTCGGGCTGCCCGGCCCGGACGGCATGGACGGCATCGACGTCTGCCGGCAGCTCCGGGACGAGGGCGACTGGACACCGGTCCTCTTCGTGACGGCGCGCGACGACGAGGTCGACCGGGTGCTCGGCCTCGAGGTCGGCGGCGACGACTACGTGACCAAGCCGTTCTCGCCGCGGGAGCTGGTCGCGCGGGTCAAGGCGGTGCTGCGGCGACGCGATGTGCCGAACGGCGCGCTGCTCCGGGCGGGCGGCGTACGTCTCGACCCCGCGACGCGTCGCGTCACCGCCGCGGGCGACGAGGTCGCGCTCACGATGACCGAGTTCAACCTGCTGCACGCCCTGGTGGCCGCTCGCGGCCGCGTGGTGGACCGTGCCGAGCTGCTGGCCTCCGCCTGGGGCCAGGCCGATCACGCGGGCGGCACCCGCACCGTCGACGTCCACGTCGCGCAGCTGCGGGCCAAGCTCGGCGACGCCTCCCCGATCGAGACGGTCCGCGGGGTCGGCTACCGCGTCGCCGGGAGCCCGTCGTGACGGCACCGCAGCGCTGGGGCGGGCTGACGCTGCGGCTCGCCGCGGCGATCGCGGGTGTCGCGCTCGCCGCCGTCCTGCTCGCGGGCGTCGTCGTCGCTCCGCTGCTGCACGACGCCACCGAGGACGCCGTCCGTGAGCCGTTGGCCCGGCAGGCGACGCTGCTCGCCCAGCTGCCGCCGGCGCTCGTCGCCAGCGAGCAGGCGAACCAGCTCGCCGGACAGGTCGACCTCAGCATCGGCCGGGTCCTCCCCGAAGGCACCCCGGCCGGCCCCGCCACGGCGTTGAGCGGGGACGAGCGCGCCGCACTGCTCGCGGGCGAGTCGCTCTCGACGAGCGCGGAGTACGACGGCGCCCAGGTGCTCGTCGAGGCGCGGCCGGCGCGCTCGGGGCGGGGTGCGGTCGTCGTGATCACCGACGCCGAGATCGTCGACGAGGCCACCGCCCGGCTCCGGCGACGGGTGGTCCTCGCGATGGCGCTGGGGCTGCTGGCCGCCACGGTGGTCGGCTGGCTGGTCGCCCGGCACCTGGGCCGGCCGCTCGCGGCGACCGCGGGTGCCGCGCGGGGCCTGGCCGCCGGACGCCGCGGTGTACCGCTGCCCTCCGGGGGGCCGCCCGAGGTGGCCGACGTGACCGCGGCCCTGGGCTCCCTCGACGAGGCACTGCGCACCAGCGAGGCACGCGAGCGGGAGTTCCTGCTGTCGGTCTCCCACGAGCTGCGCACGCCGCTCACCGCGATCCACGGCTATGCCGAGGCACTGGCCGACGGCATGATCCCGGCCGACGAGTCCGCCGAGGTGGGCCGCAGCATGCTCGCGGAGTCCGAGCGTATGGAGCGCTACGTCGCCGACCTGCTGCGGCTCGCTCGGATGGAGGCCGACGACTTCACCCTCGATCTCGGCGACGTCGACGTGGCACCGCTGGTCGAGGCGGCCGCGGCCGCCTGGACCGCGCGGGCCGAGGCGGTCGGGGTGGGGGTGCGCGCCGAGACCGCACCGACCCGCGCCCACACCGACGCCGACCGCCTGCGCCAGGTGATCGACGCGCTGCTCGACAACGCCGTCCGGGTCTGCGCCGCCGACGCCGAGGGCTCCTCCCGGCCGGAGGTCGTGATCGCGGCACGTCCGGACCCCGACGGCGGGACGGTCGTGGAGGTGCGCGACTCCGGCCCCGGCCTGACCACCGGCGACGCGGCCGTCGCCTTCCGTCCCGGCGCGCTCCACGAGCGGTACGCCGGCCACCGGCCCGGCGGCCACGGCCTCGGCCTGGCGATCGTGCACCGGCTCGTCGTCCGGCTCGGCGGGACGATCCGGGTGGGCCCGGCAGCAGAAGGCGGGGCAGGGTTCACCATCACCCTGCCCCGCCCCTGATCCGCGGGCTGCGCGTCAGCCGGTCAGGCGGCCTCCTCCGCCGGCGCCGGCTCCTCGTCGTTGATGACGGCCGAGCGCTGCTTGGACACGAACACCGCGACGGCGATGCCGAGTGCCGCGACGACGGCGATCGTGATCCGGACGGCGTCGTTCTCGCTCGAGCCGTAGGAGAGGGTCACGATCGCACCGACGATCAGCAGCGACACCAGGTTCATCACCTTGAGCAGCGGGTTGATCGCCGGACCGGCGGTGTCCTTGAACGGGTCGCCGACGGTGTCACCGGTCACCGTGGCCGCGTGAGCCTCGGAGCCCTTCCCGCCGTGGTGCCCGTCCTCGACCAGCTTCTTGGCGTTGTCCCACGCGCCGCCGGCGTTGGCGAGGAAGACCGCCATCAGCGTGCCGGTGGCGATCGCGCCGACCAGGAAGCCGGCGAGCGGGCCGACGCCGAGTCCGAAGCCCACCGCGATCGGGCTCAGGATCGCCAGGATGCCCGGCGTCGCGAGCTCACGCAGCGAGTCGCGGGTGACGATGTCGACCACCCGGCCGTACTCCGGGCGCCCGCTGCCGTCCATGATCCCCGGGATGTCGCGGAACTGGCGCCGCACCTCGAAGACCACCGCACCGGCCGCGCGGCCGACCGCGTTGATCGCGAGGCCCGAGAAGAGGAACACCACGCTGGCGCCGAGCAGCGCACCCACGATGAGCTTGGCGTCGAACACCAGGAACGTGTCCCCGACCTCGCCGGCGAACTCGCCCGCCTCGGCGAACGCGCTCTGGGTGTACGACGCGAACAACGCGCTGGCCGCGAGCACGGCGGTGGCGATCGCGATGCCCTTGGTGATCGCCTTCGTGGTGTTGCCGACCGCGTCGAGCTCGGTCAGGATCTGCGCGCCCTCCTCGTCGACCTCGCCGGACATCTCCGCGATGCCCTGCGCGTTGTCGGAGACCGGGCCGAAGGTGTCCATCGCGACGATCACGCCGACCGTGGTCAGCAGACCGCAGCCGGCGAGGGCGACGGCGAAGAGCGCCAGCACCACTGTGCCGCCCGCGAGCAGCGCGGCACCGAACACCGCGGCACCGATCACCAGCGCGGTGTAGACCGCGGACTCCAGACCGACGGCGAGCCCGGAGAGGATCACGGTCGCGTGGCCCGTCAGCGACGTACGTCCGACGTCCTTGACCGGACGGTGGTCGGTGCCGGTGAAGTAGCCCGTCAGCGCGAGGATCGCGGCGGCGAGGACGATGCCGATCGAGACGGCGCCGGTGGCGAAGACGGGCGGTGACACATCGGCGGCGCCGATCATGTCGAGGCCGAAGCCGGCCCAGCGGCTCGGGAGGTAGGCGAACGCGACGATCGCGCAGCCGACCAGGCTGATCGCGGCGGAGATGTAGAAGGCCCGGTTGATGGTGGTGAGCCCGCTCTCGCCCGCGCGGGGACGGCAGAGGTAGGTGCCGATCACGGCCGTGATGGCGCCGACCGCGGGGATCAGCAGCGGGAAGACCAGCCCCTTGTCACCGAACGCCTGCGAGCCGAGGATCAGCGCCGCGACCAGGGTGACGGCGTAGGACTCGAAGAGGTCGGCGGCCATGCCGGCACAGTCGCCGACGTTGTCGCCCACGTTGTCGGCGATGGTGGCGGCGTTGCGCGGGTCGTCCTCGGGGATGCCCTGCTCGACCTTGCCGACCAGGTCGGCGCCGACGTCCGCGGCCTTGGTGAAGATGCCGCCGCCGACCCTCATGAACATCGCCAGCAGCGCGGCACCGAAGCCGAAGCCCTCGAGCACGTGGGCCGCCTCGTCCTGGAAGAGGATCACCACGACGCTCGCGCCCAGCAGACCGAGGCCGACCGTGGACATGCCGACCACCGCGCCCGTGCGGAACCCGATGTTCATCGCCGGATCGCGGCCCTCGGACTCGGCGGCCGCGGCCACCCGGAGGTTGGCCCGGACCGCGAGCGACATGCCGAGATAGCCGATCGCCGCCGAGAACCCGGCGCCCACCAGGAAGAACACCGATCGGAAGACCCGGACCACCCAGTCGTCGGCCGGCAGCGCCAGCAGCAACAGGAACGCCAGCGCGGCGAAGATCCCGAGGGTCTTGAACTGCCGCATCAGGTAGGCGTTCGCGCCCTCCTGCACCGCCTGCGCGATCTCCTGCATCTTCGGCGTGCCCTCGCCCGCCGAGAGCACCTCGGATCGGAACAGCGCCGCCATCCCGAGTGCTCCGATCGCGATCACGGCGACGAGGACGACCAGCACGAGGTTGCTGCCGGTGACTTCGACGGCCGCGGGAATGATCCCGGCCATGCGTTGCCTCCTGGGGGTTCGGATGAGGGTCGATGTGACCCCGGTCATAGAACGTGCCCGGAGTCTACGCAGAGTGTGGCCCAGGCCACACCGGTTGTGTGATGCGGATCACGTCACGGGGTGGTGGGGAGGGCAGGAGACGTCAGGGATCCCCGGTTGACCGGGGATTCCTGATGTTGTCCGGCGTTGCAGTGCCAGACAAGTTCAGGGATCCCCGGTCAACCGGGGATCGCTGCAGGCCACCGGAGAACCAGCCGCGAGGTCTCAGGCCAGGGCGGCGTCGGCGGAGTCGTGGATCGTGAAGACCTTGCCGAGCCCGGTGATCCGGAAGATCTTGAGCAGCCGTTCGGAGGAGCAGACCAGCTCGAGCGAGCCACCCGTGGCCGTGACCTTCTTCAGGCCGCCGACGAGCACGCCGAGGCCGGTGGAGTCGAGGAACTCCACGCCGGAGAGGTCGACCAGCAGCTCGGTGGAGCCGGCGCCGACCAGCTCGGTGATGGTGTCGCGGAGCCGGGGCGCGGTGTAGACGTCGACCTCGCCACCGACCGCGATCACGGTGCGGTCGCCCGCCTCACGGGTGGTCAGTGTCAGGTCCACGGCTACGATCCCCCATCTCACTACGCCTCAGCCGGGTGCCATCCAATCACGCCGTCCCCCATCCGGGGTAACGAGATCCCGCCCGGCACCGTCGCCGGCCGCACGCCGCCCCTGGGAGAATCCCGACGTGACAGCTGCCGACCCGACCGCGCTCGTGCAGCGTCTGGCCGCCGGCCCCCGCCGGGAGGGACGGCTGACCCACTTGGAGACGCGCCCGGCCCGGGAGGCGTCGTACGACGCGTGGCCGGCGTGGGCCGACCCGGCCGTGGTGGCGGCGTACGAGGCCCAGGGCGTACCCCGGCCGTGGCGCCACCAGGTCGCCGCCGCCGAGGCCGCGCACGCCGGTCAGCACGTCGTGCTGGCCACCGGCACCGCGTCGGGCAAGTCGCTCGGCTACCTGCTGCCCGGGCTCACCGCGATCCGCTCCGGCCGCGGTCCACGAGGCCGCCGCGGCGCCGCCGTGCTCTACGTCGCCCCCACGAAGGCGCTCGCCCAGGACCAGCGGTCGGCGATCGAGGGCCTCGGACTGGACGTCCGGGTCGCGACCCACGACGGTGACAGCCCGCCGGAGCACCGGGAGTGGACCCGCGACCACGGGGAGTATGTGCTCACCAACCCGGACATGCTGCACCGCTCGCTGCTGCCGGCGCACGAGCGCTGGTCCCGGTTCTTCGCGGCGGTGCGGTATGTCGTCATCGACGAGTGCCACCACTACCGCGGCGTGTTCGGCGCGCACGTCGCGCACGTGCTGCGCCGGCTGCGACGGGTCTGCGCCGCCCACGGCAGCGAGCCGACCTTCGTGCTCGCCTCGGCCACCGTCGCCGAGCCGGAGGTCGCCGCCAGCCGGCTCACCGGGCTCGACGTCACGGCCGTCACCGACGACGCCTCGCCCCACGGCGAGGTCGCGGTCGCCCTGTGGGAGCCGCCCCTGACGTCGTACGCCGGAGAGCACGGCGCGCCCGTGCGCCGCCCGGCACCCGCCGAGACCGCCGACCTGCTCGCCGACCTCGTCATCGAGGACGTCCGGACGCTGGCGTTCGTGCGGTCCCGGCGCGGGGTGGAGCAGGTCGCGCAGCGCACCGCCGGGCTGCTGGCGGAGGTGGACCCGGCGCTGGCGGCCCGCGTCGACTCCTACCGCGGCGGCTACCTGCCCGAGGAGCGGCGCGCGCTGGAGGAGGACCTGCGCAGCGGCCGGCTGCTCGCGCTCGCCGCCACGAACGCACTGGAGCTCGGCATCGACGTCTCCGGGCTCGACGCGGTCGTGATCACGGGCTATCCCGGCACCCGGGCCGCGTTCTGGCAGCAGGTGGGACGTGCCGGACGCACCGGCGGCAGCGCGCTCGGGCTCTTCGTCGCGCGGGACGACCCGCTGGACACCTACCTCGTGCACCATCCCGACGCACTGCTCGGCCAACCGGTCGAGGGCACCGTCTTCGACCCGGACAACCCCTACGTGCTCGGCCCGCACCTGTGCGCCGCGGCCCAGGAGGTCCCGATGACCACCGCCGACCTGCCGCTGTTCGGACCGACCGCCCGCGGTGTGCTCGACCAGCTCACCGGCGCCGGGCTGCTGCGCCGCCGTCCGCAGGGGTGGTTCTGGACCGACCGGCGCCGGGCCGCCGACCTCGCCGACATCCGCTCCACCGGGGGCCGGGAGGTGCAGCTGATCGAGGGCGGCACCGGGCGGGTGATCGGCACCGTCGACGGCGGTCGCGCCCACGCCACCGCCCACGAGGGAGCGATCTATCTCCACCGCGGCGAGACCTGGCTCGTGGAGACCCTCGACCTGGAGGAGCACGTGGCGGTGCTCGGCCCGGCCGACGTCGACTACACGACCACGGCCCGGGACCTGACCGACATCAGCATCGTCGAACGGTCCGCCACCGAGCGATGGGGCCGCTGTCGGCTGGGGCTGGGCACCGTGGAGGTGACCAACCAGGTGACGTCCTACCTCACGCGCAACGCCCGCACCGGCGAGGTGCTCGGGGAGACGCTGCTCGACCTGCCGAAGCGCACGCTGCGCACCACCGCGGTGTGGTGGACGGTGCCCGACGAGGTGCTCATCAGCACCGGGCTGGACCGCGACGACCTGCCGGGGGCCGCCCATGCGGCGGAGCACTGCTCGATCGGGCTGCTGCCGCTCTTCGCCACCTGCGACCGATGGGACATCGGCGGCGTCTCCACCGCCCGCCACCCCGACACGGGGCAGCTCACGGTCTTCGTCCACGACGGTCATCCCGGCGGCGCCGGCTTCGCCGAGCGGGGCTTCGGCACGGCGCGCTCGTGGCTGACCGCCACCCGCGACGCGATCCTCGCCTGTGAGTGCAGCGACGGCTGCCCGTCGTGCATCCAGTCACCCAAGTGCGGCAACGGCAACGAGCCGCTCGACAAGTCCGGTGCGATCCGGCTGCTCGACGCGTTGCTCACCGAGGCGCGGGCACCGGCCGAGTAGCGTGGAGGTATGGCGATCTTCGGTGTGCTGCTCATCGTGGTCGGTGCGCTGCTGGTGCTCGGCGGCCTCTTCGGCATCGGCTACGACATCGTCGACGGCAGCCCCGACGAGCGCACCACGGAGTTCCTCGGCTTCAACGTCGCCCCCGAGGTGATCTTCTTTCTCGGCCTCGCGGCCGGCGCGGCGATCCTCGCCGGCCTCTGGTTCCTGAAGTACGGCGCCCAGCGGGGCTGGCGCCGCCGCAAGGAGCAGAAGAAGCTCGACGAGCTGCACGACAAGCTCGAGGAGGCCGACCGCGCCGAGGGCGAGGACGACAACAGCCACGGGTGAGGGGTCGGCGGCGCCGGACGAACGCCGCGACCGGTGCCGTCATCACCGATCGGCATCTCACCTCTCGACGCCGGCGCCGGGACCGGCCCGCGCCCGCGAGTCCAGATCGCCCGCCCAGCCGAGCCACCGGGGTCCGCGCACCACCACCTCGACGGTCACGTCCTCACCCCGCACGTCGCAGGACGCCAGCTCGGCGCCGTTGGCCTCGGCCACCTCGGCTCCGGCCGAGCACGGGTCGGCACCGTCCCGCAGCGCACCCGCCGCGGCGAGAGCAGCCAGGTCCGCGGCCGACTGGGCCCTGCGGTGGTCGACGACCAGCCCCGACGCGACCCCGAGCGCGCAGCCGATGAGCATCAGCAGCCCGATGAGGACCGCGGCGAGCACGGACGCAGCGCCCTGCTCGCCGCGGCGCCGGACCCTCGCGGTCACGGTGGCTGCTCCTCGGCCACCGCCACCGCCTCGGCCGACACCGGGGCACCCGGCAGGAAGCCGAAGAGCCCACCCGGCCCCGCCACCCGGCCGCTCGCGTGCGCCACGACCCGGTCACCGGTGGTGGTGACCGACACGCTCACCCCCTCCGGTGCCACCCGCTCGCCGACCGCCACCGCCGCCGCGGCACCGTCGCCCCGGGCGACCGCGCGCGCAGCCTCGCGGGCCGCGTCGACCGTGCGCACCTGCGCCGCTCCCACCGACTGCAGCCACACCAGCCCGACGGTGACCGCCAGCAGGATCGGCAGCGTGAGCGCGAGCTCCGCGGTGACCGCACCACGGTCCGCCCGGCGCCTCATCCGATCCCCAGCAGCCCCAGCACGTGGTCGAACAGCGTCTTCAGCATCTGGTCGCCGAAGCCACCGCTCAGCAGCTTGTAGAGCAGTCCTGCCAGCCCGGCTCCGGCTGCTGTGCCGACGGCGTACTCCGCCGTGGTGATGCCCTGCTCCTCGTCCCGCCGTCCCTGCTTCATCGGTCTCCTCCTCGGTCCGTGGCCGCGCCGGTCGCGACCGCATCGCAGAGCCAACCCGCGGGGACCGCCATCCCCCGCACCACCTCGTCCCGGCTGTGGACGACCGGGGTGCCGTGGCACCGGCTGTGGACGACAGATGGCCGTCTCAGAGGCTGAGGGTGCCGATGAGACCGGCGGCGAGCGGGACGATGCCCAGCAGCAGGAAGGACGGCAGCAGGCACACCCCGAGCGGCACGGCCGCCCGCACACCGACCGCCCGCGCGCGGTCCTCCACCTCCGCGCGAGCGCGCTGCGCCAGCTCCTCCGAGAGCCGGTCGACGGCCGCCACCACGGGAGCGCCCGTGCGGTGGGTGCGCGCCATCGTCCGACCGAGCGGCCCCAGCGCGGGGTCGTCGGTGAGACCGCCCCACACCGTCGCGGGGTCGCCACCGAGGTCGAGCCGCGCCGCCACGCCGTCGAGCAGCTCGGTCGCCGGTCCGGGCAGCGCCCGGCACACCATCCTGATCCCCGCCGGTGCCGACGCCCCCGACCGCAGCGCGGCCCCGAGCAGGGTGACGACGTGCGGAAGGTCGCGACGTACCTCCTCCCGCCGGCGCCGTACGTCGCGTGGCTCGCCGCGCCCGGCCACCACCCACACGGCGGCACCGACGCCCACCGCCGCCGGCAGCGCAAGCGGCCCACCGAGGAAGGCGCCGGCACCCGCCCCGGCGAGCACCGCCCACAGCGCCCGCCACCGCCGGACCGGACCGGGATCCGCGACCGCCGGCACGGCGGCCGGCGCCGGCACCTCCGTCGGCCCGACCCGGCGCGGCCCCGGCACGGCCAGCCACGCCGCCGCGCCCGCGGCCACCACGAGCACCAGCGACGTCACCGCCCGCGCTCCACGTCGCGGGCGAGTGCCTCGATCCAGGCCAGCCCGGCCAGCCCGCACGCCAGCCCCGCCGCCAGGCACACCAGCCCCACCGGATGGCCGAACAGGAACGCCCACGGCCGGCCGCCGGCGCCGCTGCCGAGCGCCATCGCCGCCAGCGGGAGTGCCGCGACCAGCCGCGCCGTCGCGCGAGCCGAGGCGAGCTCACCGGTCACGACTCGCCGGGTCTGGTCGGCCGCCCGCAGCTCGGCCGCCACCCGGGCGACCGCGTCGCCGAGGCCGTGCCCCGTGCGGTGAGCGACCTGCCATGCCGCGGCGAGGACCCGCAGGTCCCCCGCACCGGGCTCACCCGCCGCGTCCCGCAACGCATCGGGGACGTCGCCGCCCGCGACCGCGACGCGGGTCACCCGATCCAGTGCCGGCCATTCCGCGGTCGCTCGCCGCAGGGCCGCGACCGGGGTCTGCCCGGCGGCCAGCTCGCCCTCGAGCGCGTCGCAGAGCTCGACGACGCGACCGCGCACCCTGCCTGCGCCCTGGTGAGCGCGGCGGGCGGCGACCAGCCGGCCCGCCGCCACGGCCGTCGCGATCCCGATGCCGAGCAGCACCACGAGGTGCGGCCGGTCCGCCGCCCACCACGCGAGCCCGCCACAGCCAGCTCCGATGGTGGCCACCAGCACCCGTCGCGGCACCCGACGTGCCCGGCCGACCGCCGCCGGCGGCCGCACCGCCAGCCCGACCGCTGCCGCAGCCGACGCCACGCACAGCACCGCGGTCACGGCGCGACCAGCTCCCCCAGCCGGTCCGCTCCCGCACCCCAGCGCAGCCGGCCCTCCGCGTCGACCGTCGCGGCGGGCACGGTGTGCACCAGCCCGGCCGGATCACGCTGCAGCACGCCGATCTCGCTCAGCCGTCGCCGGCCGCCGGGGCCGCGGGTCAGGTGCAGGGCGACGTCCACGGCCGCGGCGAGCTGGCTGTGTGCGGCCTCCCGGCCCAGTCCTGCCGCCAGCGCGAGGGCCTCGATCCGCGCCGGGAGGTCGGCGGCGGAGTTGGCGTGCACCGTGCCACAGCCTCCCTCGTGACCGGTGTTCATCGCCGCCAGCAGGTCGACCACCGCGGCATCGCGGACCTCCCCCACGACCAGCCGGTCAGGCCGCATCCGCAGCGCCTGCCGCACCAGATCGCGCAGCACCACCGCACCGTGCCCCTCCAGGTTGGCCGGCCGCGCCTCCAGCCCGACCACGTGCGGATGCTCCGGCCGCAGCTCGGTGGCGTCCTCGACGACGAGGATCCGCTCCTCGGGGGCGACCTCGCCGAGGAGCGCCGCGAGCAGCGTCGTCTTGCCGCTGCCGGTGCCGCCGGTGACGAGGAACGCCCGCCGGCTGGCGATCACCCCCCGCAGCAGCGACTGCGTCTCGTCGGTCAGCGTGCCGGCCTCGTGCAGCCCGGCCAGCGAGAACCCGCCCCGTCGCGGCACCCGCAGCGAGATCGCCGTCCCCGGCCGGGCCAGCGGCGCCAGCACGGCATGGCAGCGGGTGCCGTCGGGCAGGCGCACGTCGGCGTACGGCGCCGCGTCGTCCAGGCGCCGGCCGCCGGCACTGACCAGCCGCTGCGCGAGGCGTCGTACGGCAGCCTCGTCGGCGAACCGCACCTCACTGCGCTCGAGGCCGTCCCCGTGGTCGACGTACACCTCGCCGGCGCCGTTGACCAGGACGTCGGTGACGCCCGGCTGGTGGAGCAGCGGGTCGAGCGGACCGGCGCCGACGACGTCGCGCCGCAGCTGCTCGTAGACGGCGAGCACGGTGGTGTCCCCGACCGGACGGCCCGCGGCCCGGAGCGCATCGGCGACCCGGTGCGGCGTCAGCTCGCCCGGCGCGCGGGACAGCCGGCCGCGGACCTCGTCGACCAGCGCCGCGACGTCGTCGGCGGCCACGTCGTGCCGGGTCATCCGAGCAGCGCCGCGGCGGCGCGGGCGAGCGGACCCCGACCCGATCGGATCGGTCCGTGCCCGAGGTCGACGTTCTCGCCGAGGTTGCGCTGGTCGGCCATCTGGGCGAGCACAGGCATCCGCACGGCGCGCTCGACCTCCCGTGCCGGCAACGCGTCGCCGCGCAGCACCACGCCGGCGTCGGCCGCGCCGGCGAACCGCGTCCGCAGCCGCGCGGTCGAGGCCACGCCGAGCACACTGCCGATCGTCACCACGAGCAGCCGGTCGCAGCGAGCGGCGACCTCGTCGACCACCGGGTCGGGGGTGCGCGGCAGGTCGACCACCACCGTCCGGTGGCCGCGACGGGCGGCCGAGAGCGCCTCGCGCACCGCGAAGGCCTGCAACGTGCGGGGCTCCTCGCCGACGTACCACGACAGCACACCGAGGGTGTCGCGCCGGGGCAGGGCGTCGCGGAGCGCCCGCGCACTGAGCCGGCCGGTGGTCTGGCACAGCGCGTCCCACCGGAAGCCGTCGGTGCGCTCCAGGCCGAGCACCCGGTCCAGCCCGGGGCCCTGGGGGTCGCAGTCGATGACCACCGTCTCCCCCGACCGAGCGGCCCACTGGCCGAGCGCGCACGCCAGCATCGTCGCGCCCGCACCTCCCGAGCCGCCGATGACGCCGATCACCCGGCCGGCGTCGGGGCGCTGCTCGGTGAGGTCGGCGAGGAGGTCGGTGAGCCAGCCCGCCGAGCTCGGCAGCTCCACGACCTGCTCGGCGCCGAGCTGCAGCGCCGTACGGAACATGTCGTCCGGCACCCTCCGGCAGGAGACGACGTAGGTGTGGGGGCGGCGCTCGGGCGCGAGCCTCGCCATGTCCGCGGCGAGGTCCACGCCGACCAACACGACGGGGGCCCGGGTCCATCCGGGGACGGCGTCGAGCGGATCTCGCACGGTCCGCGGGACCACGTCGGCAGCGGCAGCCAGCGGCAGCAGCGCCCCGAGGAGCTCCTCGTCGTCGGTCAGCAGCAGCGGCGTGGCGGTGTCGGTCGTCGGAAGTGCAGTCATGTGGAGGGTCTGGCCCACCACGGGACGGTTCACACCAGGGCGTCGTCGGGCTGTGGACAACGCCGTACGCCGGCACGCCTGGGGACGACTCGTGGCTCGTGGTGTGACTCCTGAGGTCGCCGGGACGGTGGCGCCGGTCCGTTGGCTCGGGACCTCTACCATCGAGGCATGGCTGACCCGGCGGCCCCGACCGCTGCGTTCTTCGACCTCGACAAGACGATCATCGCCAAGTCGAGCGCGCTCGCCTTCAGCAAGCCCTTCCATGCCGGGGGGCTGATCTCGCGTCGGGCGGTGCTGCGGTCGGCCTACGCCCAGTTCGTCTTCCTCACCGGTGGCGCCGACCACGACCAGATGGAGCGGATGCGCGGCTTCATGTCACAGCTGGTCGCCGGATGGGACGTCGCGACGGTGCGCGAGATCGTCGCCGAGACGCTCCACCACGTCGTCGACCCGCTGGTCTACGACGAGGCCGTGCAGCTCATCGCCGAGCACCACCTCGCCGGCCGCGACGTCGTCATCGTCTCGTCCTCCGGGAGCGACGTCGTGGAGCCGATCGGCGCGATGCTCGGCGCGGACCGGGTCGTCGCCACCCGGCTCGAGATCGTCGACGGGGAGTACACCGGCGAGATCGAGTACTACGCCTACGCCGAGGAGAAGGCCGCCGCGATCCGGGCGCTCGCCGACGAGTGCGGCTACGACCTCGAGCAGTGCTACGGCTACAGCGACTCCGCCACCGACGTGCCGATGCTGGAGGCCGTCGGTCACCCCTACGCGGTCAACCCGGACAAGGAGCTGCGCAAGGCCGCCGAGGCCAACGACTGGCCGGTGCTGGTCTTCACCAAGCCGGTCGAGCTGCGCACCCGGGTGCCGCTGCCCCCGCCGAAGCCGACGCTCGCCGCGCTCGCGGTGGGCGGTGTGGTGGCGGTCGGCGCGGCGGTCTGGGCCGGCGTACGACGCCGCGGTGAGTCGGCCTGAACCCCCGGTGCCGCCGGTGGACCCAACCGCTCACTGAACCCCACCGGACCGGAAAATACAAGCCTTGAAGGTGGCCGGTGGGGGGCGTACAAAGGTTGTCAGAACTCAAGATCGACACACGGTCCCGGTACCCACGCGGCGATCTACCCTTCCCAACAGGGCGCCTGCTACCGGGAGACTCCCGGGGCGGCAATTCGACGGTGCACGCCTGGTAGCCGAGATCGTGTGGAGCGGTGGCACCCGGCGGCGCATCAAGCCTCGGGTGCCACCTGCATTTTCCGAGGCCAGCGTCGCTCCGAGGTACGAGGAGCGACGCGTCGGCCGAGGAGGTCGAGTAGCCCGCTCGGCCGAGCTTGCGAGGCCGAGACCGGGCGTAGCGAGACCCACCAGCCGACCTGCGAGGGTTCCGGGGTCTCGATACGCGCCCGCTCGTCCCTCGCGGGCGCCACTCGACCGACGAGGACGGCCTCGACAGCCGAAGGACCTACTCGGCGTCGCGCAGCAGTGGACTCGCCTCGGCCGCGGCGGCGTAGGCCTCGATCGCGTAGAGCAACCACGCGTGGCGGCCGGGCTGCCCGCCGGTGGCGTAGCCGCGCAGGTTCGACTCGTACTCCGGGCGCAGCGCCAGGTGGGCGGCCTCGGGGACGATCAGTGACTTCTCGTCCACGCCCCGCGCCACCAGCACCAGCCGCTCGGCGGCGCGGGCGACGATGCCGTTGTGGGAGGCGAAGGGCGCGGCCGTGGCCAGCTCGGCGTGCACCACCGCGGCCACGGCGAGCGCCGGCGCGTCGGTGTCGGCAGTGACGAGCGTGGCGACGGTGCGCAGCCGGTCGGCCGCCTCCGCGTCGCGGGGCCGGCCCAGCCGCTCGTCGGCCACCGACCCGCCCCCGGCGATCGCGTGGATCCGCGCCAGCGCCTGCAACGGCGTACGTCGCAGCACCGGGGTCAGCGACAGCAGCTCGGTCGAGACCCGGACGGCGTCGGCGGCGATCTCGTCCATCTCGCCCGCGCGCACCTCGGCCAGCGACGAGGCGGAGCCCTCGAGCACCGCGCTCGCGTGCGCGCCGCGCAGCAGCGACTCCGCCGTCGTCTCGGGAGAGGTGCGTCGCAGCCCGCGATCGCGCAGCACCACGTCGATGCCGTCCCGGGCGCCGGCGAAGCCCGACGGCACCCCTTCCAACGACACCAGCCAGCCAAGTGGGTCCTCGCTCACCCCGCGGACCCTACCGAGCGGCTACCGTGGGCGGTGATGTCGACGCCGCCCGAGGACCCCAGCTCCGCTCAGCCCGACCCCGCCCTCTCCTTCGGTGGGGTGGCCGCCGCCTACGAGCGCGGCCGGCCGGGCTACCCGCGTGCGGCGGCGGTCTGGCTGACCGGTGAGGAGCCGCTCTCGGTGCTCGAGCTCGGCGCCGGCACCGGCAAGCTCACCGAGCAGCTGGTCGCGCTGGGGCACGACGTGCACGCCACCGACCCCGACCCGGCGATGCTCGACCAGCTCGCGCTCAAGCTGCCCGAGGCGCGGGTCTCGCAGACCACGGCGGAGGAGATCCCCGCCGCGGATGCGACGTACGACGTCGTGGTGGCGGGCCAGGCCTATCACTGGTTCGACCACGAGCGGGCCCTGCCGGAGATCGCGCGGGTGCTCAAGCGGGGTGGCCGGCTCGCGCTCACGTGGAACATCCGCGACGCCCGGGTCCCCTGGGTGAAGCGGCTCGGGGCGATCATCGGCGACCAGGAGAGCCTGGCGACCGACCCACCGGACTCGCTGCTCACCTCGCCCAACTTCGGCCCGATCGAGCAGAAGACCTTCAAGCACTGGCACGCCATCGACCGGGAGTCGATCCAGGACATGGTGCTCTCCCGCTCCAACGTGGCCACCCTCGACGCGCCGGGCCGCGAGGCCAAGCTGCAGGAGGTGCTCGCGTTCTACGACGACTACGGCCGCGGCATGGACGGCATGCAGATCCCGGTCCTCGCGCAGTGCTTCCACGCCGTGCTCGGCATCCGCCCGCAGCCCAGGGCGCGACCGGCCGGCGAGCAGGTCGACCAGCCGGGGGACCAGCAGGACGGCCAGGACTCAGCAGCGTCGTCCGGCGTCCCCGCCGAGCCGGTGAGGGCCGAGCAGCGCGACGACACCGCCGAGCGGTCGCCCGTCGAGCCCCCGACCGACGACGACTCGGGTGTCCTCCTCATCGACTTCCGCTAGCGGGCGACGTGGCGAGACGGTGGCGCAAGCGGGGCCACCTGGGCAGCGAGGCTGACCGGGCCACCTTCCGCGCGCTGCACCAGGCGTCGCTGGCCTCCCCGGCGCTGCGCGAGGGCCTCACCACCGACAGCGCCGAGCGGGCGATCCGCCACCTGCGCACCCTGCTCGGTACGCCGGCACTCGCGCTGACCGACGCGGCCGCGACGCTCGCCTGGGACGGCACCGGCAGCCACCACCAGGAGCAGGCGGGCGCGATCGCCGGCCGGCTGATCGACTCCGGTCACGCCAGCGCCACCGGCGACGGGATCTCCACCCGCACCGTCGACCGCAGCCAGCTGGACTGCCTCGTGGCAGGCTGCCCGGTGCGCACCGCCGTGGTCAGCCCGCTCGTCGTGGAGGACCTCGTCGTCGGCACCATCCAGGCCTACGCCCCGACGCCGACGGCCGGGCTGGTGCGCGCCACCGAGGAGGTCGGCCAGTGGGTGTCGGGCCAGCTCGAGCTCGCCGAGCTCGACGCCAGCCGCAACCGGGCGATCGAGGCCGAGGTCCGGGCGCTGCGGGCGCAGATCAGTCCGCACTTCGTCTACAACTCGCTGGGCGCGATCGCCAGCTTCGTGCGCACCGACCCCGACCGCGCCCGCGACCTGCTGCTGGAGTTCGCCGACTTCACCCGCTACTCCTTCCGCCGGCACGGGGAGTACACCACGCTCGCCGAGGAGCTGCGATCGATCGAGCGCTACCTGCTGCTGGAGCAGGCCCGCTTCGGCGACCGGCTCCAGGTGACGCTCAACATCGCGCCGGAGGTGCTGCCGGTGGTGGTGCCGTTCCTGTGCCTCCAGCCCCTGGTGGAGAACGCCGTACGGCACGGCATCGAGGGCATGGACTCCGTCGGCGAGCTGCGGATCGCCGCCCACGACCGGGGGCACGAGTGCGTGGTCGAGGTCGAGGACAACGGCGCCGGCGAGAACCCGGAGAAGGTACGACGCGCACTCGCCGGTGACGTCGAGCTCGACTCCACCGCTCTCGGCAATGTGGACGGACGGCTGCGGGCGACCTTCGGGGACGACTACGGTCTGGTCGTGGAGACCGCCCCGGGGGCTGGGACGAAGGTGGTCGTACGGGTGCCGAAGTTCGCACCAGGAGTGAGTGTAGGATGAACCTCGACAGGCTCGATCGCCGAGCGCCGGGACTGAAGGTCCTCGTCGTGGACGACGAGAAGCCGGCGCTCGACGAGCTGACCTACCTGCTGTCGGGCGACAGCCGCGTCGGCGAGGTGATCGCCTGCCAGTCGGCGACCCAGGGCCTGCGGACGCTGCGGGACACCAGCGTCGACTGCGTCTTCCTCGACATCCAGATGCCGGGGCTCAGCGGACTGGAGCTGGCCGAGGTGCTGGGCCGCTTCAAGCAGCCGCCGCCGGTCGTCTTCGTGACCGCCCACGAGCAGCACGCGGTGGATGCCTTCGCCCTGGAGGCGGTCGACTACCTGCTCAAGCCGGTGCGCGCCGAGCGGCTCGGCGAGGCGATCCGCCGCGTGGTCGGCGGCAGCGAGCGCGCCGTACCGGCCGAGGACACCCAGATCCCGGTCGAGCGCGGCGGCGTCACCAGGTTCGTCGACCGCGGCGAGATCTCCTACGTCGAGGCGCAGGGCGACTACGCGCGGCTGCACACGGCGACCGGCGACAGCTATCTCGTGCGGATCCCGCTGTCGACGCTGGAGGAGGAGTGGCAGCCCGCCGGCTTCTGGCGGATCCACCGGTCGCTGCTGGTCTCGCTCGGCCACGTCGACGAGGTCCGCACCGAGGCCGGTCGCTGCACCGTGCTCGTCGGCGGGGTCGAGCTGCCGGTCGCCCGGCGCCACACCCGCGAGCTGCGCGACGTCCTCGTACGACGGGCGCGGGGCGCCTGATGACCGAGGAGCGCCCGCCGCAGCGGGTCCGGATCACCGCCCCACCGCGACGGCTGGCGTCCACGCGTCCCCGCAGCCGCTGGGGAGACGTCCACGAGCAGACCGAGATGGGCGGGATCTACCTGCGGTCGCTGCTGCGCGAGCAGATGGTGCTGGCCGCGCGGGTGCTGGTGCTGCTGGCGATCACGCTCGGCCTGCTGCCGCTGGCCTTCCGGCTCTGGCCGCAGCTCGCGCAGTGGGAGGTGCTGGGACTGCCGCTGGCGTGGCTGCTGCTGGGCGTCGTCGTCTATCCCTTCCTGCTGTTCGTCGGCTGGCGCTACGTCCGACGGGTCGAGCGCAACGAGCAGGACTTCGCCGATCTGGTGCGGGGCGAGCGATGAGGCACCACCGGTGAACACCGACGCCGTTCCCGGCCTGGTCGCGGTCATCGTGGTGACCATCGCGACGGTCGGGATCGGCACCTGGGGACTGCGGGTCTCACGGACGACGAGCGACTTCTTCGTCGCCTCCCGCACCGTCAACCCACGGCTCAACGCCTCAGCCATCGGCGGGGAGTACCTCTCGGCGGCGTCGTTCCTCGGCATCGCCGGACTGCTGCTCGTCGACGGCGCCGCGATGCTGTGGTACCCGGTCGGGTGGACCGCGGGCTACCTCACGCTGCTCGTACTCGTCGCCGCGCCCCTGCGCCGCTCGGGTGCCTACACACTGCCGGACTTCGCCGAGGCACGGCTCGCGTCCGGCGCGGTCCGAGCGGCCTGCTCGGTGCTGGTGATCGGCGTCGGCTGGCTCTACCTGCTGCCGCAGTTCGAGGGCGCGGGGTTCACCCTGGAGGCGGCCATCGGTGCGCCGGAGTGGACCGGCCCGGTGATCGTCGGGGCCGTCGTGCTGGTCAACGTGATCTCCGGCGGGATGCGGTCGATCACCTTCGTGCAGGCCTTCCAGTACTGGCTGAAGCTGACCGCACTGCTGGTGCCCGCCCTGGTCCTGGTGATGGTGTGGTGGGGCGACGGCCGCCCCGCCGGCTCCGGCACCCCGTCGGAGTGGTCGGTGCCGGTCGCGGACGGCGCGATGGGGATGTACACGACGTACTCCCTCATCATCGGGATCTTCCTCGGCACCATGGGCCTGCCCCACGTGGTCGTGCGGTTCTACACGAACCCCGACGGCCGCGGTGCGCGTCGTACGACGCTGGTCGTGCTGGCGCTGCTCGGCCTGTTCTACCTGTGGCCGCCGGTGTATGCCGGCCTCGGCCGGGTCTACGGCGACGCGCTGCTCGACTCCGGGCGGTCCAACGTCCTGGTGCTCGAGCTGCCGCGGCTGATGGTGTCGGGGATCGGCGGCGACCTGCTCACCGCGCTGGTCACCGCCGGCGCCTTCGCGGCGTTCCTCTCGACCGCCTCCGGGCTCGGGGTGGCGATCTCCGGGGTGCTCACCCAGGACGTCACCGGCCGGCTGCTCGGGCCCCGGCCGGACGGCACGACACGCTCGGTGATCAGCGAGTTCCGGGTCTCGGCGGTGATCGCCGTCGTGATCCCGGTGATGGCGTCGCTGGCCGTCACCGACATCGGGGTCGCCCACACGGTGGGGCTGGCCTTCGCCGTGGCCGCGTCGACCTTCTGTCCGCTGCTGGTGCTGGGCATCTGGTGGCGCGGCCTGACCGCACCGGGGGCGATCACCGGACTCGTGGTCGGCGGGCTCACCTCCGGCGGGGCCGCCGTGCTCCACCTCGTCGGCATCGACCCCGCCGGCTGGGCGGGCGCCCTGCTCCACTTCCCCGCGGCCTGGTGCGTCCCGCTCGCCTTCACCGTGATGATCGTGGTGTCGCTGGCGACGGCGAGCTCGACCCCGCCTCACACCCGGCGGTTCCTGGTCTCCCTCCACACCCCCGAGGGGCTGGAACCGGACCGGGTGTGACGGGCCGTGCGCTCGGTGGTTTCGAGGCTCGTCGCCAGGGCTCCTCGCACCTCAACCACCGTGCGCCGACGGTGGTTGAGGTGCGAGCGTGCGAGCCTCGAAACCACCGGTACGGCTCAGGCGAGCACCTTCTCCTCCTCCTCCTCGGCCGACTGCTCCGCAGCCGGCTGCACCTTGCGCGGCCGGAGCGGCGCGGTGCGGCCGTGGGTCGCGTAGATCATCAGCCCGACGAAGGTGAGGCCCCCGACGAGGTTGCCGACGACGGTGGGCAGCTCGTTCCAGAAGATGTAGTCCACGACCGTGAAGTCGCCACCGAGCATCAGCCCGATCGGGAAGAGGAACATGTTGACGATCGAGTGCTCGAAGCCGAGGTAGAAGAAGACCATGATCGGCATCCACATCGCGATCACCTTGCCGGGCAGGCTGTTGGACATCATCGCGCCGACGACCCCGGTCGACACCATCCAGTTGCACATCACCCCGCGGATGAAGAGCGTGAGCATGCCGGCCGCGCCGTGCTCGGCGTACCCCACCGTCCGCCCCTCGCCGATCGTGCCGATCGCCTGGCCGACGGCGTCGGGCTCGACACTGAAGCCGTAGGTGAAGTAGATCGCCATCATCACCGCGGTGGTCATCGCGCCGAGGAAGTTGCCGACGAAGACCAGCCCCCAGTTGCGCATCATCGCGCCGAAGGTGACACCCGGGCGCTTGTCGAGCCAGGCGAGCGGCACGAGCGTGAAGACGCCGGTGAGCAGGTCGAAGCCCAGCAGGTAGAGCATGCAGAAGCCGACCGGGAAGAGCACCGCCCCGACGAGCGGCTCGCCCGTGCGGACGCCGATCGTGATCGCGAAGGCCGCGGCGAGGGCGAGGATCGCCCCGGCCATGTAGGCGCGGATCAGGGTGTCGCGGGTGGAGTAGAAGACCTTGGACTCTCCGGCGTCGACGATGGTGCGGGCGAGGTCCGGGGGGCTGACGTACGACATCGGTCGCTCCTTCACTGGGGGTCCGAGCTTCGGATGCGACACGAGTCTGCAAGCGGGTCGTGTGTGTCCCGTGTCGCGGCGAACAGCGTCTGGTGACGCCGAACTCACGGCCTCACAGATTCTCGGAGGTGGTTCTTTCCGGCGCGTAACCGCTGCTTCCGCGGTGTGAAGAGTTGGTGTCGGGTGGCCGCCGACGGTGGCCGCGACCGCCGCTGTCCACCACGCTGGCGCGCGTCCCCGTTGCCCAGTCGAGGAGCCGGTCATGACACCGATCCTGAGCAAGTCCGAGGCCGCCGAGCTCGTGGTGGCCGCGAAGGTACGCCGCGACGTGAGCTGGTCCGCGCTCGCCGAGGCCGTCGACGCGCCGTTGGTGTGGACCACCGCCGCGCTGCTCGGCCAGCACCCGATGACCGAGCAGCAGGCCAAGGCCGCCTGCACCCTGCTCGAGCTCGACGAGACCGTGGTGGAGAGCCTCTGCCTGCAACCCTCGCGCGGGATCGACAACTCCCTCACCGCCGACCCCACGGTCTACCGCTTCATGGAGGCCGTGGCCGTCTACGGGCCGGCGCTCAAGGAGCTCATCCACGAGGAGTTCGGCGACGGCATCATGAGCGCGATCAACTTCAAGGTCGACTTCTCCCGCCGACCCGACCCCGACGGCGACCGCGTCGTGGTCGTCTTCGACGGGAAGTTCCTCGACTACCGCTTCTGACCG
>CAZJDU010000052.1:0-5058 GCA_964544855.1 uncultured Nocardioides sp.
CAGCAAGAAGGTCGCCGAGCACTGGGACGAGGACGGCAACTGGATCGGCCCGGACAAGTGAGCGCAGAGCCCGCGAGGTCCGGACCTTCGGGCGCCGAGCGCTGGGCGGACTACCTCGACTGGGTTCGTGAGGAGCTGGTCACCGGCGTGCTGGCGCTGTCGGCGGAGGAGCGTCGTACGCCGCGGGTGCCGTCGGGCTGGACCCCGGTCGAGCTGTTGAGCCACGTGCTGCACATGGAGCAGCGCTGGTTCGTCTGGGGCTTCCTGGGGGAGCAGGTCCCCGAACCCTGGGGCGACTGGAACGTCGAGGAGCCCTGGCGCTCCGATGACAGCGATGCGACCCGGTCCGGTGCCCGCTGGGTGGTGGCTGACGGCGTCCGTGCCGAGGCACTCGCCGAACGGCTGCGGGCGATCGGCGTGCGGACGCGCGAGACCCTGCTGACGCACCCGCCCGAAGCGCTGGCTGCCTCGGGTGGTCGCTTCGGCGAGGATCGCCCCACGCTGGAGTGGATCTGCTTCCATGTGCTCGCGGAGTACGCCCGGCATGCCGGTCACCTCGACATCGTGGTCGAGCTCGGCGGGTCCGGCTGAGCCGGGAGCTACTCCTCCTCGTCGGTCTCCGGCTGCTCGTGCTCGAGCAGGTGGAGCACGGGCACGCCGAGCTTGCGGCGGGCGCGCGAGGTCCAGTCGACGTGGAAGAACTCGGCGACCAGGTGGGATCGGGTGAGGATGATCGCCTCGCGGCCGTCGACCTCGTAGACCTTGTCCGCGAGCGCGTTGACGGGCGGCTCGGTGATCACCGTGGCACTGCCGACCTGGGCACCGGCGGCCTTCAGCTCGGCCACGGTCGCGGCGAGGTCCTGGTCGGCCCGCTCCTTGTGCTCGGCGCGCATCCGGGCGAGGTCGTCGGGGGAGGGCGTCATCGGCGCGGCCAGCAGGTCGGCACCACCCATCGCGCCCAGGGAGGCCTCGACGGACGCCGCGGCGTCGGCCATCGGCAGCAGGAGGTGGTAGACGACGCGGTCGCCGATGTCCTCCTCGAGCTCCACGTGCAGCGACCGCACGAGCTCGGCATCGGCGGGGGCCAGGGGCTGCTCGACGAGGAGGACGACGTCGTAGCGCTCGGCGCTCTCGGGCTGCGGAGTGCTCATGGCACTTTCCTACACCCGATCGGCGTCGGCTACACGTGACCCGCGCCGCTGAGCACGTCGTCGAGGTCGTAGCGGACCGGTTCGTCGAGCTGCTCGTAGCCGCAGGAGGCCGGGTCGCGGTCGGGGCGCCACCGTTTGAAGTGGGCGGTGTGGCGGAACCGCCGGCCCTCCATCGCGTCGTACTTGACCTCCAGCACGCGCTCCGGACGCAACGGTGTGAAGCTGAGGTCCTTGCCCTGGCTCCACCGGCTCTGGGTGCCGGGCTGCCGGCCGGGGTTGGCGATCAGGAACTCCTGCCACCGCCCCCACGGATGGTCCGCGAGGTCGCACACGAGCGGCTGCATCTCGTCCCACAGCTCGGCGCGCCGCTGCTCGGTGAAGCTGGCGGCCACCCCGATGTGCTGGAGCTCGCCGTCGTCGTAGAGCCCGAGCAGCAGGCTGCCGAGCAGGGGCCGCTCAGGCGTGCTGGTCTTGTGCTCGCGCATGCCGGCGAGCACCACGTCGGCGGTGCGCTCGTGCTTGATCTTCAGCATGGTCCGCTTGTTGGGCTCGTACGTCGCTCCCAGGGGCTTGGCGATCACACCGTCGAGCCCGGCGCCCTCGAACTCGTGGAACCACTGCTCGGCGACCGCGGGATCGGTGCTGACCCGGGTCAGGTGGCACGGCCCGGCGGGCGGGAGGCCGGCCAGGGCCTGCTCGAGGGCGGAGCGCCGGGCGGAGAACGGCTGGTCGAGGTGGGCGACATCGTCGAGCGCCAGCAGGTCGAAGGCGACGTACGACGCCGGTGTCTGCTCGGCGAGCAGGTTGATCCGGCTCTCGGCCGGGTGGATCCGCTCCTGGAGCACCTCGAACTCCAGCCGGCGCGGCCCCTGCTCCGGGGTGAGCGCGACGAAGACCTCGCCGTCGAGCACGCACCGGTCGGGGAGCTGGGCCCGGGCTGCGGTCACCAGCTCGGGGAAGTAGCGGGTGAGTGGCTTGGTGTTGCGGCTGGCCAGCTCCACCTCGTCGCCGTCCTTGAAGAGCAGGCAGCGGAACCCGTCCCACTTGGGCTCGAAGCAGAGGCCGTCGTACTTCGCGGGGTCCGGCACCCCCTTCACCGACTTGGCGAGCATCGGCCGGACCGGTGGCATGACGGGGAGATCCACGGTCAGCACTCTAGCGACCAAGCATCCCTCGGCCCGTTGTCGCCGACGGGTCTTCCTCGGCCCGCCACGGGGCGCCGCATGTCCGATTCCGGCGTTGCCGCTACTGGCCACCGCGAACCGTTCCTCGCATCGCGCCGCGCCCCGAGACTGAGCGGCACCTGTTGGCACACAACGAAGGAGCCGATGTGAGTCGAAGAACAGCAAGGTCCCTCGCCGCGGTCGCCGCGGGCGCGCTCGTCGCCGTCACGCTCGCCGCGCTGCCGGGGTCGCCGGCGAGCTCGTCGCCGTCCGGCCCGACGAAGCCGGGTGGCGGCCATGGGCCGTCCCCGCTGGTGAAGTACGAGCAGCGCAACGCCGCTGCGTCGGCGCGTGCGCTGGGTCTCGCGGACGACGACCGGCTCATCGTCACCTCGGTGAGCGAGGACGACGACGGATCCGTGCACGTCCGTTACCGGCGTACCTACGACGGCATCCCGGTCGTCGGTGGCGATCTCATCGTCCACAAGAACGCGAAGGGCAGGATCCGCGGCACCACCTACAACCGCGGACGCAAGCGGGTCGCGCCGGCGAGGCGGACCGCCACTGTCCCCGAGGCACGCGCCGAGCGGGCGGGCCTGAGAGCGATGGCTGCCGAGGACGAGCGCGTCGAGGGCTCCGAGATCGTCGTGTACGTCACCGAGCGCCAACCGCGGCTCGCCTACGACGTGCTCACCGTGGGCACCGCTGAGGGGAACACTCCGTCGCGGCAGCACACCTACGTCGACGCGCGGAACGGCAAGGTGCTCGGCACCGACAACGAGATCAAGACCGGAGACGGGGAGAGCCTCAACCTCGGCACGGTGGAGATCGAGACCGTTCCGCATGCCGGCGGCGGTTACGAGCTGCAGGACTCGCTCGGCAACCACGCCACCGACGTACACAACCAGGGCGATCCGAACACCGGTTGGGGCCCGGACGGTGACCTGTTCCTGGACAGTGACGATGTCTGGGGTGACGGCACCAACAACGACCGGGCGACCGCCGCGGTGGACGCGCTGTACGGGTCGCAGCGGACCTACGACTACTACCTGAACGTGCTCGGGCGCGCAGGTATCTGGGACGACGGCACCGGCGCGCGGTCACGCGTCCACTTCGCCGACGGGATGACCAACGCCTTCTGGTTCCAGGGGCAGATGTCCTACGGCGACGGCGCGGGCAACGACAAGCCGCTGGTCGACCTCGACGTCGCCGGTCACGAGATGTCGCACGGCCTCACCGAGAACACGGCGGGTCTGGTGTACTCCGGGGATGCCGGTGGTCTCAACGAGGCCACGTCGGACATCTTCGGCACCGCGGTCGAGTTCTACACCGAGAACCCCGAGAACGTCCCCGACTACCTCATCGGTGAGGAGTACGACTTCTACGGCGACGGCCGCCCGCTTCGCTGGATGGACGAGCCGAGCAAGGACGGGAAGTCCCGGGACTGCTGGAGCTCGACGCTGAGGTATCTGGACCCGCACTACTCCTCGGGTCCGCTGAACCACTGGTACTACCTGGTCTCCGAGGGCTCCGGCGCGAAGACCATCAACGGCGTGAGCTATGACAGTCCGACCTGTGACGGGTCCACGGTCACCGGCATCGGCCACCTCACGGTCGAGAAGATCTGGTACCGCGCGCTGTCGACGTACCTCACCTCCCAGAGCGACTACGCCGACGCCCGCACCGCCAGCATCAGGGCTGCGAAGGACCTCTACGGCGAGGGATCGGCCGAATGCGCGGCGGTGGCCGCAGGGTTCTCGGCGATCAACGTCGCCGCCACGTCGGAGTCGTGCGGCGTCGGGAACCCGGAGCCGGGAGAGCTGACACTCTCGGCCCCGGAGGACCAGACCAGCGCCCTCGGGGAGACGGACCAGCTGCAGCTGGAGGCCACCGGCGGAACCACGCCGTACACGTGGTCGGCGACCGGCCTACCCACGGGCCTGGCCCTGAGCGCCTCGACCGGCCGCGTCTCGGGCACGGCGACCACGGAGGGCTCCTTCGCGGTCTCGGTCACCGTCACCGACGCCGACGGCGCCAGCGACTCCGGGACCTTCACCTGGACCGTGACTCCGGAAGCGGTCGGCTGCGTCGGCGATCTGGAGTACGACGGCTTCCTGTTCTCCGGCGGGGCGGTGAACCTCGAGACGTTCACCGACAGCGACGCGGGCATCCTCGAGGTCTGCCTCGACGGGCCGGACGGAACGGACTTCGACGTCTACGTCCAGAAGCTGTATCTCGGCGCGATCTGGCTCACGGTGGCGAGCGGGACGAGCAGCGGGCCCGACGAGACCGTGGTCTACCACGACACCGCCGGCACCTACCGGCTCCGGGTGACGTCGTACGCGGGCTCGGGTTCCTTCACCGCATCGGTCTCGGAGCGGTGAGACCGGTGGTGACGGACGGGGTGCCCGACTGATCCAACTCGGGCACTGAACGCGTGGCCGGCCTCCCGGAGGGGGCCGGCCACGGCGTCCGATCAGACCCAGCCCCGCCTGCTCGCCTGGATCGCCAGCTGGAACCGGCCGCGTGCGTCGAGCGTCTCCTCCAGCCGCGCGATCCGGCGGCCCAGCGTCCGGGTGCTGATGGACAGCTCACGCGCGATCGCCTCGTCGGTCAGGCCCGCGGCGAGGTAGGAGATCAGGCGGCGCGCCTCCGTGTCGTCGCTCGTCGCAGCACCGTCGCCGGCATCGGCGGTCAGGGGGAACCCGCGGCCCCAGAAGACACCGAAGAGATCCCGTAGGACG
>CAZJDU010000052.1:5158-24662 GCA_964544855.1 uncultured Nocardioides sp.
ACGCCACGTTCGAGCGCCTCGAAGAGCCCGTCGTGGACGCCCACCGGTGGCCGGTGCGCATCCGCGTTCGGCAGCGGCGTCCGCGCCGACACCGGTCCGGTGCACAGCGCGTCGACGGTGGATCGTGTCGCATCCATCAGGTTCCGGCTCACGTCGGTGGCGACCTCCTCGTCGAGGATCACCTCCACCGGCTCGGGGGCGCCGTGCCGTCGGGTCCACAACCCCACCATCGTCTCGACGCTGGCCCGGGTCGCGTCGAGCCGCTTCGCCTGGGTCTCGACGAGGCGTTCGATCGGCACCCGAGGCGGCAACGGCCGGACCCAGCCGTCCTGGTCGGACACGATGCCCCACGCGGCCAGTCGATCCACCTCGTCGCGAACTGTGCGCTCCTCGGCCCGCAGCACCCGGGCGAGCTCACTCACCGACATCCGGCCCGTCAGCGTCGTCCCGAAGATCGCCTCCGCCAGTGGCGAGATCACCACCTCGTCGTCAGGCCCCATGAGCTTGTTCTACCACCAGCACGACGTCCAGCGTTCCGGCTCGTCGCCGGACCGAGATCGCCATGGCGCGGCGGCCGTCGGTGACTCAGGGCCTCCTGGCCGACGCGCTCGAGGTCTCCAGCAGCGGCACGAGGAAGCGGCGGGCGAGGTCGGCGAGCTGCGCCTCGTCGTCGAGGTCGACCAGCTGGCTCGGCGTGATGAGGAACGAGGCGGAGATCCGGACCATCAGCTCGGCGGCGAGCTCGACGTCGAGGTCGCCGGCGACGGTGCCCGCCCGCTGCTCGGTGCGCAGCTGGCCGGCGACGAACTCACGCACGGTCGCCATCGTCCGACCGTCGTCGCCGACCATCGAGACCACCAGTGCCCCGGGCTCGGCCGCCATGAGGCCGCCGATGAGGGGATTGCCGCGGATCGCGCGCAATGAGCTGACGAAGCCGAGAACGACACGGTCGGCGACCGAGCGTGCCTCCTTGATGTCGTTCTGGAACTGGTCGAAGTAGCGCCGGAACTCGCGCCGCACGACCTGCTCGACCAGCGCGTCCTTGGTGGTGAACCGACGGTAGACGGTGATCCGGGAGACGCCGGCGCGCCGGGCGACGTCCTCCATCGTGGTGCGCTGGATGCCGACCCGGCACAGCTGGTCGAACGCCGCGTCGAGCACCCGCACGCTCGTGCCGTCGAGGTCGTCGACCGGGGCCGAGGCGTCGGTGAGCGCGCGACGCAGCAGCGAATGCGTGTCCGCGGGTGTCTCCGGCGCGGATCGAGCTGGTTCTCCCATCACCTCTCCTCGTCGTGGCGAGACCGATTATCGCGCGACGGGGGTCTTGTGATGGTCGCCACACCTGTGGTGTGATGAATGATACAAGGATACGCGATGTGTTTCATCGTACCAGTGGACGCTCGGACCCATGGAGGAGACAGGCGATGAGGGACCTCAGCAGACGGAAGCTGTTGCTGGCCGGCGGCGCGATGGGCGCCCTCGGCGTGATCGGGCAGGCCGCGCCGGCGCGGGCGTGGACGTGGTCGCCGGCGGGATCGGTGGCGGGGGCGGGCGCCGGGGCGGATCCACGGTGGGTCTGGGACGACCTCGCCGACCCGGTCATCGCGGAGGTGATCAAGAAGGGACAGGTCGAGCAGGTCAACGCGCTGCTGCGCACCTGGACCCGCAACGACCAGGCGATCCCCGACGAGATGCCCCGCAAGGTGCGGGGATTCATGGAGGAGGCGCGACAGCTGCCCTCGTGGGTCGACCACGACCAGCTCGCGACCGCGTTCGAGTTCAACAAGAAGCGCGGCCTCTACGTCTCCGCGTGCTACGGCATGGCCAGCGGCATGATGAGCACCGTGATCCCGCGCGAGGCGCGGGCGGTGTACTACTCGCAGGGCGGCGCCGACATGAAGGACCGCATCGCGAAGACGGCGAAGCTCGGCAACGACATCGGCACCAGGGATGCCTACTCGCCGGGCGGCGAGATGATCGTCACCGCGGTCAAGACCCGGATGGTCCATGCGGCCGTGCGTCACCTGCTGCCGCAGTCGCCGCACTGGACGGAGGAGGCCGACGAGGAGATCCCGATCAGCCAGGCCGACATCATGGTCACCTGGCACAGCCTCGCCACGACCGTGTGGGGCAAGCTGATGGAGTGGGAGATCCCGATCCCGCAGCAGGAGGCGGAGGCCTACCTGCACAACTGGCAGGTCACCGCGCACATGCTCGGTGTGGACGACGAGTACATCCCCGGCTCGTGGGCGGAGGCGGACTCCCAGGCCCAGCAGGTGCTCGACCCGATCCTGGCGCCCACGCCGGAAGGGATCAACCTGGCCGACATCCTGGTCAACCTGATGTACGAGCTCGACGGCACGCTCCTCACCCGGCCGCTGATCGAGGCGCTGACCCGGTTCATGCTCGGCGACCAGATCGCGGACTGGCTCGAGCTGCCGCAGCGCCCCGTGCTGACCACGACGGTGAAGGCGGCGTGGCCGATCTTCATCAAGGTGCGGGAGGGCCTGCTGCCGTTCTGGATGGCGCCGGAGCTGTACTGGGCCTTCGACGAGTTCCTCCGTCGCTTCGTGCTCTTCTACCTGGGCGAGGCCCAGGCGATCAGCATCGAGATCCCGGACACCAACCGACCGACCTGAGCCTCGGCGCGGCGACCTGGCCGGGCGGCGCGAGGGGAGCGACGCCGTCCGGTCAGGTGGGCTCGTCGGGCCGACGGCAGGAGCGGCGTCCGGGAGTCATCGCGGTGCGATGCCGTCCCCGGTGCCGGGGCGTTGAGCGGTGGAGTCGCGCTCCAGGGTCCGGTCCTTCGAGAGCAGCGTCGCAACGAACCTCGAGGCCGAGGCCGAGAACCGACCGCGGGCATAGGCGGCCAGTGGGCGCGTGA
The DNA here is from genome assembly GCA_964544855.1 of uncultured Nocardioides sp. Classification (GTDB taxonomy): domain Bacteria; phylum Actinomycetota; class Actinomycetes; order Propionibacteriales; family Nocardioidaceae; genus Nocardioides. Next base: position 8,043 of record CAZJDU010000052.1, read on the forward strand.
GCGGTGGGTCGGGCTCGACGATCAGCGCGGGGAGGTCGGGCGGAACCACGTTCGCGGGGACGATCGCCAGGCCGAGGCCTGCTGCCGCAAGGCGTGCGGCGGCCTCGGTCTGCATCGTGCGGACGACGACCGCGGGGTCACGGAGGCCGACGCCGGTCAGGTGTGCCTCGGTCAGGTCGCTGAGGCCGTTGTCGCGCGCCATCATGACCCAGGACCGATCCCGGAGCCGATGGAGCGCGAGGCGGCCCTGCGAACGTGGTGCCGCCCGCGGCGGGGCGTCGTCGTAGGACCGGACGTAGACCCGGGACTCGTCCTCAGGTGGGGCGACGATCACGAACCGTTCGGTGCCGATGTCCACGGCGTCGCCCGTCCATGACGGCGGTACGGGGCCGATCCCGAGGTCCGCCATGCCGCGCAGCACCCAGCTCTCCAACAACCGTCGGTGCGAGAACTCGCGTAGTGTCACCGCCACTCCCGGCCAGTCACGGGTCCAGTCGCCCAGCGATGTCGGCAGCAGGCCGACGGCGAGGCTGAACACGGTCGCGATCTCCAGGCGGCCCGTGATGCCTTCGACCACCTCGGTCACCGACTCCTGGGCCCGCCGCGCAGATCTCAACGCGGTCTCGGCCTCGCGCGTGAACGCCTCTCCGGCGGCGGTCAGCCGCAATCCGTCCGGCAACCGCTCGAGCAGCGTCGCACCCACGTCGCGCTCGAGGGCCTTGATCTGTTGCGACAACCCGGACTGGGTGACGTGCAGCCGTTCGGCCGCGCGCGTGAACGACTGTTGGTCCACCACCGTGACCAGGTACTCCATCTGTCGCAGCGTCGCCATCGACGCATTCTCCATCACTTCAACTAATCGCAGCCAGCAGATTCTTCTGTTGGACTGCTGACGCAAGCCTCACGAGACTGAGACGAACGTCACTCCAGCGTCCGTGAGGAGCGAGCATGAACCGCACGAAGCGCGGCAACGAGGTGCTACGGCTCCGAGGTGTCCAGGTCACCTACCCTGGCGTCCGCGCCCTCGACTGGGCGCCGGACGACGAGCTGATCGTCCGCTCCGGGACCGTGCACGGGCTGCTCGGCGAGAACGGCGCCGGCAAGTCGACCCTGTTCCGGATCATCTCCGGTGGCAGGTCCCCGGATGCGGGCGAGATGCACCTCGCGGGCGGTGCCTACCGCCCCGAGAGCGTGCCCGCGGCGCACGAGGACGGCGTGGAGCTCGTCCTCCAGGAACCGGGGTTGGTTCCTTCCCTCACCGTCGCCGAGAACTTCCTGCTGGGGCGAGGGGGATCGCAGAGCGACGCGGTGGCCGGCTGCATCGTCCCGCTCCGCGCACGACGCATCGTCCGCGCAGGGCTGCGCCGCGTCGCACCGCACCTCCGACCCGACGCCCGGGCCGGAGATCTCTGTCTGGAGGACCAGAAGCTGGTCGAGCTCGCGCGAGCACTGCACCATCGGCCGCGCCTCCTGCTCGTCGACGAGCTCAGCGCCTGCCTGAGCCGGCGCGGGCTCGATACCCTCTTCCGGGTCCTCGACGAGGAACGGCGCCGTGGCACCGCCGTGCTCTACATCTCGCACTACCTCGACGAGGTCGCGACGGTCTGCGACGTCGTCACCGTGCTCAAGGACGGTCACCTGGTCGGGACGCTGCCGGCTGCCACGGAGCACGACCGCCTCGGCAGGCTGATGGTCGGCCGACCCACCGACACCCTCTTCCCCGAGCCGGTCCGCGCTCCGACCCGGGACCGAGTGATCGAGATGGAGGATCTCACGCGTCTCGATGCGTTCGAGGACGTCTCCTTGTGCGTCCGGCGGGGCGAGGTCCTGGGTATCGCAGGCCTCGTCGGCTGCGGATCGGCCGAGGTCGCGCAGGCCGCCTTCGGTCTGGTCCGACCCGCGTCGGGCACGATGCGGCTCGCGGGCGCGTCGTACCACCCGCGCAGCGCGCGCGAGGCCATCGGCAGGGGCGTCGGCTACGTGCCGCCCGACCGCGACCGGGAAGGCCTGTTGCTCCGCGCGCCGATCGCGGCGAACCTCGTGCTGCCCACGCTCCGGCGACGCAGCCGGCTCGGCGCCTACCCCGGCCTCGACGACGGCCGGATCGCCGTGGATCTGATCAACCGGATGCGGATCAAGTGCCGCGGTCCTCACGACCTTCCCCACCGCCTCTCCGGTGGCAACCGACAGAAGGTCGTCCTCGCCAAGTGGCTCGTGGATCGTCCCGCTCTGCTCGTGCTGCACAACCCCACGCGCGGGATCGACGTCGGTGCGAAGGCCGAGATCTACGCCCGGATCCGCGACGTGGCGGCCGACGGTGCCGCGGTTCTGCTCGTCTCCGACGAGCTTCCCGAGCTGATCGGGCTCAGCGACAACCTCGTGGTGATGCGCCGCGGCCGCGTGACCCACCGCACTCCGTCGAGTGAAGCCAGCGAGGAGTCCCTCCTCGCGCACATGATCTAGCGAAAGGACCGAGAATGACACAGAGTCTCGAGCAGGAGCATCCGCCGACGGGCGACGTCGTGCCGGTCCCCACGCCGTCGGCATCTCGATCACGGACGACCGTCCTGCCGCGGCTGCTCCCGCTGGCCGGACTGGCGGGTCTGGTGATCTTCTTCTCCGCCGTCGCAGGTGACCGCTTCCTCACCGTGTCGAACGGTGCCAACCTCGTCCAGCAGGCGAGCGTGGTGATGATCATCAGCTTCGGTCTGACGTTCGTGATCATGGCGGGATGCATCGACCTGTCGGTCGGATCGGTCGCAGCCTTCGCCGCGATGGTCGCCGCGATGGTGGCGGTGGAGCAGGGGAGCGTCGTCGGCCTGGCCGCCGGACTCGTGATCGGTGCGGGGTGTGGACTGGTCAACGGCGTGCTCTGTGCCGTGTGTCGGGTGCCGTCGTTCATCGTCACGCTGGCGATGCTGTCCGCGGCTCGCGGGTTGACGCTCGTGGTCTCGGACTCCGCTGCCACCCCCGTGGACGGCGTGCTGCGCTGGTCCGGGTCGCGTCCGGGCATCTACCTCGTGCTGCTGCTGGCGTTCCTCACGTCGCTGGCCCTTCTCAACGTCACCACGTTCGGCCGCTACACCCGTGCGATCGGGGGTGAGGAGCGGGTCTCCCAGCTGTCCGGGGTGCCGGTCACCCGCGTCAAGATCACCGTCTTCGTCGTCTCCGGGCTGCTCGCCGCCCTCGGAGGCGTCGTGCTCAGCGGACAGCTCGGCATCGCGACCGCGCAGGCCGCCACCGGCTACGAGCTCACCGCGATCGCCGCGGTGGTCCTCGGTGGCACGCCGCTCACCGGAGGCGTCGGGAACGTGTGGAACACCTGCATCGGCGCGTTCATCATCGTCGTCCTCGGCAACGGCCTCGTGATCCTCGGGGTGGCCTCCGAGGTCCAGCAGATCATCCAGGGCGCGATCCTCGTGCTCGCCGTCTACCTGGCCCTCGACCGCACCAAGATCGGCGTCGTCAAGTAGCGGCGCCCGCCCTTCCGTCCCACACCACACATCCCCGGAGGAACCCATGTCCCGACCCCGCCTCGGCGCCGTACTGCTGAGCACCAGCCTCGCGGTGCTCCTCGGCGCCTGCAGCCTCTCCGCCGCCGAGAACCAGGACGACGCGACGCTGACGATCGGCTTCGCCGTCCCCGTCCTGGCCAATCCCTACTGGAAGGCGAATGCTGACTTCGCCACGGACATCGCCGAGCAGCTCGGCGCCGACCTCGTCGTCGTGGATGCCCAGGAGAAGGAGGACGCCCAGCTCAAGAACGTCCAGGACCTCATCGCGCAGGGCGTCGACGGCATCGTCTTCGCCCCGATCACGGCCGAGGTCGGGCCGTCCCTGCTCCAGGCGTGCGACGGAGCCGGCATCCCGTGCGCCGCGATGGCACGCCGGCCGAGCGTGGAGCCGTCGGCCGACAACGCCGACCACTACGCAGGCTATGTCGTCGCTGACGACAGCGGCGACGGCGCGCAAGCGGCCGAGGCACTCGCGGAGGCCGGTGCCACGCGGATCGTCGCCATGAGCGGGCTCCAGGGCAACTCGGTCGCCGACGGCCGGCTCACCGGCTTCGTCGAGGCCGCGGACCGGCTCGGGCTCGACGTCATCAGCACGCACCGCCCGGTGGAGCTGCCGAAGGACGGCCTCGACGCCACCCAGAACTTCCTCGCCGAACACCCCGGACCTGGATTCGACGGCCTCTACGCGTTCAACGACTCCTCCGCCGTCGGAGCCATCGAGGCGCTCGGGGACGACGCCGGCTCGACGGTCAGGATCGCGTCGATCGACGGCACGACCGAAGGGGTCCGAGCCATCGAGCAGGGACAGCTGGAGATGACGATGGGCGGTGAGTTCATCAACGGCGGGATGGCTGCGGTCCTGGTGTACGACGCGATCAAGGGCAACCCGTGGGAGGACCGCGATGTCGTCCTCAACGTCTTCCCGGTGACCGAGGAGAACGTCGCTGAGTACAAAGCGCAGTTCATCGACTCCGTCCCCGACTACGACGCCGAGCAGCTCTCGCGCACGCACAATCCCGACGCCAGCGTCGACGACCTCCGTATTGCGCTGCAGTGAGCGGGACCGACAGGAAGGAGGGCGTGATGGAGAACGAGCTCGACCAGAAGGTCGCTGTGGTGACCGGCGCCGGCTCCGGCATCGGGCTGGCCTGCGCGCGGCGGCTGCTCCACCTCGGCGCCAGCGTCGTCGCCGCCGGTCACGTCGAGGGCAGCGAGGCCGAGCAGCTCGATCCCGACCGGACGCACCTGGTGCAGGTCGACATGGAGGACCCGACCGCGGGAGATCGCATCGCGGCGTCGGCCGTCGAGCAGTGCGGGCGGATCGACGTGCTCGTCAACAACGCGGGCCGGTTCCACGTCCGGGGCGGGTTCTTGTCCGTGACCGACGAGGACTGGGCCAGCACGCTCGAGCTCAACTTCATGGGCTACGTCCGCACCGCACGTGCCGTCATCCCTCACCTCGTGGCACAGGGCGGCGGCTCGATCGTGCACCTGGGGTCGGAGGTGGGCCGGATGCCCCTCACCCCCGTGCCCGACTACAGCGTGTCGAAGGCCGCGATCCTCTCCCTGTCCAAGCTGATCGCGGCAGAGTTCGGGGGGCAGGGGATCCGGTCGAACGTCGTCGCCCCTGCCCATGTCCACACCCCGCTGTGGGAGCGACCGGGCGGCTACCTCGACAGTCTCGCGGACGACTACGGCGTCCCGCGCGAGCGGGTCGTCGAGGAGTTCATCGACCGCTCACAGCTCGTCATACCGCGCCTCGGCACCGCCGAGGACGTCGCGGAGGTGGTGGCGTTCCTCGCCACCGAACGCTCGGCGTTCGTCACCGGCGCCGAGTACACCGTGAACGGCGGCGTCACCCAGTTCATGTGAACACCTGCGTCTGGAAGGACCAACCATGACCGACCAACCACCCGAGGGGACCAGGATCGATGGCGCCGCACTGGCCGGAGAGGTCAGCTCCGCCGCCTTCGACGGCTGGGACCATGCCCTCGTCGACGAGTTCTCGACGAACGCCTACAACTTCGAGGTCGGCGGGACCCTGCTCTCAGAGACCGACCACGTCAGGGTCTGGGAGATCCACCTCGACCCCGGCGAGCGGCTGCCTGCCCACCGGCACGTGCTCGACTACTTCTGGACGGCTCTGACGGCCGGCGTCAGCCGACAGCACACCGACGACGGCAGCACCCGCGTCGTCCGCTACCACTCCGGAGAGACCCGGCATTTCACGTTCGGTCCTGGCGAGTACCTGCTCCACGACCTCGAGAACATCGGTGACACGCCGATCGCCTTCGTCACCGTGGAGCACAAGCACAAGCCAGACCAGCTCGCCGTCCAGGAAAGGGCGACACGATGAAGATCCTCCTCACCGGCGCGACCGGGTACATCGGCCAGAACGTCGCGGAGCGACTGCTCCGGGACGGCCACGACGTCCGAGGTCTGGCACGCAGTGACGGCGGTGTCCGTGCCTTGATCGCCCGCGGGGTCCGCCCGGTCAAGGGCAGCCTCGACGATGTCACCAGGCTTGCCGACGAAGCCGCACAGGTCGACGCGGTCGTCGACACCGCCACCGCGGACCATGCTCCCTCCACCGCCACGTTCCTGGACGTCCTGGCCGGCACCGGCAAGACGTATCTGCGTACCAGCGGCACCGGGGTCTACACCGACCTGGCCTCCGGGACCCGCAACGACGAGGTTCACACCGAGACGTCCGACATCGAGCCGGCACCCGTGGTGGCCACCCGCTTCGAGAGCGACCGACGCGTGGTCACCGCGGCGCAACGTGACATCCGGACCGTGGTGATCCGCCCGTCGATGATCTACGGCGACGGTGCCAGCGAACAGCTGCCGCTGCTGATCCGCCACGCGGTGGCCACCGGCCGGAGCATCTACGTCGCCCCGGGAGAGAACGTGTGGGCGAACGTCTACGTGGCCGACCTGGTCGACGCCTACTCCCGTGCGCTCGACAAGGCGCCACCCGGCTCGGTGTACAACATCGCGGGTGGCGAGGCACGCATGGCCGACATCGCTGGCTGGATAGCCGAGACCGTGGGCATACCGGGCGCCACCGGTGTGACGGTCGACGAGGCGTACGCCGCTCTCGGTCGTCGGTGGGTCGATGTCGCCTTGGCGAGCAACAGCCGAGTCGACAGTGCACTCGCCCGTGACGAGCTCGACTGGGTGCCTCGTGGCCCCGACCTGCGTGCCGAGCTGGTCGGGGGCTCGTACCGGCGGGTGTGGGCGTACAAGGGGGATCCGCACGATCATGTCGCCGGCGGTGCATGACCCCGGCTGCGTGCCGTGAGCGGCGTCGACGGATGCGAGGATGCCGGAGTGACCCACCCGACGTATGACCAGCTCGCTCCGCTGTCCGCCTACAGCCGACGAGCCGTGCCGGCGGCGTTCGAGGACATCAACGGCCACCTCAACGTGCGGCACTATGTCGGCATCGCCAGTGAGGGCCTCGACGAGTCGCTGGTGAGCATCGGCATCGAGCAGCAGTGGCCGGCGAAGGGGCACGGGGTCTTCACGGTGGAGCACCACATGACCTACCTCGCCGAGCTGCGCACCGGCGACGAGCTCTCGGTCCGGGTCCGGGTCGTCGGGCGGTCCGAGCGGGCGGCGCACGTCCTGGTCTACCTCGTGGACGAGTCCCACCAGCGGCTCAGCTATGTGATGGAGGAGATCTTCGTGCACATGGACATGGCCACGCGTCGTACGGCGCCGTGGCCGGCCGAGGTCGCCGAGGGACTCGACCAGCGCACCGCTGCCGACGCCGAGCTGCCGTGGCCCGCCGATCTCTCCAGGTCGATGGCGTTGCGTTGAGTCGGTGGCCCGGTCACGGCTCCAGGAGCACGGCGCCGTGGCCGCCGTGCTCACCGATGGTGTCGCCGGGGTTGCTCAGTGTGCAGGTCTTGAGGCTGAGGCAGCCGCACCCGATGCAGCCGTCGAGGCGGTCGCGCAGCAGCTCGAGCCGGCGGATCTGCTCGTCGAGGCGGGGACGCCAGTCACGGCTCAGCCGGTGCCAGTCCGACTTCGTCGGGGTCCGGTTGTCCGGCAACGTGTCGAGCGCCTCGGTGATCTCCTCGAGGCTGAGGCCCACCCGTTGCGCGGCACGGATGAACGCCACCCGCCGCAGCGTCGACTGCAGGTAGCGACGCTGGTTGCCGGTGGTACGGGTGGAGGCGATCAGGCCGCGGGACTCGTAGAACCGTACGGCGCTCGTCGCGACGCCCGCGCGCTCGGCGAGCTGTCCGATCGTCAGTTGATGGCCCATGCCGGGATGGTGCCCCGTGCTGGGTGCAAGTTCAAGCGAAGTTCAGGTTGGAGCCGCGTGTCGGGTTCGAACCGACGACCCTTCGCTTACAAGGCGAATGCTCTGGCCAACTGAGCTAACGCGGCACGTGCCTGCAGGCACCGGCACATCGTAGTCAGCGGACCGGCTCCGCCTCGAATCGCTCGGGCGGGTCAGCGATCGCGTCCTGGGCGGCGACGAGCCGGAGCTCGCGCTCGCCCGAGTCGAGCGTCGTGCGCAGCAGGGCGAACACCGAGGAGATGGTGCGGGTGAGCGCCTCGGCGGGCGAGCCGGTGTCGTGCAGGTGTGCGGTGAAGAGCGCCGCGGTGACGTCGCCCGACCCGTTGGCCTTCATCGGCAGGCGCGGCGTCTGCGCGATCCAGGCCCCGTCGTCGGTGACGGCGAGCATCTCGATCGTGTCCGCCGGCGCGTCGTCCCGCTCGACCGAGGTGACCAGCACCGTGGCCGGCCCGAGGCGTCGTACGTCGTCCGCGGCCGCGAGGATGTCGGCCAGTGCCGACGGTTCGCCGAGCGCGTCGCGGCCGGTGAGGAACCCGAGCTCGAACTGGTTGGGCGTCAGGATGTCGGCGTGCGGCACCACGTGCTCCCGGATCACCGGCGGGATCGCAGGGTCGACGAAGCAGCCGGACCTCGCGTTGCCCATCACCGGGTCGCAGGTGTAGGTCGCCGCGGGGTTGGCCGCCTTGGTGCGTCGTACGGCGTCCACCACGACGTCGGCGATCGCCGGCGACCCCTGATACCCGGACAGTACGGCGTGGCACCCACCGAGCACGCCGCGCTCCTCGATGCCGGTGATGACCGAGCGCACGTCCTCGGGGTCGAGCAACGGACCGCGCCAGGCGCCGTACCCGGTGTGGTTGGAGAAGTGGACGGTGAGCACCGGCCACACCTCGTGGCCGAGCCGCTGCAGCGGGAAGACGGCGGCGGAGTTGCCGACGTGGCCGTAGGCCACCGATGACTGGATCGACAGGATCTGCACATCGGCATTGTCCCAGCCGGTGGTTGCGAGGCTCGTCGCCGGCGCTCCTCGCACCTCGACCACCGTTGGTGAAAGGGTTTCGTGAAGAGAGGACACCTGTACGCGTGAACTAGAACGCGTTACAGTTGTCGAGCGCGGCCCAGCGGGGCAACGCCGACACGTCCGCATCGAACGAAGCAGGAGAGTCACCCATGGCCCAGTGGGGATCGAAGCCGCCGCGCAGCGACGAGGCCGACTACGTCGTGGTGGGGTCCGGCAGCTCCGGGTCGATCGTCGCCGGCCGGCTCGCGGAGTCCGGAGCGAGCGTGATCCTGCTCGAGGCGGGCAGGTCCGACGACCACGGGATCCACGGCTACTTCACCAAGAAGCCCGGGATGATCGGACCGATGCACTCCGAGCCCAAGCTCGAGCGACTCTTCGACTGGGGCTACCGCTCGGTGCCCCAACCCGGCCTCGACGGCCGCCGGATGCCGGCGCCGCGCGGCAAGGTCGTCGGCGGCTCCAGCTCGGTCAACGGCATGGTCTACGTGCGCGGCAACCGCGCCAACTACGACTCCTGGGCGGCCGAGGGCAACACCGGCTGGTCCGCCGACGAGGTCAACCGGGCGTTCAAGCGCTTCGAGGACTTCGAGGACGGCGAGAACGACTACCGCGGCGCCGGTGGGCCGATCAAGGTCGGGCGCAACAGGACGCCCCAGGAAGCCACCCTGCAGTTCATCCAGGCCACCGCCGACACCCTCGGCGTGAAGATCCTCGACGACTACAACGCGGCGGAGCAGGAGGGCATCTCCCGGATGCAGCAGAACGCTGTCGACGGGCTGCGCTACTCCTCCTCGCGGGGCTTCGTGCACCACCTGAACCCGCCGACACTGGAGCTGCAGACCGAGGTGCACGCGACCCGGGTGGTCATCGACAACGGGCGGGCGACCGGGGTCGAGGTCCTCGACACCGGCAAGGGGGGTGGGACCCGGCGGTTCATCCGTGCGGGCAAGGAGGTGATCGTCTCCGCGGGCTTCACCAACTCGCCCCAGCTGCTGATGCTCTCCGGCATCGGCCATGCCGACCACCTCGCCGCCCTCGGCATCGACGTGGTGGCCGACCTGCCGGTCGGCGACAACATGCACGACCACCTCTTCCACCCGCTGTCCTTCCATGTGCCGTCCGTGACGTACCAGGGCAACCCGTGGACCTTCGCCAAGGGCGTGATGCGCGACGTCGCGGGTCGCGGCTCCTTCCTCGACAACTCGGTCTTCGAGTCGGTCGGCTTCGTGCGGACCTCGCTCGCCACCGATGTGCCCGACCTCCAGCTCCACGCGCTGCCGTGGACCTATCCCAGCCCCAACCAGGACGAGCCGATCCGGCACATGCCCGACCCGCGTCCGGGGCTGACGGTGTTCTCGACCCTGATCTATCCCCGGAGCCGGGGCACGCTGCGGCTCGCCTCGGCAGACCCGCTGGCCGCGCCGCTCATCGACTACGGCTACTTCACCCACCCCGACGACGTCGAGGTGCTCGCCCAGGGCACCGAGATGATCCGCGAGATCATGGCCGGGGCCGCTTTCGGCGGTGCCGTGGAGGGCGAGATCCACCCGGGGCCGTCGATCCCGAACGGTCCGGAGCTGCGGGCTGCGCTCAAGCAGCGGTCGACGTCGGTCTACCACGGCGTCGGCACCTGCCGGATGGGCGTGGACGAGCAGGCGGTGGTCCACCCGGACCTGACCGTGCGTGGCGTCGAGGGCCTCCGCGTCGCCGACGCCTCGATCATGCCGTCGATCACCGGCGGCAACACCAACGCACCCTGCTACATGATCGGCGAGCGCGCCAGCGACCTCATCCTCGGGCGCGAAGCGTGAGCGCGCACAAGGCTCCTGGACCCGAGGCGGTCGCCGCATGCGTGCGCGCGAGCTGCGAGTGCCCGCATCAACACGGGAGGGTGGGAGCATGACCCAGCGACCCGCCAGCGTCACCGACGCGGTGCTCGACCGGCTCGTCGCCCGGGTGCCGGGTCGCACCGGCGCCACCTGGAAGCTCACCGAGGTCTACACCGGCGAGGTGCTGGTCGAGCTGCCGCAGTCGACCGAGGCCGACATCGAGGCGGCGTACGCCGAAGCGCGCGCCGCCCAGCGCCTCTGGGCGCAGTGGCCGGTGAAGAAGCGGCTCGAGGTCTTCGACCGTGCCCACACCCTGATGGTCGACAACGCGCAGCGGATCGCCGACCTGATCCAGGTCGAGAGCGGCAAGAACCGGCGGATGGCGATCGAGGAGTCCTGCGACCCGCCGATGGTGATCAGCCACTACCTCAGGCGTGCCGACAAGCTGCTGCGGCCGACCAAGCGCGGCGGCCCGATCCCGGTGGTCTCCACCTCGACCGAGATCCGGGTGCCGAAGGGGGTCGTCGGCATCATCGCGCCGTGGAACTTCCCGTTCGCGACCGGCATCTCCGACGCGATCCCCGCGCTGATGGCAGGCAACGCGGTGGTGGTCAAGCCGGACAACAAGACCGCGCTCTCCCCGCTGTACGGCATCCAGCTGCTCGAGGAGGCCGGGCTGCCGAGAGGCCTCGTCCAGGTCGTCTGCGGCGAGGGGCCGGACGTCGGGCCGACGCTGATCGACCACGCCGACTACGTGATGTTCACCGGCTCCACGGCGACCGGCCGCGTGATCGGTGAGCGCGCCGGCCGCAACCTGATCGACTGCTGCCTCGAGCTCGGCGGCAAGAACCCGATGATCGTGCTCGACGACGTCGACGTCGACGCGTGGGTGCAGGGTGCGCTCTTCGCCGTCTTCGGCAACACCGGTCAGATCTGCATGGCCTGCGAGCGGATGTACCTGCCGGAGTCGCGCTACGACGAGCTCAAGGACGCCTTCGTGCGGGCGACCGAGGCGCTTCGCATCGGGGCGACCTACGACTTCGGGCCCGAGATCGGCTCCCTGGTCTCACCCGACCATCGCGACCGGGTGGCCGCCCACGTGGAGGACGCGGTCGCACAGGGCGCCACCGTCGTCACCGGCGGACGACCGCGGCCCGACATCGGGCCGGCCTTCTACGAGCCGACGGTGCTGGAGGGCGTCACCCAGGAGATGCAGGCCGGTTGCACCGAGACCTTCGGCCCCGTGGTGGCGCTTCACCCCTACCGCACCATCGACGAGGCCATCAGGCTCGCCAACGACACCGACTACGGTCTCAACGCCTCGGTCTGGTCCAGCGATGTCGACCTCGCCGCGGCGGTCGGCCGCCGCATCGAGTCCGGCAACGTCAACATCAACGACGGCCTCGCCGCTGCGTACGCCGCGAAGGGCACCCCGTCCGGCGGTGTGAAGAACTCCGGCGTGGGCGCCCGCCACGGGGACCAGGGTCTGCTGAAGTACACCGACGTGCAGAACCTCGCGGTGCTGAAGAAGTCCGTGATGGGCCCGCAGCCCGGACAGTCCTACGACGCCTACGTGAAGCAGATGCTCACGTCCCTGAAGCTGATGAAGCGGCTCCGGGTGCGCTGAGGATCGCTGAGTCGGCTGGTCTCTTGCGTCGTACGACGCTGAGTCGGCTGGTCTCTCTTCGAGGCGCCCGCCGAGTCGGCGCATCTCTCCTTCGGTCGCTCGCTTCGCATCGCGTCCTTCGCAGAGATGCGCCGACTCGGCTACGCGGCATTGCTCGCTGGCGCTCGCAGCCACCCGTGCTGAGCGCGCGAGCAGTCGCGTCGCTGGCGCTCGCCGCCGCCACGGGCCGATCAGGCCTCGATGGCCTTCTTCCCCCCGGAGATCTCGATCTTGCGGGGCTTGGCCTTCTCAGCGACGGGGACGACCAGCCGGAGCACGCCGGCGTCGTAGCTCGCCTCGATGTTGTCGAGGTCGAGGTTGTCCCCCAGCACGAGCTGCCGGCTGAACTGGCCGTGGAAGCGCTCGGTGGCGAGCCGCTCCCAGTCGCCGTTGCCGGGGACGCGCTCGGCCTTGACGGTGAGCACGTTGCGCTCGACGTCGATGTCCAGCGTCTCGGGGCTGACGCCCGGGAGGTCGAACTCGAGGATGAAGCGGTCGCCCTCGCGCCAGGCGTCCATCGGCATCACGGCGGGGCGGTTGGTGGTGCCCGTGGTGGTGCCGAGCAGCTGGTTGGTCAGCCGGTCGAACTCACGGAACGGGTCGGTGGTGCGGATCAACATGGGTTCCTCCTCACGAGGGTTACGGTCGGACACTGCCTATAACGAACAGTATAGATCTTCTGTTCCCGACATGATCAAGTAACCTGGCCTCGTCAGAGAGGGGTGGCCGATGACCGAGCCGGGACGACGGCAAGGGGTCTACGCGATCTCGGTCGCGGCCGAGATGGTGTCGATGCAGGTGCAGAACCTGCGCGTCTACGAGCGTCGAGGCCTGCTCGAGCCGGCGCGGTCGGCCGGCGGGTCGCGGCTCTACAGCCGCGCCGACATCGATCGGCTGCACCGGATCCGCGAGCTGCTGGCCGAGGGGCTCAACCTGGCCGGGATCGCCCGGGTGATCGAGCTGGAGGCCGAGGTGGCGAGGCTGCGTGCCGAGATCTCCTCGCTGCGCTCGGGGGTCGCGAGGCGCTGAGGCGGTGCCGTCGGTCGCGGCTGTCGGTCGCGCTCAGGCCACCTGCAGGCTGCGCTTGGACAGGCCCATCCAGAACTCGTCGGCGATGACCTGGGTGCCGGGCTCGGTCGGGTCGGTGGCCGCGCCGAGGGTGACGAAGAGCGGGCTGTAGTGCTCCACGGTCGGGTGCGCATAGGGAAGCCCCGGCGCCTTGTCGGCGTACGACGCGAGCGCGTCCACGTCGCCGCGCGCCATCGCCTCGCCCGCCCAGGCGTCGAAGTCGCGCGACCAGCCGGGCACGGCGGCGTCGATCCGCCACTCGGTGAGGAACGGCAGTCCGTGGGTGAGGAAGCCCGAGCCGATGATGAGGACGCCCTCGTCGCGGAGCGGTCGGAGTCGTTCGCCGAGGCGGAGCAGTCGCTCCGGGTCGTGGTTGGGCAGCGACATCTGGAGCACCGGGATGTCGGCGTCGGGGTACATGATCCGCAGCGGCACCCAGGCGCCGTGGTCCAGGCCGCGTGAGGTGTGCTGATGCACCGGTTCGGTGGTGGGCATCATCGCGGCGACCCGCGCGGCGAGCGCCGTGGTGTCGGGCGTCCGGTAGGTCATTCGGTAGTACTTCGGGTCGAAGCCACCGAAGTCGTAGACCAGGTCCGCACCGCTCGCCGTCAGCGAGACCGGCGCGGCCTCCCAGTGGGCGCTGACGATCAGGATCGCGCGGGGCCGGGGGAGTGACTGCGACCAGTCGCGGAGCTGGGTCGACCAGACCGGGTCGTCGAGCAGTGGCGGGGCGCCGTGGCCGATGTAGAGCGCGGGCATGCGTCCGGATGTCGTGGTGTCCACGCCGTCCAAACTAGTTCATGATTCAATAATATTCCGGAGCGGTTGTCCGGTTCCTCATCGCCCCACCCGGACGGTCAGCCCGTCAGCACCCAGTCCACCGGCGGCCGTCCCCGCTCGGCGAGCAGCTCGTTCACCCGGCCGAACGGCCGTGACCCGAAGAACCCGCGGCTGGCCGAGAGCGGCGACGGGTGCGCGGACTTCACGCACGGGATCGATCCGAGCCGCGGCTCCAGGCTCTGCGCGTCGCGGCCCCACAGCACCGCGACGTACGGCGTCCCGGCATCGGCGCGTCGCGCCAGCACGTCGATCGCGTGGTCGGTGATCTCCTCCCAGCCCTTGTTGCGGTGGGAGGCGGGCTCGCCCGGACGGACGGTGAGCACGCGGTTGAGCAGCATCACGCCCTGGCGGCCCCACTCGCTGAGGTCGCCGTGGCGGGGCGGCACCTCGCCGACGTCGTCGCGGTACTCCCGATAGATGTTGACGAGGCTCTTCGGCAGCGGCCACACGTCGCGCTCGACCGCGAAGCAGAGCCCGATCGGGTGCCCCGGCGTCGGATACGGGTCCTGTCCGACCACCAGCACCTTCACCTCCGCCAGCGGTGCCCGGAACGCGCGGAAGACGTTGTCGCCGGCCGGAAGGTACTCCCGCCCGGCGGCCAGCTCCTCGCGCAGGAACCGCCCCATCGCGGCGATCTGCTCCTCCACCGGGGCCATCGCCTCGGCCCAGTCCGCGGCCATCAGGCCCTTGTCCACGAGTCCCTCGAGCGCGCTCACGGCGCCCGATTCTGCCCGTTCCGGCCTACGGTGGGGAGATGGCCCGCCGGGCGACCATCGACGACGTCCACGAGATCGCGGCCGGCATGCCCGGCGCGACCCGGTGGCCCGACACGCCGAACGCGATCTACCAGGTGAGCCGTCGCAGCTTCGTGTTCTTCCGCACCCCCCGCCCGGACGCGGTCGACCCCGAGACGGGGGAGCGCTACGACGACGTCATCGTCTTCTGGGTCGCCTCGGAGGAGGACAAACGGGTGCTGGTCGACGACCCGGCGACGCCGTTCTTCACCACGCCGCACTTCGACGGGCACGCCTCGGTGCTGCTCCGCGGCTCCCGGATCGGTGAGCTCGACCGCGACGAGCTCGCCGAGGTGGTGTACGACGCGTGGCTGGCCCGGGCCGGCAAGCGCGCTCGTGCACGGTGGCTGGCCGAGCACGGGTTCGACAGCTGAGGCCGGCGTGCTGGACGGCGACCCATCCGTCCTCCCGCTCGAGGGCATGTCGCCCGAGTCCCCGCCTGCTACGCGACGACTCCGACGCGATCTGGCTGCGTTGGCCTCGCTCGACGTGCGATCGGCATGCCGGCGCTCCCCCGCCTTGCCCGATCGGCCGGAAATCGCCGCTCGCTACTGCGCTGACGTGGGAGACATGCCCTAGCCTCGCCACCATGAGCGACGAGACGTCCGTGACCCGCAACGAGGATCGCAGCAGGTTCGAGGTCCACACCGCCGACGGCCGACTGGCCGGCTTCGCGGAGTACCGCGCCGGTGACGGGGTCCGCGACTTCGTCCACACGGTCGTGAAGGACGAGTTCGAGGGGCAGGGCGTCGGCGGCAAGCTCGCGCGCGAGGCGCTGGACCAGACCCGTGCGGAGGGGCTGAAGGTGGTCGCGACCTGCCCGTTCATCAAGGGCTGGATCGAGAAGCATCCGGACTACGAGGACCTGTTGGCCTGACGGCGAGCGAGGACCCGGCGTCCAGCACCAGCGCTGACGGCGCCCCTCTCCCTCCCAGGGGCGCCGTCCGCAACCGCGCCATGCGCCAGTGAAGGTACGGCCACCCCGCGGCTGCGCCATCCGACGCTCGGCTGACGATCAGTAGCCCGTTGTGACTAGCTCGGTGCGTCACCCGACCGGACCGGCCGCGCCAGGCGGTCGAGGAAGGCGATGAGCACCGCCTCGCGCAACGCGGGAGCGGCGATGTCCAGCAGCGCGTTGACCGGAGCCATCCGTTCCGGGAGCGCCGGGGCGCCGCCGTCGCCGGCGAGACCGGCGGCCGCCAGCAGCCCGTCGAACTCCTCGTCCCCGAGCCGGTCCGGGTCGAGCTCGCGGATCAGTGCGGCGACCTCGGCGACGACCTCGACCGGGCCGGTCGCCGTCGCGGCCGCCACCGCCTCGGAGAGGGCCGCCAGGAACTCCTCGGGCGGCGTGGCCGCGCTGACCGAGAGGTGGATCGACGGCGGTTGCGTGCCGTAGCTGAGCTGTGGCTGGACGTACCACCCCCGCGCCGCCATCTCGTCGCAGACGGTGAACGGGTCGCAGCTGCCGTCGGTCCGGAAGGCGACCAGCGTCGACTCCGGCCGCGCAGCCAGCGACAGGGCGGGGATCTCCTCGACGCCCGCGACGATCCGGTCGGTCACCTCCAACGCGGC
>CAZJDU010000053.1:0-23764 GCA_964544855.1 uncultured Nocardioides sp.
AGATCGACCTGCCCAGCGCCGAGCCCGACAAATACGCCGAGGAGCTGGCCGGGCTCATCGGCTGCGAGCCCACCGAGGTCCTGCGGGTCAGCGCGAAGACCGGCGAGGGCGTCGAGGACGTCCTCAACGAGATCGTGGCGCAGACGCCGCCGCCGGTGGGTGACGCCGACGCGCCGGCCCGAGCGCTGATCTTCGACTCCGTCTACGACACCTACCGCGGCGTGGTCACCTACGTCCGGGTCTTCGACGGGGAGCTGCGTCACCGCGACCGGATCAAGATGATGTCGACCGGCGCCTCCCACGAGATGCTCGAGGTCGGCGTCATCAGCCCCGAGCCCACCAAGGCGAAGACGATCGGCGTGGGGGAGACCGGCTACCTCATCACCGGCGTGAAGGACGTCCGGCAGTCGCGCGTGGGTGACACGGTGACGACGCTCAACCGACCGGCGGAGAAGCCGCTCGGCGGCTACCAGGACCCGACGCCGATGGTCTACGCCGGCATCTACCCGATCGACGGCGACCAGTACCCGGTGTTGCGTGAGGCGTTCGAGAAGCTTCAGCTCAACGACGCCGCGCTCACCTTCGAGCCCGAGACGTCCGGGGCCCTGGGCTTCGGGTTCCGCTGCGGCTTCCTCGGGCTGCTGCACATGGAGATCACCCGCGACCGCCTCGAGCGGGAGTTCAACCTCGACCTGATCTCGACCGCGCCCAACGTGGTCTACGACGTGCAGCTGGAGGACGGCTCGGAGCACGAGGTGACCAACCCGAGCGAGTTCCCCGAGGGCAAGATCGCCGAGGTGCGCGAGCCGGTCGTCCGGGCCACGGTCCTCAGCCCCGCCGACTACATCGGCACCATCATGGAGCTCTGCCAGGACAAGCGCGGTCAGCTCGAGGGGATGGACTACCTCTCGCCCGACCGGGTCGAGATGCGCTACACGCTGCCGATGGCGGAGATCGTCTTCGACTTCTTCGACCAGCTGAAGTCCCGCACGAAGGGGTACGCCTCGCTCGACTACGAGCCGATCGGCGTGCAGACGGCGGACCTGGTCAAGGTGGACATCCTGCTGCAGGGCGAGACCGTCGACGCGTTCAGCGCGATCGTGCACAAGGAGAAGGCCTACACCTACGGCGTCGCGCTCGCGGGCAAGCTCAAGGAGCTGATCCCGCGGCAGCAGTTCGAGGTGCCGATCCAGGCGGCGATCGGGTCGCGGGTCATCGCCCGCGAGAACGTGCGCGCGCTGCGCAAGGATGTGCTCGCCAAGTGCTACGGCGGCGACATCAGCCGCAAGCGCAAGCTGCTGGAGAAGCAGAAGGAAGGCAAGAAGCGGATGAAGACCGTCGGCCGGGTGGAGATCCCGCAGGAGGCCTTCGTCGCCGCCCTCTCCACGTCCGGCCCCGGTGAGGAGAAGGGCAAGAAGTAGCCCGACCGCAGGCGCGAGGGGACCGGTGGAGCAGATGCTGAACTCGTTGGGTGAGTCGAGCGCGGTCTGGCGCGGCTGCTACGCCGACGCCAAGTCGTGGTACGTCGAGCTGGCGGCGCTGGCGGAGTCGTCGTTGGACGAGCCGGGGCTGGGCGAGTGGTCGGTGCGCGAGCTCATCGGTCACACCAGTCGCGCACTGACCACCGTGTCCGACCACCTCGGTGGCAGCGGTCCGATCGAGCGTGCGAGCGCGGCGGACTATCTCCGGGCGATCGTCGAGATCGACCAGCGTGCGGTGGCCGAGCGCGGCCGGCTCGCCGGCTCGCGTCTCGGTGCCAACCCCGGCAAGGAGGTCGCGGAGCTGGCGGCACGCACCACCGAGGTGCTCGCGGCCGCCTCCGACGACAGCCTGGTGACCACCCGGCTCGGCGTGATGGCGCTCGCCGAGTACCTCCCCACGCGAACCTTCGAGCTCGTCGTCCACGGCTGCGACCTCGCCGTCGCCCTGGAGCTGCCGTTGTCCGTGCCCCGTTCGGCGGCCATGTCGGGCATCAGGCTGGTCGGCACGCTCGTGGACTCGTCCACGGCCGGTGGCCTGCTCCTGGCGCTCACCGGACGCGGGCCGCTGCCCGAGGGGTTCTCGGTGCTGGGGTGAGCGCCGGTCAGCCGAGCGCCTCGTCGCCCCACTTCGCGCGGACGCCTCCCCAGACGTCGGCGTAAGGTCCTGGCGCGTCACGGTACGGCGACCGGCGCTCCAGCACGGCGCGCATGACCGGTGCGACCAGCCGGAGCAGGTAGCGCTTGCGGCCGGCGTTCACGCGTGCCTCCTCGATCATCCGGGGCCACGGGATCCGCTGGAAGTCGAGCGCCTCCTGCGATCCGGTGGTGTCCATCCAGTCGGTGGCGAACCACGCGGCGTCGTCGTCCGGGTCGCCCGGACGGCCGGGCGGGAACGCGTCCTCCAGACCCATCGCCGCCGTCAGCTCGTCGACGTCACGCTGCAGCCTCCGGTGGGTGTCGTCACCCCCGATGAGGAAGGTCTGCCCGACGACCGGTCGCTGGGCCGCGGCGGCGAACGCGCGGGCCACGTCGCGCACGTCGACCGTGTGCAGGTGGCCGTCGGCGGGGATCAGCGCGCTGAAGTAGAGCGAGTGCTGCTGGCCCGAGGTCGTCATCTCCGCGCCGAGGACGCCGCCGAGCCGCAGCACGACCACGTCGAGCGACGACTCGCGTGCGATCTGCTCGGCCTCGACCTTGTGCTTCCCGTAGAGGTCGGACGGAGCGACCGGGGTGTCGGGCGTGAGCAGTCCGAGGTCGGCGTGGGGATTGCGTGACCCGTACACCGCCATGCTCGAGGCGAGCACCAGGCGCGGCGGCGTGGAGATCCGCTCGCAGGCGTTCACCAGGTTGCCGGTGCCGTCGACGTTGACCGCACGCGCGACCCGTGGCGCGGCGTAGCACGCCGGTGGGATCACCGCCGCGAGGTGGATGACCACGTCCGGGGCCACCTCGGCGACCATCGCCGCCGTCGCTGCGGGGTCGGTGAGATCGCCCCAGTCCACAGCGAGATGGGTGTCGTCGCGGAACTGCTCGGAGGTCTTGCGGTTGGCCGGGGTGTCGAGGTCGGTCGCCGTCACCCGCGCGCCCTGTGCGAGGAGCTCGCGGACGGTCTGAGTGCCGACGAGCCCGAACGCACCGGTCACCAGGACATGTTCCATGACGCGCACGCTACCGAGCGGGTTCCGGTCCGCGGGCGGCACCCTAGGACGTGCCCCAGGTCGACGGAGCCTGGGTGGCCGGCTGAGCCGGCAGCAGTGCGGTGCCGTAGGCCAGGAGCTCGATGATCATCGTGCTGCGCTGGCTGCTGCCCGAGAAGATCTCGCTCGTCTCGACGCGGACGTTCGCGACGCCATGAGCGCCCATCGCCTGCGCGTGGGTGAGCATGCGGACCACGGCCAGCCGCCGCGCCAGGTCGGCCTGCTCGGTGAGGCTCACGGCGCCTCCCCCGAAGAAGTTGCGCCACTGCGTCGCCCAGCGGGAGGGCCCGTCGGCGGCGTAGGCGACGGTGCCGAGCACCAGGGTGGTGCCGGCGTCGTGCTCGGCGGCCTCGGTGTTCGTGCGGACCAGCTGCTGCAGTCGGGGCTCGGCGGCGCCCAGCTCCTGTTGGAGCTGCTGGCGACGGTGGAACCCCACCAGGACGGTGTAGAGCGGCAGCCCGAGCGCCAGCAGCAGCACCATGCCGATGCACAGCAGCCCGAAGACCAGGCCACCGACCGCGTCGGCGTCCATCAGGCCTGCTCCAGCACCACGGCGGTGCCGTAGGCGTAGAGCTCGGCGGCGCCGGCAGCCACCGAGGACGTCGTGAAGCGCACGTTGACCACGCCGTTCGCCCCGAGCTGCTGGGCCTGCGCGACCATCCGGCCGATCGCCTCGTTGCGGCTCTCGGTGAGCAGCTCGGTGTAGGCGCGCAGCTCGCCGCCGGCGAGGTTCTTGAACCCGGCGAGGATGTCCTTGCCGACGTTCTTCGCGCGCACGGTGTTGCCTTGCACGAGGCCGAGCGTGCGGGTGACTCGTGCGCCGGGAACAGATTCGGTGTTGCTGAGAAACACGGGACCTCCGGGTGGTCGTCTCACGAACGAGAGGCAAGTCAACCAGTCCCTACCCGCGCGTAGGCTGAGTGTTCTAAGTTACGGGCATCACCTTTCCGTACGGGCCGCTACTGAGGAGCCTCATGCCCATCAACCACGACACCAGCTTCCTGGATCACATGCCGCCCAACGTCGCGGTGCAGTTCCTCGACCGGGTCGCCGCCTTCGGCTCCAGGGAGGCCTACCGCTTCCCGGCAGGGGAGGCATGGGAGTCGGTCACCTGGGACCAGGTCGGCGCGCGCGTACGTCGCCTCGCGGCCGGTCTGCTCTCGCTCGGTCTCGAGCAGGAGCAGCGCGTCGGCATCGCCTCCACCACGCGCTACGAGTGGATCCTGGCCGACCTCGCCGTGATGTGCGCCGGCGGCGCCACGACGACGGTCTACCCCACCACGGGTGGTGAGGACACCGCCTACATCCTCGGCGACTCCGAGTGCCGGGTGGTGTTCGCCGAGGACGCCACCCAGCTCGCGAAGCTCCGGGACCACCGGGACGAGCTGCCCCAGCTCGGGAAGGTCGTCACCTTCGACCCGTCCCTCGCGGACGGCGACTGGGTGGTCTCCCTCGAGGAGCTCGCCGACCTGGGTGAGAAGTACCTCGCCGAGCACCCGAGCGCCATCGAGCAGGTGGCCGAGTCGATCGAGCCCGACCACCTCGCCACCCTGATCTACACCTCGGGCACCACCGGGCGCCCCAAGGGCGTGCGGACGCTGCACCGGGCCTGGGTCTTCGAGGGGGAGGCGATCAAGGCCCAGGGCACGCTGGACGAGAACGACCTGCAGTTCCTCTGGTTGCCGATGGCGCACTCGTTCGGCAAGGTGCTGCTCTCCACGCAGATGGCGTGCGGGTTCCCGACGGCGATCGACGGCCGCATCGACAAGATCGTGGACAACCTGGGAGTGGTGAAGCCGACGTTCATGGGTGCGGCGCCGCGTATCTTCGAGAAGGCGCACGCCCGGATCGTCACCATGCAGCAGGCTGAGGGCGGGGCCAAGGAGAAGATCTTCAACAAGGCCTTCGAGGTCGGCACCGAGGTCGAGCGTCGCAAGCGGGACGGCAAGCCGGTGCCGGTCCTCCTCGGCCTGCAGCACCGGCTCTTCGACAAGCTCGTCTTCAGCAAGGTGCGCGAGCGCTTCGGCGGCCGGGTGCGGTTCTTCATCTCCGGGTCGGCGGCGCTCAACTCCGACATCGCCGAGTGGTTCAATGCCGCAGGCATCCTGATCCTCGAGGGCTACGGCATGACCGAGAACGCCGCGGGCGCGACCGTCAACCACCCCGAGGAGAACAAGTTCGGCACGGTGGGGACCGCTTTCCCCGGCACCGAGATCCGCATCGGCGAAGGCGACGAGGTCCAGCTCAAGGGGCCGCACATCATGGCCGGCTACCACAACCTCCCGGACAAGACGGCCGAGGTGTTCACCGAGGACGGGTTCCTGCGCACCGGTGACAAGGGCAGTCTCGACGAGGACGGGTTCCTCACGATCACCGGCCGCATCAAGGAGCTGTTCAAGACCTCCGGCGGCAAGTACATCGCGCCGCCGGCGATCGAGGCGAAGTTCAAGGCGCTCTGCCCGTACGTCAGCCAGTTCATGGTCTTCGGCAACGACCGCAACTTCGTGGTCGCGCTCATCACCCTCGATCCCGACGCGATGGCGGCCTGGGCGGCTGAGAACGGCATGTCCGGCGCGGACTACACCGAGATCGTCCGCTCGGAGAAGGTGCGCTCGATGATCGGCGAGTACGTCGACGAGCTCAACGGCCGGCTGAACCGCTGGGAGACGATCAAGAAGTGGGAGATCCTCGACCACGACCTGGCCGTCGAGACCGGTGAGCTGACCCCGTCGCTGAAGGTGAAGCGTGCGGTCGTCGAGGAGAACAACGCCGACCTGATCGACTCCTTCTATCAGGGATAGGGCGCGCTCGCCGGAGGTCACGTCCGGTTCCCAGCCGACGCACAGCGAGGGCACAGCGGGCCCGGGTGGACTGGCGCCATGACAGCTACTCACCACGTTCAGCCACCCGGTGCCCCGCACGAGGGACACGAGATCGACGATCACGACCGCGGTCTCGACCACGACCTGCCGCAGATCGTCGCCCGCCACGAGCGGGCCGGCATCTGGGGTCGCCGTGGCGTCCTGGGTCTGATGGGCGGGTTGGGGGCCGCCGCCGTCGCGGGCTGCGGGGCCGACTCCGATGCGTCCTCGGGGGCGTCGTCCGCCGGGGACGGACCTCCGGGTGGCCCGCCGCCCGGCGAGGGGGCTCCGGGCGGGGAATCCGATGTCACCGTGGCCGAGGGGGAGATTCCGGAGGAGACCGCGGGTCCCTACCCAGGGGACGGCAGCAACGGGCCCAACGTCCTCACCGAGTCGGGCATCGTGCGGTCCGACATCACCAGCAGCTTCGGATCGGCCTCCGCTGTCGCCGCGGGCATCCCCACGACGGTGAGGCTGCGGGTCTACGACCTCGACGGCGAGGCCGTCACTCCGCTCGCGGGTGCTGCGATCTACCTCTGGCACTGCGATCGCGATGGCCGGTACTCGCTCTACTCCGAGGGCGTCACCGGGGAGAACTATCTGCGTGGAGTGCAGCCCACCGACGACGAGGGCCGGCTCGAGTTCACCACGATCTTCCCCGCCTGCTACGCCGGCCGATGGCCGCACATGCACTTCGAGGTCTACGAGAGCCTCGACGCTGCGACCGTCGCTGACAACAAGCTGCGTACCTCTCAGCTGGCGCTCCCGGAGGACGTGTGCCACGACGTCTACGACACCGAAGGGTACGAGGAGAGCGTCGCCAACCTCGCCGCACTCACGCTCGACACCGACAACGTGTTCTCCGACGGCTACAAGCTGCAGCTCGCCGAGGTGACCGGGTCGGTCGACGAAGGCTACACCGTGTCCTTGAACGTGCCGGTCTGAGCGCTCACCTGGCTGGTGGGAGACTGGTCGAGTGCCGTCCGCGCTGCCTGAAGGAGAGCCCGCCCCACCGGACGGCTCACTGCCGGAGACGGCACTGGCCGAGCTCGGCAGCCGACCGTTCGGGATCTATCTCCACGTGCCGTTCTGCACGGTGCGGTGCGGCTACTGCGACTTCAACACCTACACCGCCGAGGAGCTGGGCGCCGGGGTCTCACGGGCGACGTACGCCGACAGTGCGATCGCCGAGGTGCGACGCGCTCGAGCGGTGCTGGGGGAGGTCCCGCTACCGGTCGAGACGGTCTTCGTCGGCGGCGGGACCCCGACGCTGCTGGCCCCGGACGACCTCGGCGCGGTGCTCGCGGCGGTCGACGCCGAGTTCGGGCTCGCGCCGGGCGCCGAGGTGACCACTGAGGCCAACCCGGACTCGGTGGACGCCGCGAGCCTGGCCCGGCTGCGTGAGGCCGGCTTCACCCGCATCTCCTTCGGCATGCAGTCCGCGGTGCCGCACGTGCTCGCGACACTGGACCGCACCCACGACCCGGAGCGGGTGCCCGACGTGGTGGCGGCCGCCCGGGGCGCGGGGTTCGACGAGCTGAGCCTGGACCTGATCTACGGCACGCCGGGGGAGAGCGTCGCCGACTGGCGCCGCACCCTCGACGCCGCGCTGGCCTGCGCGCCCGACCACGTGTCGGCGTACTCCTTGATCGTGGAGGAGGGCACGGCGCTCGCCCGCCGCGTGAAGCGCGGCGAGCTGCCGATGCCCGACGAGGACGACCTCGCCGACAAGTACGTCGTCGCCGACGAGGCCCTCACGACCGCCGGGCTGACGTGGTACGAGGTCTCCAACTGGGCGCGTGGTGCCGGTGCCGACGTCGTACCTGACGATCTCGTTGCCTCGGGCCCGGAATCGCAACGAGAACGTCAGGTACGACGCGACTCCCGGTGCCGTCACAACCTCGGCTACTGGCGGGGTAACCACTGGTGGGGTGTGGGACCCGGCGCGCACTCCCACGTCGGTGGGGTGCGGTGGTGGAACGTCAAGCACCCCGCGGCCTATGCCGAGCGGCTCGCCCGCGGCGTCAGCCCCGCGCACGGCCGCGAGCTGCTCGATGCCGAGACCCGGCGGATGGAGCGGGTGCTGCTCGAGCTCCGGCTCCGTGAGGGCCTGCCGGGCGAGGTGCTCGACCGCGCCGGACGCGGCGCTGTTGCGGAGCTGGTCGCGGACGGCCTGGTCGACGCGGAGACGTGGCGCAGGGACGATCGGCTGGTCCTCACCAGATCGGGCAGATTGCTGGCCGACCTCGCGGTGCGTCAGCTGCTCGAGTAGCTCAGAACCGCTCTAGGATCGGCCGCCGTGACCGAACCCCAGCCGCGCGAACCCGGCGAGCACCAGCCCTACGGCGAGCAGCCCTACCTGCCCTACGGCCAGCCCTACGGGATGGCGGGCTACCCGATGGCGCCGTACGGCATCGACCCGCTCACCGGGTCCCCGTACTCCGAGAAGACCAAGGTGACGGCGGGGTTGCTCCAGCTGCTGCTGCCCCTGGTCGGGATCTGCGGCGTCGGGCGGCTCTACGCCGGCAACCTGGGGGTCGGACTGACCCAGCTGCTGGGCAGTCTGCTGAGCGCGGTCCTCATCTGTGCCGTCGTCGGGATGTTCGCCTATCCGGTGTTCTGGCTGTGGACGGTGATCGACGGCATCGTCATCCTGGTCTCCTCCGACACCCGTGACGGCCAGGGGCGCGTGCTGCGCTGACCAGCCACCGCTCAGGGCAGCGTCGCGCGTTCAGTCCACCGTGACGAGGCCGGATCCGTCACCACGCTGCGGTGCTTGCCTCCGCGGCACCTCGTTCCTCGGCGCCACTCCGGCGAGCTCCTCACGTGGTGACGAAGTCGATGAGCTCCTCGACCCGGCCCAACAGCGCCGGCTCGAGGTCGTCGAAGCTCTGCACCCGGCCGAGGATGTGCTGCCACGCACGGGCGATGTCGGCCTGGTTGCGGTGTGGCCAGCCGAGGTGCTGGCACACGCCGTGCTTCCACTCGATCGAGCGCGGGATCGTCGGCCACTCCCGCAGCCCGAGGCGGTCCGGCTTGACGGCCTGCCAGATGTCGACATAGGGGTGGCCGAGGATCTTCACGTGCCCGCCGATGTCCGAGCGGGTGATCGAGTCGGCGATCCGGGACTCCTTGGAGCCGCGCACCAGATGGTCCACCAGCACGCCGACCTTGCGCTGGGGCCCGGGCTCGAAGTCGACCAGGTGGTCGGCGAGGTCGTCGACGCCGCCGAGGTACTCCACGACGACACCCTCGATGCGCAGGTCGTCGCCCCAGACCTTCTCCACCAGCTCGGCGTCGTGCCGACCCTCGACGAAGATCCGGCTCGCCCGGGCCACCCGCGCCGGCGCGTCCGGCACCGCGATCGAGCCGCTCGCCGTGCGGGTCGGCGCCGCGGGGGCCTTCGTGCGCAGGGGAGGCGTGAGGATGACCGGCTTGCCGTCGAGCAGGAAGCCGGGCCCGAGCGGGAACGTGCGCCGCTTCCCGCGCCGGTCCTCCAGGGTCAGTGTGTAGAGGTCGCGGTCGACGGCGACGATCTCGCCGCACCAGTCGGTGGTGACCTCCTCCACCACCTCGCCGAGCTCGGCGGGCGCCTCGACGGCGCGGCCGCGCTTGGGGGCGCGCCAGTCGGAGGCCAGGACATCGGAACCGTAGCGATCCTTCACGACCGCCGAATCTCTCACCGTCACCGGCGGTTTCGTCGCATCACGCGCGGTGGTGCGCCGATTTCTCTGGTGTCGTGGGGCACCGCGGTGGTGGGGAGTCGAGCTCGGTGGGACGTGTAACTCAGTGTTGTGGCGTCCACCCGGGCCGTCGACCACCCGGGTGGACACCACAACACTGAGTTACACGTGCCGCCCGCGCCGTCAGACGAGCGGGAGCCGCTTCTGGTCGCGCCGCAGCTGCGCATAGCCGCGTCGTACGGCGTCGGCCAGGTGCTCGGTCGGGAACGGCCAGTCGCCCTCCTCCAGGGCGCGCTCGGCGGGGACGCCGCGGCCCGCGAGGTCGTGGATGGTCTGCGCGACGGCTCCGATCTCGGCCTGCTGCCGTCCGACGAAGCCCTGGTCGACCGGCTGACCGTGCCCGGGGACGACCACGGTGGTGGGGGTGATCAGGCCGAGCAGCAGGTCGACCGTGCCCGGCCACTCCAGCGGATAGCTGTCCTCGCCGTACGCCGGCGGGCCGGCCTCCTCGACGAGGTCGCCGGTGAGCACGACGTCGGCGTCCGGCACGCGGACGACGAGGTCGCCGCCGGTGTGTCCGCGTCCGGGATGGACCAGCTCGACGGCCCGGTCGCCGAGGTCGAGGGCGACCGCGCTGGAGAACGTGTGGTCGGCCGGGACGACGTCGGTCGCCAGCACGTCGTCGCGGTACGGCTCGTCGGGGTGGGTGTCGTAGAGCGCCTTGAACCGCCGTCCCGACGCCTCGGTCCGCTCGGCGGCCTCCTCGGTCGCGTGGATCGGCAGCGATGCGTCGTACTGCTCACGGAACGTCGCGTTGCCGAAGGTGTGGTCGAAGTGCTCGTGGGTGTTGACCACTGCGGTCACCTCGCCCGCCCCGAGCGCCCGGACGTCGTCGATCACGGCCCGCGCCGCGCGGTCCGACGCGTGGGTGTCGACCACGACGAGGCCGCGCTCGCCTCCGATGAGGCCGATGTTGAGCGCGAACCACTCCTGGTGGGCGATCCAGACCCGGTCGGCTATCTCGGTGAACGGCACGTGGTCACTCTCCCATCGTCAGTGGCGACTGTGGGGCGGGGTGCCCAGTGTGCCCGACGAGCCGAGCGGCGATGGCTCAGCAGAGGCCGGCGTGCAGCTCCTGCCGCAGCAGCTCCCCGAGCTCGGTGGTCGTCGTGGCGGGCCGGCGGAAGCGCAGCACGGCACTGTGAGCGCCCTCGGCGGTCACCCATCGCACCTCGACCCGGTCCGGGCGCAGGTCGCTCAGGCCGACGCCACCGATGTCGCGCAACCGGGTGCCGGTCGTGGTCGAGACCGCGCGCCGGAGCTCCTCCTGGTGGCACAGGTTGGCGTGCTCGACCGACCGCTGGAGGAAGCCGCGGTTGAGGTGGTGCTCCGGCGCGGTGAACGCGCCCAGCGGCACCCGGACCCGGGTCCCGTGGCCGGTGCGGGTGAGCACCACGAAGTCCACCTCGATGGAGAGCACCACCCGCTGCCGGGTGCAGCACGGGCAGTCCTCGACCCCCGAGGTCCGGAGGCGCCCGGCGAGCGAGAGCGTCGCCTCGCGCTCGGGCGACCCCGGTGCGCCGAGGCCGCTGGTGAGGGTCAGCAGCGCCTTGCGCTCCTCCTCGGCCGCCCGGGCGAGCGCGGCGTCGGGAGGGCAGGAGAAGACCGGTGAGCCGTCGATGTCCTGCATCGCCAGGGCCGGCTCGCCGCCCGGCTCGACGGCGTCGAGGCCGACGCTGATGTCGTCGACGCCGTCGACCACGATCTGGACGTCGTCGGGGCAGGACAGGATGCTCCGTGCGGCTGCCGCCAGACGCGCGGGGTCGATCGTCGGGATCGCGTGCTGCTCGATGCTCACCGGTTCACCTTCTCTCGCATGAGTTTAGGTGAGCCTAACCTATATGAGGTGATCGCGGGAGGGGGCAGGGTGTCTCGCTTCGGCGGATGCCGGACCCGGCGGTAGGCTTGGCACTCACCGGAGTGGAGTGCCAGGACCGTCGGAGGAGGTGCGATGCAGGACGATCGCAGGCTCGCGGTGCTGCGCGCCATCGTCGAGGACTACGTCGCCACCGAGGAGCCGGTCGGCTCCAAGGCCCTGGTCGACCGTCACCACCTCAACGTCTCTCCGGCCACCATCCGCAACGACATGGCGGCGCTGGAGGACGAGGGCTACCTCGCCCAACCGCACACCAGCGCGGGCCGGATCCCGACCGACAAGGGATACCGGCTCTTCGTCGATCGACTGAGCACCGTCAAGCCGATGAGCCCGGCCGAGCGGCGCGCGATCGCGCAGTTCCTCGACGGCGCGGTCGACCTCGACGACGTCGTCAACCGCTCGGTGCGGGTGCTCGCGCAGCTGACCCGGCAGGTCGCCGTGGTGCAGTACCCCACGCTCTCGCGGTCCACCGTGCGCCACATCGAGGTGGTCGCGCTGACCCCGATGCGGCTGCTGGTCGTGCTCATCCTGAGCAACGGCCGGGTCGAGCAGCGGCTGGTGGACCTCGACGACGAGCTCGGCGAGGACGACCTCGCCGCGTTGCGGTCCCGGCTCAACCTCGCGGCCGCCGGCGAGCAGATCTCCGATGCCGCCGCGGCCCTCGACAGCCTGGCGACCGGTGAGCAGCCGGCACCGCCGGCGACCGCGGGAGTGGTCGAGGTGATCGTCGAGGCGATGAGCGACCACCGCTCCGACGAGCGCGTGGCGGTCGGCGGCACCGCCAACCTCGCCCGCTTCGGTGAGCACTTCGACTCCGCCGTGCTGCCGCTGCTCGAGGCCCTCGAGGAGCACGTGGTGCTGCTGAAGCTGCTCGGCGAGGCCACCACCGGCGGAGCCGTGACCGTGCGGATCGGCGCGGAGGGGCCCTATGAGCAGCTCGCGTCGACCAGCGTCGTCGCGAGCGGCTACGGGCCGACCGAGGACGCGCTCGGGGCGCTCGGCATCGTGGGCCCGACCCGGATGGACTATCCGAGCACGATGGCGGCGGTCCGTGCGGTCGCGCGCTACGTCTCCCGCATCCTCGACGAGGGCTGACCGGCCTTCCCCGACCTGCCACCGACGAACGACACGACGAAGGAACCACGTGAGCCAGGACCTCTACGAGCTGCTCGGTGTCGACCGCGACGCGGACACCGACACCATCAAGAAGGCCTACCGGCGCCTTGCCCGCAAGCTCCACCCGGACGTCAACCCGGACGCGGACGCGCAGGAGCAGTTCAAGCAGGTGTCGACGGCGTACGAAGTGCTCTCCGACCCCGAGAAGCGGGCGGCGTACGACCGCGGCGGCGACCCGTTCGGCGGCGCTGCCTTCGGCCAGGGGGCCGGCTTCTCCTTCACCGACATCATGGACGCGTTCTTCGGTGGCGGCGGTGGCGGCATGGGCGGCCAGGGCCGCGGCCCGCGCTCGCGGGTGCGCCGCGGGCAGGACGCCCTGATCCGGCTCGAGGTCGAGCTCGCCGAGGCCGCCTTCGGCGTGTCCCGCGAGATCAAGGTCGACACGGCCGTCCACTGCGGCACCTGTGGTGGCGCCGGCGCTGCACCCGGCTCGCAGCCGGTGCCGTGCGAGACCTGCCACGGCCAGGGCGAGGTGGCCCAGGTGCAGCGGTCGTTCCTCGGCGAGATCCGGACGCTGCGGCCCTGCCCCGCGTGCAGTGGCTTCGGTACGACGATCCCCGACCCGTGCCGCGAGTGCGCCGGCGACGGCCGGGTGCGGTCGCGCCGGACGCTGACGGTGAAGATCCCCGCCGGTGTCGACACCGGCACGAGGGTGCAGCTCTCCGAGCAGGGTGAGGTCGGCCCGGGCGGGGGCCCGGCGGGCGACCTCTATGTCGAGATCAAGGTGGCCGAGCACCCGGTGTTCGTCCGGCAGGGCAACGACCTGCACTGCCGGGTGACGGTGCCGATGACCGCGGCCGCGCTCGGCACGACGCTGCAGATCCCGACGCTCGAGGCCGACCTGGACCCCTCGGACTCCTCCGACGTGCAGACCAGCATCGACGTCGAGCTGCCGGCCGGCACCCAGGCGGGCAAGGAGTGGGTGCTGCGCGGCTTCGGCGTGCCGGGCCTGCGCGGCGGTCGCGGCCACCTGGTGGTGAGCGTCGACGTGGAGACCCCGACCAAGCTCGACGCGCGCCAGACCGAGCTGCTGCGCGAGCTCGCCGAGCTCCGCGACGAGCAGGCCCCCACCGGCAACGTCACGGCGGCGCCGAAGGGTATGTTCGGCCGGCTGCGCGACGCGTTCAGCCACTGACCGGCCCGCACCCGTGACGCTGCCGCAGCATCTGGTGCCCACACTCGACGGCGTCGCCGTGGGTGGCACGGTCACCGTCGAGGGCGACGAGGCGCACCACGCGGTCGCCGTACGACGGCTCAGGACGGGCGAGCAGGTGCGCCTCACCGACGGCCGCGGCGTGGTCGTCACGGGCGAGGTGAGCGAGACCGGCAAGCGGACCTTCTCGGTCGGTGTGACGACGGTGACCGAGGTGGCCGAGCCGCAGCCTCGGCTGACCGTGGTGCAGGCGCTGCCCAAGGGGGATCGCGGCGAGCTCGCCGTGGAGGTGCTGACCGAGGTCGGCGTCGGGCGGATTGTGCCGTGGGCAGCCTCCCGCAGCGTCGCGGTCTGGAAGGGTGAACGGGCCGAGAAGTCCCACCGCAAGTGGCAGTCGAGCGCCCGCGAGGCCGCCAAGCAGGCGCGTCGCGCCTGGTTCCCGGAGATCGAGCCGCTGGCGACCACCACCGCTGTGGCCGCGCTGCTCGCCGCAGCCGACCTCGCCGTGGTGCTGCACGAGGGGGCCGCCGAGCCGCTGGCGGACCTGGCGGTCCCCGAGCTCGGCGAGATCGCCGTCGTGGTCGGCCCCGAGGGCGGCGTCACCGACGAGGAGGTCGCCTTGCTCCGCGGCGCCGGTGCCGTCCCGGTGCGGCTCGGGGCCGAGGTGCTGCGCACCTCCACGGCCGGTGTCGCGGCGCTCGCTGCCGTGCTCTCCCGCACCGCTCGCTGGCAGTGACGCAGCGCGTCCCTCAGCGGGCGAGCAGCGTCTCGACCCGCGCGACCTCCTCGTCGAGCTCGATCTGCTCCGCCCGGGTCAGGTCGCGCAGCAGCTCGATGCCGTCGACCCGCTCGTCGACAACGCGCCACAGGCCGGTGAGCCAGCCGTCGACGAAGATCGTGCCCGCCTTCGCGCCGTTGACGCCCATCCATGCCTTCCGGCCGGCGTCGTCGGTGACCCGGTCGCGCGCGGCGTGGGAGAGCCACAGGTTGTCGTAGGTGCCGAGCAGCCGCACCGGCGCGGGCACGTCCTCCTCGGCGATCCGGGCGTCGGCGACGTCGTAGAGGGTCCTGCCGGACGCGTCCTCGTGCTGCACCAGGTCGGCCATCGCCTTCACCACGGGGCCCAACCGGGTCACGCCGGACCAGGCGGTGACGTCGGCGGCCGTGGCCGGACCGTAGGCCCGCAGGTAGCGCCGGACGATCTCCTCGGGGTCCGGCTCGGTCGGCGTGCGGCCGAGCCAGCGGTCGACGTACTGGTAGACCACGCCGCCGGACCCACGCCAGGTGCCGCGCGGCGGGAGCTGGGCGAGCGGCGCTGCCGACCGGGCGAGCTGGCCGAGCTGGGTCGGCCGGTGCGCGGGGAACCGCGCGGCGAGTGCGAGGCCGAGCTCCTTCTGGGGCTGCGGACCGTCCGCCAGGAGCTCCGCGAGCGCCGCGGTGAACGCCGCTCGGTCGACCTCCCGGGCCGCGCCGATCGACTGGCTCACCGTGATCTCGCGCTCGTGGACCGGAGCGGTCCAGGCCCGCAGCATCAGGGCGTCGTCGGCGGTCAGCAGATGCACGGTGCCGCGCATCGTCAGCAGCCGCACCAACCTGCCCTCGTCGAGCGCCCGGCTGACGTCGTGCGGGTCGAGGTCGCGCAGCCGGGCCGCGAGCGAGAGGTACGGCGGCAGGTTCTCCTGCGCCTGGAGGCCGACCAGGTGGCGCACCATCGCCTCCGGTGGCTGGCTCGCGCGCTCGAGCAGGTGCTGGCGCAGCAGCAGGGTCCGGTTGAGTCGTCTCGGGGTCAGCCGCATGGTCGGAGGCTACGGGCGATCGCCGACACCGGTGCGACGCGTCGGGACCTCTACTCGACGACGATCGCCGCACCCACCTGCTCCGCGGGCTTGCCCTCCCCGCCGGACAGGTCGTCGGTCATCGCCACGAAGACATAGCTGCCGGGCTCGAGCGAGGAGACGTCCACCTGGGTCGACCAGGGGTAGAGCTTGTCCATCCACCCCTCGGCGGTGACGTAGCCGTCGAGCACGACCTCGCCGGCGTCGTCCTGGATCTCCCACAGCACGTTGGCCTCGGGGGAGTTGGCCTTGCCGGAGGCGGTGAAGCTGCCGGAGACCTCGGCGCCCTCGGCGGGCTCGGCGAGCACGATGAGCGGTTGCTCGCGCTGGTAGGTGTGGTTCGCCGACGGCGCATCGGTGGTGGCCGAGGAGGTCGGGCTGCTCGGCGCGGAGACGCTGTCGGTGGCCGTCACGTCGGCGTCGGGGTCGTCGTCGCCGCAGCCGGCGAGTGCGCTCGTCGTCAGCGCCGCGCCGAGCACGAGCGCAGGGAGGCGGGTACGGCGGAGGGGGCTGGGTCGTCGCATGGGAGTCGATCCTCCTGGTGGTCGGTGCCGGATCAACGGACCAGCACGGTCCGCGTGTCGTCGAAGGTGGCGGGGGAGTCGGACGTCTCGCCGACGCCGGTGACGCGGGTCTCGAGCACGTACTCGCCGGGCGACAGGTCCGCGCCGAGCCCGGGGATCGTCCAGCCGGGGAACGCCGCGCTGCCCGGTGCGTCCGTGGTCACCGGAACCGTCCCGCGGTCGACCACCACGCCGTCGTCGTCGGTGACCGCCCAGTCGACCTCGGTCACGTAGTCGGATGCGGTGCCGTTGGCGGACCAGCCGGCCCCGGCGTCGACGGTGAGCCCCTCGACGGGGTCGCTGATGTTGACCGGCGCGACGACGTCGTACTGGCGGTCGCGGGCCACCGGGCCACTGACCGGCACGCCGAGCACCTCGGACGCCGGCGCACCGGCGTGCTCGAACGCGACCGGGAGGTCGTCACCGACCACCGCCTCGGCGGTGAAGACGACCTGCTGCAGCGCCAGCCACCGGTCCCGCTCGGACGTCCCCGGCGGCGACGCCAGCGCCTGGCTCGCGACGTCGACCGTGACCGCCTCGTCGCCGACGACGACGTCCAGGAAGGAGGAGTCCGGCCAGAACGTCTCGTAGTCGGGGTCGTCGGCTCCCGCGGAGACCGTGAGCCGGTCGAGCGCGATGGCCACCCGCTCAGCGGGAGGGGCGTCGGCGAGGCGCTGGAACTCGCGGTACAGCCGGGGCCCGGTGGCGGTCCGGCCGAGGAAGTAGACCGGTGTCGCCCGGTCGCCGGCCTCGGCGGACTGCGTGGCGGTCGTCGCCGGCCCCGGCTGCGTGGGCTCCTGCCCGTTGCGCTGCGTCACCGCCACGGTGCCGACGACGACCACCGCCGTCGCGATCGCGGCGCCGCTGGCCACCGGCAGCCAGCGCCGGGCACGGCCGGAGCCGCGGGCGGACGTGCGGGTACGCCGGCGGATCTCGCCGAGCCGGTCGCTCGGTCGCACGCCCGCGGCCGCGTCGTGCAGGGCCGCGCGCAGCCGCTCCTCGTCCGGAGAACGGTCGGTCATCAGGGTTCCCTCACGTCGGGCCCGAGCTCGTCCAGGATCGGTCGGAGTCGCTCCGCGCCACGCGAGGCGTGGCTCTTCACCGCGCCGCGGCTGATGCCGAGCGTCGCGGCGATCTCGGCCTCGGAGAGGTCGAGGTAGTAGCGCAGTGCCAGCACCTCGCGCTGTCGCCGCGGCAGCTGGCTCAGCGCGTCGAGCACCAGCTGTCGGCGGCTGCCGGCCAGCACCGGCTCGTCGGCCCCGGGCGCGGGAGCCGGGAGCGACTCGGTCTCGAGGTGGCGTCGTACGACGGCGCGGTGGCGCAGCGCCGAGCGGGAGCGGTTCACCACCGCCTGGCGCAGGTAGGCGAGTGCCTTGCCGTGGTCGGCGAGCCGCTCCCAGCGCTGGTGCACCGCGACCAGCGCGTCCTGCACGATCTCCTCCGCGGCGCCCTGGTCGCGCACGAGCAGCACCGAGAGGCGCACCAGCCGGTCCCAGTGCTCGAGGTAGAGCGCCTCGATGGCCTCGTCCGCGTCGCGCGCGGTCACCACAGCCCCGTGGGTCGGGGCCGGGAGGCCGGGCAGCGTCGCACAGTCGGTCACGCTAGTTCCACGTGCAGCAGCGGGGTGGGGTTGACCGCGGCGTGGCCCGATTTGGGAAGGTACGTCGGTGACCTCAGCCACTCCCGTCCCGGACTGCCTGTTCTGCAAGATCGTCGCCGGTGAGATCCCGGGCGACATCGTGCACGAGACCGACCGCACCGTGGCGTTCCGCGACGTCAACCCGCAGGCGCCGCTCCACGTGCTCGTGGTGCCGCGCGCCCACTACGCCAACGCGGCCGAGCTGGCCGCTGCCGACGGCGAGACCTCGGCCGACCTGGTGCGCAGCGCCGCGGCGGTCGCGGCGGCGGAGGGCCACGACGACTACCGCCTGGTCTACAACACCGGCACCGGCGTGGGACAGAGCGTCTTCCACACCCATCTGCACCTGCTCGCCGGGCGGGCGATGACGTGGCCCCCGGGCTGAGCGGGTCCGGCCGCGGACATCGGATCAACGCATTGGTGCCCGTCGGCGGCGACCTCTAACATGGGGGCACCGTTCCCCTCGTCCGAAAGGCAGCCCGACCAGGGCACCGCATGACCGATCCCCGTCAGACCACCCACGACGTCGCGCCGGCGCGCCACACCGTGGTGGTTCCCAACAGCATCGACATGGTCAGTCTGCTCGGTCCCGGAGACGAGCACCTCGGACTGCTGGAGCGCAGCTTCGCCGTCGAGGTGCACGTGCGCGGCAACCGGATCACGATGTCCGGCGAGCCGGCCGAGGTGGCGCTCGCCGAGCGCCTGCTCGACGAGATGGTGGCGATCCTGCGCACCGGGCAGGGCATCACGCCCGAGACGGTGGAGCGCGTCGTGGGCATGCTCCGGGCGGAGACGACCGAGCGACCGGCCGACGTGCTCTCGCTCGACATCCTCTCCAACCGCGGACGCTCGATCCGTCCGAAGTCGCTCAACCAGAAGCGGTACGTCGACGCGATCGACCACCACACCATCACCTTCGGCATCGGCCCGGCCGGCACCGGCAAGACCTACCTCGGCATGGCGAAGGCCGTGCAGGCGCTGCAGGAGAAGCAGGTCAACCGGATCATCCTCAGCCGCCCGGCGGTCGAGGCGGGGGAGAAGCTCGGCTACCTCCCGGGCACGCTCAGCGAGAAGATCGACCCCTATCTCCGGCCGCTCTACGACGCGCTGCACGACATGCTCGACCCGGAGTCGATCCCCAAGCTGCTGGCGGCCGGCACCATCGAGGTGGCCCCGCTCGCCTATCTCCGCGGCCGGTCGCTCAACGACTCCTTCATCGTGCTCGACGAGGCGCAGAACACCACGCCGGAGCAGATGAAGATGTTCCTCACCCGGCTCGGCTTCGGCTCCAAGATCGTGGTCACCGGCGACGTGACCCAGGTCGACCTGCCGTCCGGTGTGCGCTCGGGGCTGCGCATCGTCGAGGACATCCTGGACGGCGTGGAGGACCTCACCTTCGTCCGGCTCTCCGCCAACGACGTCGTCCGGCACCGACTGGTGGGCAGGATCGTCGAGGCGTACGACGCCTATGACGCCGACGGGGGCGACCGGGCCCTCACCGACGTCACCCGTGGCAAGCGACGCGACTCATGAGCATCGAGATCCTCGACGAGTCCGGCACCGGCATCGACGTGCCGCTCCTCTCCCGGCTGAGCCGCTTCGTGATGGACCGGATGCGGGTGCACCCGCAGGCCGAGCTGTGCGTGAAGGCGGTCGACGAGTCCACCATGGCCGAGCTCAACGCGCAGTGGATGGACAAGGAGGGGCCGACCGACGTGCTCGCCTTCCCGATGGACGAGCTGCGGCCCGGTCTGGTCAACGAGGAGCCCGAGGAGGGAGTGCTCGGCGACCTCGTGCTCTGCCCGGCGGTGGCCGAGCGCCAGGGAGCCACGGCCGGTCACGGCACGGTGGCCGAGCTGGAGCTGCTCACCGTTCACGGCATCCTCCACCTGCTGGGCTACGACCACGCCGAGCCCGAGGAGCACCGAGAGATGTTCGGGCTGCAGGACGAGCTGCTGGCCGCGTGGCGCGCCCAGCACGACGTCACCGCCTGATCGATGGACGGCAGTGAATGGTGGCTCCTGATCGCCGCCGCGATCCTGGTGTTCCTCGCCGGCCTGCTGGCCGCGGCCGACGCCGCGCTGGGCGGCTTCTCCCAGGCACGGGCCGAGGAGCTGCTCGACGAGGAGCGGCCGGGCGCCAAGCGCCTCGTCGCCGTCCTCACCGACGCGCCGCGCTATCTCAACACCGTGATCTTCCTGCGGCTGCTGTGCGAGGTCGCGGCGATCGTGCTCGTGGCGCTGATGGTCGCGAGCCACATCGACGGCTGGTGGTGGAGCGTCGCGGTGGCGGTCGGCCTGATGCTCGTCGTCTCGTTCGTGGTGATCGGGGTCGCCCCCCAGACCCTGGGGCGCCAGCACGCCGACGCCGTCGCGCTGTGGTCGGCCTGGCCGGTGTGGGCGCTGACCCGGGTGCTGGGTCCGTTGCCGCGGCTGCTGATCGTGGTCGGCAACGCGATCACGCCCGGCAAGGGGTTCCGCGAGGGGCCGTTCTCCTCGGCGACCGAGCTGCGCGAGATGGTCGACATCGCGGAGGCCTCGGCGGTGATCGAGGCGGGCGAGCGGAAGATGATCCACTCCGTCTTCGAGCTCGGCGACACCACCGTGCGTGAGGTGATGGTGCCGCGCAACGACGTGGTCTACATCGAGACCCACAAGAACCTCCGGCAGACCCTCTCGCTGTTCCTGCGCTCGGGCTTCTCCCGGGTGCCGGTGATCGGTGAGAACCTCGACGACATCCGCGGCTTCGCCTACCTCAAGGACATCGTGCGGCGCGACTTCGAGGCGCCCACCGTCGAGGTCACCCAGAAGGTCGAGGAGATCATGCGCCCGGTGCACTGGGTGCCGGACTCCAAGCCGGTCGACGACCTGCTCCGCGAGATGCAGGCGCGGCGTCAGCACATCGCCATCGTCGTCGACGAGTACGGCGGCACCGCCGGCCTGATCACCATCGAGGATCTCCTCGAGGAGATCGTCGGCGAGATCACCGACGAGTTCGACGTCGAGGAGGTGGAGGTCGAGCAGCTCGGCGACGGCGAGGTGCGGGTCTCCTCCCGCTACCCGATCGACGACCTCGACGAGCTGTTCGGCTTCGACGTCGAGGACGAGGACGTCGACTCGGTCGGCGGGCTGATGGCCAAGCACCTCGGCAAGGTGCCGATCCCCGGGTCGGCCGTCGAGGCGCACGGTCTGCGCTTCACCGCCGAGGACGTCGCCGGACGGCGCAACAAGGTCGGCACGGTGCGGATCCGCCGCGCCGACGCCGCCGCGGACGTCCTACGCTCCGAGCCTCCGAGCGCTCCGAGCGCATGACGTCCCGCGCTCCCCGATAGCCTCACGACCATGTCGGACGAGCTGTCAGCAGAGGACAAGAAGCTGGTCACGCTGGCCCGCGCCACCCGGGCCCGGATCGGTGCGGCCGAGGGCGCGGCGGTGCGGGACACCGACGGGCGCACCTACGCCGCCGCCACGGTGTCGCTGCCCTCGCTGAGCCTGTCCGCGGTGCAGGCCGTCGTGGCGATGGCGGTCGCGTCCGGCTCGCGCGGCGTCGACGCCTGCGTGCTGCTCGGGGAGTCCGGCGAGCTGGGGGAGGACGATCGTGCCGTGCTGGGCGACTTCGCCGGCTCCGACGGCGTGCTCGTCCACCTCGGCGACCCGCGCGGCCGGCTCAGCGCGACCGCCACCGTCTGACGCAGCCGGCCGATCGGCACAGCTTGCGGCCTCCTACGGACCAAAGTCAGTGGGCATCGGGGCGCGGCGTCGCTATCGTCAGACCTGTATGAGCGGGAACACAGCGACGCGCAGGATGTGAGAAACCCCTGTGACATCGGAGCGGAGTAGCGTCAGACCCATGTCGGAGCGTGCCTGGGAGGAGCACGAGCGGGCGGTGGCCCGACTCGCTGCGTCGTACGTCGCGATCCCGGCGGGAGAGCCGGTGCGGCTCGCCAAGCGCACCACCAACCTCTTCCGCAACCGTGCGGTGACCACCACACCGGGGCTCGACGTGAGCGGCCTCGACGGCGTGATCGAGGTGGTGCCGGACGGCCCGGACGGCCCGGTCGCGGAGGTGCAGGGCATGTGCACCTACGAGGACCTCGTCGATGCCACGCTGCCGCACGGCCTGATCCCCTCCGTCGTCCCGCAGCTGCGCACGATCACCCTCGGCGGCGCGGTCACGGGTCTCGGCATCGAGTCGACCAGCTTCCGCAACGGGCTGCCGCACGAGTCCGTGCTCGAGATGGACGTCTTCACCGGTGCCGGCGAGGTGGTGACCACCCGCCCCGGCGATGATCTCTTCGACGCCTTCCCCAACTCCTACGGCTCGCTCGGCTACGCCACCCGGCTGCGGATCGCGCTCGAGCCGGTGCCGACGTACGTCGCCCTTCGCCACGTGCGCTATGACGACGCCGGCGCCCTCGCCAAGGACATCGAGGCGATCACCGCCGACGGCGAGCACGACGGCGTGCCGGTCCACGGCCTCGACGGGGTCGCCTTCGCACCGGGGGAGTACTACCTCACCCTGGCGCGCTTCACCGACGACCGTGCGGGCGCACCGCCGAGCGACTACGCGGGGCAGCAGGTCTACTACCGCTCGATCCAGCAGCGCGAGACCGACCTGCTGACGATGTATGACTACCTGTGGCGCTGGGACACCGATTGGTTCTGGTGCTCCGGCGCGTTCGGCGCCCAGCACCCGCTGCTGCGCCGGGTCTGGCCGCGCAGCAAGCGGCGCTCCGACGTCTACATGGGTCTGCTCAAGCTCGACCACCGGTTCGGCATCGCCGACCGGCTCGACCGCCGCGCGGGGCGGCCGCTGCGCGAGCGCGTGGTGCAGGACATCGAGGTGCCGGTCGAGCGGCTGCCGGAGTTCCTCGACTGGTTCGACGAGCAGGTCGGGATGCGCCCGGTGTGGCTGTGTCCGCTGGTCGCACGCCGTGGGTGGACGACCTACCCCCTCGAGCCGGGCCGCACCTACGTCAACGCCGGCTTCTGGGGCACCGTCCACGTCGGCCCCGAGCGCGACGACGCGCCGCGCAACCGCGCCATCGAGGAGAAGGTGCACGAGCTCGGCGGCCACAAGTCGCTCTACTCCGAGGCGTTCTACGCCCGCGACACCTTCGACCGGCTCTACAACGGGCCGGCCCTCGCCGCGGTCAAGCAGCGCTACGACCCCGACGATCGATTCACATCCCTCTACGACAAGGCGGTGAGGAGCCGATGACCACCACGACCGACCAGGCGGGGCCTGACCGAGTCACCATCGCGGAAGCCTTCGAGTCCCTCTTGCGGGAGCCTGCGCCGTTGCGGTTCACGGCGTACGACGACAGCAGCGCCGGGCCCGAGGACGCGCCCTACCGCTTCCACCTGGCGACCGAGCGCGGGCTTTCCTACCTGATGAGCTCGCCGGACCCCGACCTCGGGCTCGGCCGCGCCTACGTGGCCGGCGACCTCGAGGTGCACGGGGTCCACCCGGGCGACCCGTACGACGCGCTCGCCCAGCTCAAGACGGCGATCAAGCTGCGCAAGCCCTCGCCGGCCGAGGCGGTGCGGCTGGTGCGCTCCCTCGGCGTCTCCCACCTCAAGCCGCCGCCCCCGCCGCCGCAGGAGGCGCCGTCGCGCACCCGCCGCGTGCTGGAGGGGCTGCGCCACAGCCTCAGCCGCGACGCGGAGGCGATCCACCACCACTACGACGTGTCCAACCGGTTCTACGAGCTGGTGCTCGGGCCGTCGATGACCTACAC
>CAZJDU010000054.1:0-5638 GCA_964544855.1 uncultured Nocardioides sp.
CCGACGGCTCGGCCCCCGAACCGACCCCGGTGACCGCCGAGGCGCCTGTCGAGCAGGCCGCAGTGCTCGACGACGTGCCGCCGTCCCAGGAGCCTGCCGTCGAGCGCACCGAGATCCTCCCCTTCACGGCGGAGGATGACACGGCCCTCGCGGGCGGGGCCCCCAGCGACGACGAGGTCGCGCCGAGGGAGGCGTCAGCGGCGTCCCGGTTCGCCGGGCGGCTGCGGGACCGCTGGGCGCCGTCGGCGCAGGGACCGGACCAGGTCGAGGTCGAGGTCGAGCCGGAGCCGGTGACCGGCGCCGAGACCGAGGACGCCGAGATCCTCGCCCGTGGGACGGCCTACACCGGACCGATGCTGGCCGCCTATCCCGCCGCGGCGCTGACCGGCGGGATCGTCGGGCTCGCCATGGTGGTGCTCACCTGGCTGTCGCTGCGCGGCTGCGAGGCGATCCGCGGCACCGCGACGTGCGGGGGCGGCCCCGGCCTGCTGCTGCTGCTCGCGACCTTCATCGTGAGCGTGATGCTCGGCAACGCGATCCTGAAGAGCTTCCAGGTGCCCGACCCGGGCAGCAGCAGCTTCCTCGCCGTCGGCCTGGTCGCCGTGGTGTCGCTGCTGCTGCTCATCGACACCCTCGACAGCTGGGTCATGCTGGTGGTGATCCCGGTGATCAGCATCGCCGCCTACCTGCTGTCGGTCTATGTCACCAAGACCTTCGTGGAGCCCGCCGACCGTTGATTCGGGGGTTTTCGGGAGTTGAATCCCGGGTTTTCGGACAGCAACTGCCACGGATCCCCGGACTCAACACCCGGAAAACCGGGATTCAACTCCCGAAAACCCCGAATCAACGCGCGGCGGCGATCAGCTCCGCGATCTGCACGGTGTTGAGCGCGGCGCCCTTGCGGAGGTTGTCGTTGGACACGAAGAGGGCGAGGCCGCGGTCGTCGGGGACACCGGGGTCCTGGCGGAGGCGGCCGACGTACGACGGGTCCTGGCCGGCGGCCTGCAGCGGGGTCGGGATCTCGGCGAGCTCCACACCCGGGGCCGACGCGAGGAGCTCGCGCGCCCGCTCGACCGGCATCGACTCCGCGAACTCGGCG
Source organism: uncultured Nocardioides sp. (assembly GCA_964544855.1). Taxonomy (GTDB): domain Bacteria; phylum Actinomycetota; class Actinomycetes; order Propionibacteriales; family Nocardioidaceae; genus Nocardioides. Next base: position 1,100 of record CAZJDU010000054.1, read on the forward strand.
TTGATCGCCAGCGAGTGGCCGGTGAAGACCGGGACCCGCACGCAGATGCCGGACACCGGGAGGTCAGGAATGCCGAGGATCTTGCGCGACTCGTTGCGGAGCTTCTGCTCCTCGTCGGTCTCGTGCAGGCCGTCGTCGACGATCGACCCCGCCATCGGCAGCACGTTGTAGGCGATCGGTCGGTCGTACTTCACCGGCTCCGGGAACGCCACCGCGGCGCCGTCGTAGGCGAGCTCGCGCGCCTTGTCGCCGGCCGCCGCGACACCGTCGGCCAGCTCCTCCACCCCGGCGACACCGGAGCCGGAGACGGCCTGGTAGGTCGACGCGATCAACCGCACCAGGCCGGCCGCGTCGTGCAGCGGCTTGAGCACCGGCATCGCAGCCATCGTGGTGCAGTTGGGGTTGGCGATGATGCCGCGCCCCGCGGCGACGACGGACTCCATCGCCTCGGGGTTGACCTCCGAGACGACCAGCGGGATCTCCGGGTCCTTACGGAAGGCCGAGGAGTTGTCGACCACGATCACGCCGGCATCGGCGTAGGACTGCGCCAGCGCGCGTGACGTCGTGGCACCGGCCGAGAACAGTGCGATGTCGAGCCCCGCGGGGTCGGCGGTCGAGGCGTCCTCGACGGTGATCTCCCGGTCGCCGAACGGGAGCACGGTGCCCGCCGACCGGGCCGAGGCGAAGAGACGTACGTCGTCGGCAGGGAACTGCCGCTCGAGCAGGATCTGGCGCATCGCGACACCGACCTGACCGGTGGCGCCCACGACTCCGATGGTGACCATGGTGGGGTCCTCTCTGCGATCGGTCGGTCAGCGGCCGGTGCCGCCGTAGACGACGGCCTCGACCTCGTCGGCGTCCAGCTCGAAGGCGGAGTGGGTAGCGGCCACCGCAGCGTCGACGTCGTCCTCGTCGACGACCACGGAGATCCGGATCTCGGAGGTGGAGATCATGCCGATGTTGACGCCGGCCTCGGCGAGCGAGCTGAAGAACTTCGCGGAGACGCCGGGGTGGGAGCGCATGCCCGCACCGATCAGCGACACCTTGCCGATCTTGTCGTCGTAGAGCAGCTGCTCGAAGCCGACCTGGTCCTTGATCGCCTCCAGCGCCGTCATCGCGCCCTGCGCGTCGGTGCTGGGCAGGGTGAAGGAGATGTCGGTCGTGTTGGTGTCGGCGGCCGACACGTTCTGCACGATCATGTCGATGTTGGTCTGCGCCTCGGCGACGGCGTCGAAGATCTTGGCGGCCTCGCCGACCTTGTCGGGCACGCCGACCACGGTGATCTTGGCCTCGCTGCGATCGTGGGCGACGCCGGCGATGATCGGTGCTTCCATGTCTCTGTCCTCGTCGTTGATGCTGCCGGTGACGACGGTGCCGTTCAGGTCGGAGAACGACGACCGCACGTGGATCGGGATGTCGTGGCGGCGGGCGTACTCGACGCACCGCAGATGCAGGATCTTGGCGCCGCACGCGGCGAGCTCGAGCATCTCCTCGAAGGTGACGGTGTCGAGCTTGTGGGCCGCCGGCACGATGCGGGGGTCGGCGGTGAAGACGCCGTCGACGTCGGTGTAGATCTCACACACGTCGGCCTCGAGCGCGGCGGCGAGCGCCACCGCGGTGGTGTCGGTGCCGCCCCGGCCGAGCGTGGTGATCTCCTTGGTGTCCTGGCTGACACCCTGGAAGCCGGCGACGATCACGATGTGGCCGCCGCCGAGCGCCTCGGTGATCCGGCCCGGCGTGACATCGATGATCTTGGCCTTGCCGTGCACCGAGTCGGTGATCACCCCCGCCTGGGAGCCGGTGAACGAGCGAGCGGTGTAGCCGAGGTCGGAGATCGCCATGGCGACCAGCGCCATCGAGATCCGCTCACCTGCGGTGAGCAGCATGTCGAGCTCGCGGGCCGGCGGCAGCGGACTGACGTCAGCGGCGAGGTCGAGCAGCTCGTCGGTGCTGTCACCCATCGCGGAGACCGCCACGACGACGTCGCTGCCGGCCTTCTTGGCCTCGGTGATGCGGCGCGCGACGCGTTTGATCGCGTCGGCGTCCGACAGCGACGAACCGCCGTACTTCTGCACCACGATGCCCATCGGGGCCTCACTCCTGCACGCTCGGGGGAAGAACCAGACTGACACCCCGATGGGTGCCGGGTCGATTCTATTCCGCCGGGCGAGGGGCGCCGGGTGCAGGACCGCCCGCTGAGCAGCCGGCGACCAGCGGCCGGGCCGGACGGTCAGGTCGGGTCGGTCTCGAGCACCGCTTCGGCGGCGTCGATCTGGGGTTGCTCGGCGGAGTTGTCGACGTCGAGCCGGTCGTGGGCGACGACCGACAGCAGTGCGTTGAGCGCCGCGCCGGCCAGGGTGCCCCACGACGAGACGTAGGAGAACTGCCACCACCACAGCGCCTCCTCGACGTCGCCGACGCGGTAGTGGCGCAGGCCGTGCTCGAGGTCGGCGGCGACGCTGGCGAGGTCGTCGGAGAGCAGGCTCTCCACCGCCTCCGGCTGGTAGGGGTCGAAGACGAAGCTGTAGGTGTCGACCGGGCCGAGCAGCTCGGCCAGCCGCATCCGCAGCGCGTCGAGGTCCGGGTCGGGGCCGACGTCGGGCTGGTAGTCCTCGATCGGTGAGAAGTCGCGGTGGGCGCCCAGCCGGGCGCCGGCGAGCGAGACCTGGCTGATCTGCAGCAACAGCAACGAGACCGCCTGGCCGCCGGTGGCCTCGCGGGCGATCGCCTTGAGTGCGTCGAGGAAGCCCTGGAACGAGCCGGCGAGCTCGTCGGCGAGCCGCACCGCCTCGGTCTCCTCGGCCACCATCGCCCGCAACGCCGCTTGCGCCGGGAACTGCTCGCTCATGTCGCCGCCTGCCTTCCCACGAATGCCCGCCCCAGAGTGACCTCGTCGGCGTACTCGAGGTCGCCGCCTACCGGCAGTCCACTAGCCAAACGCGTGACGCGCAACCCCAGGGGCCCCAACATCCGCGTGAGGTACGTCGCGGTCGCCTCCCCCTCGAGGTTGGGGTCGGTGGCCAGGATCACCTCGGTGACCGCGCCGTCACCCAACCGCGCGAGCAGCTCCTTGATGTGCAGCTGCTCCGGGCCGATGCCGTCGATCGGCGAGATCGCCCCGCCGAGCACGTGGTAGCGACCCTTGAACTCCCGGGTGCGCTCGATGGCGACGACGTCCTTGTACTCCTCGACCACGCAGAGCACGTGGGCGTCGCGGCGAGGGTCCTGGCAGATCCGGCACTGCTCGTCCTCGGCGACGTTGAAGCAGGTGGTGCAGAACTTCACCTTCGACTTGACCTCGATCAGCACGTCGGCCAGCCGGCGGACGTCCGCCGGGTCGGACTGCAGCAGGTGGAAGGCGATCCGCTGCGCGCTCTTGGGACCGACGCCCGGCAGCCGGCCGAGCTCGTCGATCAGGTCCTGGACCACACCTTCGTACACGCGCCTACTCCGTCGTCACTGGAAGCCGAGCGGGCCGCCGCCCGCGCCACCGCCGGCCTCCCCGGGAAGGCCCGGCATGCCGCCCGCGAGCGGCCCCATCTGCTCCTGCACCAGGGCGTCCGCCTGGGCGCGGGCGTCACGGAAGGCCGCGACCACGAGATCGCCGAGGTCGGACAGCGACTCGGCGTCGTCGCCGTCGAACTCGCCGGGCCGCACCGTCACACCGGTGAGCTCGCCGGTGCCGGTCACGCTGACCGTCACCGCCCCCGCCCCGGCGGTGCCGTCGACGACGGTCTCCTCGAGCTGGCGCTGCGTCGCCTGCAGCTGCTCCTGCATCTGCTGGGCCTGCTGGAGCAGGGCGTTCATGTCGAGGCCGCCTTCTCCACCGAGGGCATCGAACGGGTTCTGGGACATGGTCAACCTCTCCTCAGGAATGCGGCGTCTCTTCGATCATCTGGGCACCGAGCTCGCGAGCGAGCAGGTCGTCCGGCGAGACCGACTCGGCGTCGGCGTCGTCCGGATCGACGGCGGCGTCCGGGTCCTCGGGCGGAGCCTCGGCCGCTGCGGCGAAGTCGGCACTGCGGGACCGACGGGGCGGCGGCTCGGCCGCACCGGCGTCGGGCGGCGGCTCGGGGGGGCCGCCGGGGGGATCGCCGGCGGGATCGTCGGCGGGGTCCGGGGGCGCCGCGGCCGGAGGGTCCGGGGCGGGCGGCGGCGTCGGCTCGGGCGGTGCCGCCGGTGCGACACCGCCAGCCGGAGGCGTCGACGCCCCCGGTGTGGCGCCCTGGTCCTCGATCGCCTCGATCCGCCACTCGGCGCCCACCACGTCGATGATCGCCTGGCGCACCACGTCGACGCTGCGGTCCTCGAACGACTTGCGGGCGCCCGGGTTGGTAAACCCGAGGGTGAGGGTGGTGCCGTCGAAGCCGACGACCTGGGAGTTCTGGGTCAGGTGGATCCAGCTGACCTTGTGCCGCTGCCGGGTCGCCTCGATGACCTCGGGCCAGAGCCGGCGTACATCGACGAGGCTGAGCCCACCCGCGGCGGCCGGCGGTGCGGCGCCGGGCTCGGGAGCGGTCGGCTCCGGGGGCGGCTCGG
>CAZJDU010000054.1:5738-23682 GCA_964544855.1 uncultured Nocardioides sp.
GCGGCCGGCGGTGCGGCGCCGGGCTCGGGAGCGGTCGGCTCCGGGGGCGGCTCGGCGGCGGCCGGGGGCGTCTCGACGCGATCCTCGCTCGTCGGTCTCGATACGTTCGCTCGTCCCTCGCGACCACTCGACCCACCGCCTCGCGACGGATCACTCGACGAGCCGTCCGCGGTCTCCGGTGACGGAGCCGCAGGAAGCGGCGCGGAGGACGCGGCCGGTGCCTCGGCGCGCTCGGGCGCGGCACGCTCGGCCCGGGACGGCTCGGGACGGTCCTGGGCGGGAACGGCCGGCTCGGCCGACGGGGTAGGGGCGGCGGCGGCCGACGGCGTACCGCTGATGGCCGCACGACGCTCCAGGCGGTCGAGCCGGGCCAGCACGCCCTCGGTGCCGTGGTCGGCCGCGGGCAGCAGCACCCGGGCGCAGATCAGCTCCAGCAGCAGGCGCGGCGCCGTGGCGCCCCGCATGTCGGTGAGACCGGTGGCCACCAGGTCGGCGGCGCGGGTGAGCTCGGCCCGGCCGAACCGGGCCGCCTGGGCGACCAGCCGCTCCCCCTGGTCCTGCGCGACGTCGATCAGGCCGGTGGCGGGTGCGTCGGGGACCGCCGCGACGATGACCAGGTCGCGCAGCCGCCGCAGCAGGTCCTCGGTGAAGCGACGCGGGTCCTGACCGGTCTCGATGACCTTGTCGACGGCACCGAACACCGCGGCGCCGTCACCTGCGGCGAAGGCGTCGACGACGTCGTCGAGCAGCGTGTCCGGGGTGTAGCCGAGCAGCCCGCTGGCCAGGTCGTGGGTGACGCCGTCGGAACCGGCGCCACCCAGCAGCTGGTCGAGGACCGAGAGCGTGTCACGGGCCGACCCCGCCCCGGCGCGGACGACGAGCGGCAGCGCGGCCGGCTCGATCGTGACGCCCTCGCGCTCGCACAGGTCGGCGAGGTACGACGAGAGCGAGCGCGGCGGGATCAGCCGGAACGGGTAGTGGTGGGTGCGCGATCGGATCGTCGGGATGACCTTGTCCGGCTCGGTCGTGGCGAAGATGAACCGCAGGTGCGGCGGCGGCTCCTCGACGAGCTTGAGCAGGGCGTTGAAGCCCTGCGTGGTGACCATGTGGGCCTCGTCGATGATGTAGACCTTGTAGCGGCTCTTGACCGGGGCGAAGAACGCCTTCTCGCGCAGCTCGCGGGCGTCGTCGACTCCCCCGTGGGAGGCGGCGTCGATCTCGATCACGTCGATCGACCCCGGACCGCCGCGGCCGAGCTCGCGGCAGCTCTCGCACGTGCCGCAGGGATCGGCGGTGGGCGCCTGCTCGCAGTTGAGCGACCGGGCGAGGATCCGGGCGCTGGTGGTCTTGCCGCACCCCCGCGGTCCGGAGAAGAGATACGCATGGTTCACCCGGTTGCCGGCCAGCGCGGCGCGCAGCGGCTCGGTCACGTGCTCCTGGCCGATGACCTCGGCGAAGGTCTCGGGCCGGTAGCGGCGATAGAGGGCAAGCGGGGACTCCACTCTGTGGAGCCTAACGACCGGCACCGACGGCGCGACAGGTCGGCCGCGACTGTCCCGGTCACCGGTCACGGTGAGGCCGTGGCGACGGCCTCCGTCCCGATGGCGGTGGGCGTCTCCGTCGTCACCTCGTCGGTCGGCGTCTCCGTCGTCTCCTCGACGGTCGGCGTCTCCGTCGGCGCCTCGGTGGGCGGCGCGGAGGTCGGCGCCACCGGGGTGTCCTGCGGCGGGGGCGCCACGGAGCGGTGCTCGCTGTTGGTGCTGGGATCCCCGGTGCGCGCGACCCGCTTGGCATGGCACGCGTCGAGCACGAATCCCTCCTGGTCGCACCACGCCAGCGCACCGGTGGCCGCCGGGAACGTCGGCGTCGCCAGGGTGGCGTAGGAACCGGAGAGCGCGAAGGTGTTCGGGTAGTCGTCGGTCCACACCAGGACGACGTCGTGGTCGGCGGCGATGCGCTCGTGCTCCTCGAGGATCAGCTCGTGGTCGTAGGTGATCCCGGTGTCCTCATCGGTGTTGCCGGGCTTGCGGACCGCGAGCTGGGGCGCCCAGAGATCCACGAGCTCCCCGTCGACCTCCGGACGGTCCTCGTCGACGAGTGCGTCGAGCTGCTCGGCCGCGGTCAGCTCGATCTCGGGCTCCTCCTCCGCGCCCGACCACCAGCCCAGCTGGTCCGCGACGAGCCAGCCGCCGGCGATGACCGCCGCGACCACGAGCCCCACCAGGGGGAGCAGCCAGCCACGACGGCCCGTGCCGCCGCCGGTGTCGACCGGTGGTCCAGGGGGGATCGGCGGTGTCGGCGGTGGCGGTGCCGGCGGTGGCGGTGCCGCCTCTCGCACCTGCGAGAGATCCATCATCAGCGTGGCGTCGTCGGGAGCCTCCTCCGCCGGCCCGGCGGCCGCAGCACCGGCCGCGAGCACACCGGCCGCAGCGAGCGGCACCGCGGGAGCGGCCTCCCCCGGCACGGTGTCGGGCGCGGCCTCGGCCTCGGCGACCCGCGCCGCGCCGAGCGCGACGGCGTGCTTGGGGTGAGCGTCCACGGCCACCGGCCGGCCGAGCTCGGCGCCGATCAGCTGTGCCACGATCGGCATCCGCGAGCCACCGCCGACCAGGAGGACCGACCCGACGTCCGCGGGCTCGACCTGCGCGGACTCCAGCGCGCGCCGCAGTGCGTGCACGGTGCCGCCGAGCATCGGGCGCACCATCGACTCCAGCTCACCGCGGGTGAGACGCACGTCGGTGGAGAGGCCCGGCAGCAGCACCGGGACCGAGACGTCGGTGTCCGCGGAGAGCGCCTCCTTCGCGTCGACGCACTCGCGCTTGAGCCGCGCGACCGCCGCCACCGCGTCCGGGTCGTCCTCGTCGAGGTCGGCGATCCGGTCGCCGAGCGCCCCGGTCACATGGTGGAAGACGGCCGCATCGACGTCGATGCCGCCGAGCTGCTCGATGCCCTCGGGCTGACCGAGGATCTCGAAGCCGCTGCTCGTCTTGCGCAGCACCGCGGCGTCGAAGGTCCCGCCGCCCAGGTCGTAGACCGCGACGACGGAGCCCGGGTCGACCCGCTGCTCCGCGGCGTAGAAGATGGCCGCCGCCTCGGGCTCGGTGGTGAACCCGACCGGCGCCGTGACCCCCGACAGACTCACCACCTGGCGCAGCAGGTCGCACTTGAACGGACCCCAGTTGGCCGGGTGGGACAGACAGATCCGTGACGGAGGCTCGCCCTCACGCGTCGTGACGGTGTCGACGACCGCGCTCAGCAGCATCGCGGTCAGCGCCTCCGGCGAGTACGGCGTCCCTCCGAGCAGGATCGGCTCCGGCTGCCCGAACCGCCGCTTGAACTCACGCGCGAGCCGGTGCGGCTCGGTGACGCCGCGGCGCAGGGCCGCATCACCGGTGAGCACCGTCTCGTCCTCGCGGAGGAGGACGACCGACGGGATCGTGTCGGCCTTGTCGCCGAGCGGGACGATCTGCGCGTGCGAGCCGCGGATCGTCGCCGCTGCGGTGAAGGTCGTGCCGATGTCGACACCGAGTGCGTAGGTCATGATCGTTCTCCCTGATCCTGGCCGCTGTGATCTGAGCGCGGTCGTCGATGCCGGGCGATGGCGGGGATTTCCCCTAATGACGGCGGGCCGGCGCCGCCTATCCTGGTCGCGTGGACGAGATGCGCCCGTTGCGGGAAGTGTTCGATCGGCTGGTCGCCCAGGACGGGGCGGCCGGTGGACTCGACCCCGCCGGTCACGCCGAGCTCGCCCCCGAACTGCTGGCCGAGGCGCTCGTCGGCTACTGCGACACCACCTCGATCGAGGTGGCCGAGCACCTGGAGGGCTTCGTCACCGCGACCACCGCGCAGCTCTCGCCCGACCTCGCCACCGGCCTGGACCTGCTGACGAGCGCGCCGGTGCCCGACGGGCCGCCCCTCACCGACCCGCTGCTCGGCAGCGACGGACTGCTGGGCGGCGACCCGATGACGGCCGGCACGCGTGCGGCCGAGGACACCACCGATGACGAGCCCGAGGTCACCGACCTCGGCTTCGGCACCGGCACGACGGAGGTGGTTCTCCCGGATCTGACCGCCGTCCCCGGCGTCTCCGCGGCGGACGAGGACCTGGCCGAGATCCGGGACCTCGCCGAGGTCCCGGACCCGGTCGGCGACGAGACCGGACCGGTCGGGGCCGACACCTGGTTCGAGCTCCCCGAGACCGACGCCGAGACGGAGCCGCCACCGGCCCCGGAGGACGACACCACGACCGAGTGAGTGAGGCAGCATCGTCCTCACCGCCAGCCGTGCAGGTCGGCGAGCAGGCCCTCGCACGACTGGATCACCACGCGCGACGCCGCGACCAGCTGGTGGTCGGTCATCGGGCTCTCCGCGCGCCGCTGCCACCGCTCCAGCGCGGCGCTCGCGGCGGCACGCTGGGCGTCCGCGTCGGCGTCCTCCTCGAGCCCGAGCCGCTGACAGGGGTGCACGCCCACACCGCCGACCAGCCGCTCCGCATCGGCGAGCACCGGCGCCTTGCCCTGCACCCAGCCCGATCGGATCGCGGAGAGCACCCGCAGCTCGCGGAAGGCGTGGGCGGAGGCGATGATCCGCTCCGCCTCGGCCGCGATCCGGTCGCTGCCCGGGCGCGGCCGCGCCCGGGTCAGTGCCTCGAGCGCCATCAGCGCGGAGCGACTCTTGAGCACGTCGCGCCGCTGGAGGAAGAGTGACTCCAGCACCGCGCGGAGGTCGTCCACCCCGCTGCGCTCCACCAGAGCGGTGGCCAGCTCGGAGGCGGTGCCGACCACGCCGTGGCGGAGCATCGTCACCGAGATCCGGAGCCCGAAGAGGCCGAGCCGCTCCAGCAGCCGCTGCCGGTCCTCGGCGCTCACGTCGAGCTCGGGCACCGCGTTGACGAAGCGGTCGACGGTGAGGAGCAGGCGCTCCGCGACGGGGACCTCGAGCGCGGCCACCGCCCGGAGCCGCGCGAACTCGGCCTCGGTCAGCGTCGCACCGGTCTCGGCGAGCAGACCCGCCACCGGTACGACGGTCTGGACGAACCGTCGCACGGTCGGGTCGGCCGACATCCGGGAGGCGACCGTGCGCGCCGACGACATCGCGTCGAGCCGGGCGGCACCGATCTCGTCCGCCCGGGAGAGCACACCGATCGCGTTGACGGGGTTCGCCTGGCTGACGGCCGTGTCGTGGAAGGCCCGCAGGAAGTCGACGTCGTCGCCGTGCAGGTGGCGGACGAGATAGAGCACCGCGTCGGCCGCGGTCTCCTCCTCCTCGGGGGCGAGCAGGTCCCACGCCCGGCCGGCGGTCTCCTCCGAGAGGGAGCCGACACCAGGGGTGTCGATCAGCGTCGCCGTCCGCAGCCCCCGGGACGGCCACTCGACGACCAGCCGCGCCACCGACGCGGGAGTGAGGTCGCCGAGGTCGATCCGGATGGCGTCCTCGGCGCGCTCGAAGCGCAGCTGCCGGGGCGCGCCGTCGACCGGCTCGGCGACCACCCGGCTGGTGTGGCTGTCCTGGTACCACGTGACGATGCGGGTGCACTCGCCGGCGTCGGTGGGCGCCAGCCGGTCGGCCACCAGCGCGTTGAGCAGCGTCGACTTGCCGGCCTTCACGCGTCCCGCGACGGCAACCCGCAGCGGCTCGGCAAGTCGCCGCCCGAGCTCGGCCAGGTGCTCACGGTCGGCCGGGTCGTCGTACACCTCGGCCGCCTGGCCCACCAGGGCCCGGGTCTGCTCCAGGACCGCACTCATGACTGCGCCTGCTCCCGCAGCGTGCGCAGCCGGTCGAGCTCCGCGTCGACGTCGGCCAGCCGCTGCTTGCGCTCCCGGTCGCCGCGCCGGGCCGCCTCCGTCGCGCGCTCGAGAGCGGCGGCGTTGGAGGCCTCCAGCTGCTCGGCCAGCTCGGTGTAGTGGTCGCGCAGCTGGCGCTGCACGCTGCGCAGGGTGTCGCGGGAGTCCTTGCTCATCACGAACCCCACCTGGTCGCAATAGGTCCGTACGGCGGCCACGGCCTGCCGCTGCCGCGTCTCCCGCTGTCGCTTCTTCTCGTCCTTGAGACCCTTGTGGCCCATCACCAGCGCGATCCCGAGGGCGATCGGGCCGAGCGTGACGCCGAGGGTCATGCCGAGCATGATGAACATGACGGTGCCGCCGTACCCGCTGCGCAGCACGGTCATCGCCTGCTTGCCGACCCCCATCCGCGCGAGCTCGATCTTGTGGTCGACCTCCTCGCCGGCGACCGTCGAGCGCGGGTCGGGCAGCGCGATCCGGTCGAGCAGCTCGCCCGACGCGTCCCGGAAGTGCTCGTGCACCAGCTCGGAGAGCTCGCTGGCGCGGGTGCGCAGCAGGGTGAAGTTCGCCAGCATCTCGTGGGACATCCGGGCCTGGAGCCAGGCCTCCATCTCGCCCCACGTGTCGGCCGGGTCGGACAGCTCGATCTGCTCACCTGCCTCGGTCACCACGTCGCGGATCCGTCGACGCAGGTCGTGGTCGACGTCGGCGCTGAGGTCGGCGACACCGTCGGAGAGGGTCTGGTGCCACTTGGCGGCCGCGGTCTTGAGCTCCTTCACCCGGCTCTTCACCACGGTGAGCTCGGCGACCACGCGCTGGGCCTCCTCCGGGTCGGCGAGCGCCGCACGCTCCGCCTGGAACTGCGCCTCGAGCTGGGTGCAGGTCGCCACCACGGTGGCCGCCGCATCCGAGGCGAGCACCGCCTCGGCGCTGTCACCGACCCGTTCCCGGAGCGCGCCGACCAGCTCCGGATAGCCGGACTCGGCGTCGAGATCGGGGGCCTCGTCCCGCAGGGCGGCCTCCCGGAGCGGCGAGGCGACCGGGATGACCGGATCGGCGAACCCGGCCTCACGGAGCCGGGCCTCGGTGCGGTCACGCACCTGGCGCCACGCGGGGTAGAGGTCGGTCTTGGTCATCACGCAGATGACCGTGCCGCACATCTCGCGCGCCTGCCGCAGGAAGTCGAGCTCGGCCCGGGTCAGCTCCTGGGAGGCGTCGGTGACGAAGATCAGCGCCTGCGCGAGCGAGGCCGCGGCCAGGGTGGCGGCTGAGTGTGCCGAGCCGAGCCCGCCCACGCCGGGCGTGTCCACCAGCACCAGGCCACCCTGCAGCAGCGGCCGGGGGAGCCGCACCTCGACGCCGCTGGGCTCCTCGTCGGCGGCGTCCGCATGACCACCCTCGAGCACCGTGTCGCGCAGCCGGCTCAGCTCGAGCGGCTGGCGGCGGAGACCCTCGTCGGGGTCGGCACCCGCCGGCCCGTCCGCCTCCTTGACCAGGAGGGTCGCCGCGGGTTGCTCGGCGTAGGTGAGATAGGTCGGGATCGCCGTGGCGATGTCGTCGTCGACCGGGCAGACCGCCGCACCGAGCAGGGCGTTGACCAACGAGCTCTTGCCCTGCTTGAACTCACCGACCACCACCACGTGCACGGTCGGGTTCGCGAGCCGGCGGCGGGCGCGCTGCAACGGTACGGCGAGGTCGGGCCGGTCGTAGGCGTCGCAGGCACGCAGCCCCAGATCGACCAGAGCGGTGGCCCGCTCGAGGGGGTGGGCTCGGTTCGCGGCCATCGTGTCCTCCTGGTTGATTCTCCATCGATCCTCACCTGGCGCGCCAGGGTGCACAGGCCACGGCAACGGCCTGTGCACCCCGGGGTGATCCGCACCGCGGCTACATGCCCGCGTCGGCCGGGTCGTCGGCCGGCGCGGCGGGCGCCGCCTCCACGGGCTCCGGCGCCGGCGGCGCGAAGCTCGCCGTCTCCTCCGCCGGCGGCTCGACGGCGGCCTGGAGCTCGTCCGCCGACCCGGTGGCGTCGCCCTCCTGGGACACCGCCGCCCCGTCGTCCGCGTAGATGTCGGACTGGTTCGACGCGTCCTCGCCGAACGCCGAGTCGTCGATGTCGGACTGGTTGGCAGCGGTCTGCGAGCCCCCGAAGTTGAGGTTCAGGTTCACGTCGCCGCTGTCGCCCCCGGTCGTGTCGCCGACGTTGCCCCCGCCGGCGTACCCTCCGGCGCCGCCGTCCCCGGTGGTCGCGTCGCCGCCGGCACCGCCGGCCCCACCGCTGGCGTGGGCGTGGCTGCTGCCGCCCTTGTCGCCGCCCAGCAGGCCACCGCCACCGAAGAGGCCGCCGCCACCGCCACCGCCGCTGCTCTCGGCGGTGGCCGCGCCACCGGCTGCACCGGCGCCACCCGTGGCCGCACCCGAGGCGCCACCGGTCGAGGTACCCCCCGCGCCGCCCGTGCCACCGGTGGTGTTGCCGGACCCGGTGTCGATGTCGATGCCGCCCATCAGCCCGGTGTTGGTGCCGAAGTTGGCGTCGTCGGCGGAGCCGGAGACCTGGGTGGTGTCGTTGTGGTCGCCGACCACCGCGTTCTCGACGTCGCCGTCGGCCATGATCCCGGTGTTGGTGCCGGTGTTGACCGGAGCGTTGATGTCGTCGCCGGCGATGACGGCGCCGTCGCCGGCGGTGGTCTTGTCGCCGTACACCTTGTCGCCGCCGACCTTGTCGCCACCGACCTGCTCCACGTTGTCCCCGGTGTTGGCCTGGCCGTAGTTGTCGCCGTCGATGACCTGGGCGCCATCACCGGTCGCGGCGTTCTCGACGTCGTGCCCGGCGGCCACCGCGCCGTCGCCGGTCGCGATCCCCTCGTTCTCGTTGCCGGCGACCGACCCGTCGCCCTCCGCGTGGTTGGTGCTGGCGTTGACCGTGTTGCCGTCACCGAAGACGTTGACGTCGGTCGAGTGGTCGTCGAAGTACTGGTTCGTGACCTGGCTGACCTGCTGCACGGTCTCGTGCGACGGGTGGTAGCCCCCACCTCCGCCACCGGACGAGGCGGCGCCGCCCACGATCTGGTGGACGTCGACGTCCTGGACGTCGCAGGTGTCGAGCCCGTGGGCGGCGAAGGCGCCCTCCGGGTCGGCGAGGAAGGCCTCGGTCTGCTCCTCGCTGCCGAAGATCTTGTCGAAGAAGGCCTCGAGCTTCTGCTGCACCGTGGTGGTCACGTTGATGTCGTTCATGCTGTCTCCTCGGGTTGTCCCCGGCCGGTGCCGGGGTTGTGCTAGTGATCCTGCGCCCCCGAGCAGGCGCCTACATCGGGGATTCCCCCCTCCTGCCAGGACCCGGTTAGGGGTCCCCCGATACATCCCTCATCCGGGTCACAGCGACAGCGACCGCAACGCGGCCATCAGCTCGGCCCGGCTGCCGGCTCCCAGCTTGCTCCGGATCCGCGCCACGTGGTGCTCGATCGTCTTGGGCGAGAGGAACAGCTGCGCACCGATCTCCTTGTGGGTCTGTCCCGCGAGCACCAGCCGCGCCACCTCGATCTCCCGCTCGGACAGCCCGGCGGCCTCGCCGGTCCCGCCGTCGACGCCCCGGTCCGGCTCCACGAGCTCCCTCGCGCGCGAGAGCAGGTGGCGGGCGGCTGCGGCGTCGGTGGTGCGGATCGCCGCGTGTCCGCACAGGCGCGATGCCTCCCACGGAAGGCCGGCGGCCGCCAGGTCGTCGGCAGCCACCCGCACCCGGTCACCGTCGACCTCACCCGCGAGAGCGGCGGCCCACACGCCGGCCGCCACGCGCTGGGCCCGGTGCCTGACCGTTCCATCGGGGACCTCGCCGAGCATCGTCGCCGCGGCACCGGCGGCGGCCACGTCATCGGTGGCCACGGCGACGTGCAGCCGACACCAGCCGAGCACCGTCGGCCACGCCGCCGACCCGCCGACGCCGTCGACGACCGCGGCCAGGTCGTCGAGCACCCCCTCGACCCGCTCCGGCTCGCGGAGCCGGGCCGCAGCGACCAGCAGCTCCTCGGTCGGCTCGGCGCTGAGCAGGTCCACGGCGCGCCGCGCCAGCACCGGACGGGCCACGGCCCACGCCTCGCGCAGCTGGGACGCCTCACCCGAGCGACGCGCGAGGCCCGCGACCAGCGCCGCGCTGAGCAGTCGCTCCCGGCCCGGCAGCGACATCGAGCCCACCCGGTGCAGCTCGGCCCGCGCCGTGTCGTGGCGCCCCGCCCGGAGGCGCGCCCAGGCCAGGAGGAGCCGATGCCGGGTGGCGCCGTACGGACCACCGACGCCGACCGCGACAGCATGCTCGAGCAGGTCCTCGGCCGTCGCGACATCGCCCGCCGCCACCGCCACCACGGCACCCACGGCATGCGGGGTGTCGGGGAGAAGCAGGCCGGGGGACGCGTCGTACGCCTCGGCCGCCTCGATGAGAAGCGGGAGCGCGCGCACCGGGTCGCTCAGCGCGAGCGCCCCCTCGGCGAGCAGCTGCGCGGCCGTCGGGGCGTCACGTCCCACCACCTCCTTCGCGCGCTCGACCTGCCCGGTGGCCATCAGCGACGGCACGGCCAGCACCGGACCCGGGTCCGGTGCACCGCAGAGCAGCTCCGCGGCTCGGTGTGCTCGGCCGTGGTGCGCGGCGGCGACACCGGCCACGATCGCCATGCCGGCCGCCTGCGGCGCGCCGAGTCCGTCGTCGACGTCGACCGGCCTGCCGAGGAGCAGGGCGGCCTCGGCACGTCCGACGGCGACGCGGTCGGCTGCGACGCCGCTGGCGAGGGCGAGGTCGTACCAGGACGCGGCCGCAGCCGGGTCGCTGTACCGCACGCGCTCCCCTGCCCCGGCGTACGCCGACGCGGCGTCCGGCGTCCGAGCGCCGGCAGCACGCAGGTGCTCGGCCGCCGCGATGTCCTCGTGGCAGGCCAGCATCGCCCGTGCGAGGGCGTCGTGCGCCTCGCGGCGCTGGGCCGGCGTCGCGTCGGCGAGCACCGCGTCAGCCACAGCCGGGATCAACCGCTCGCCGTCGACCGTCAGCAGACCCGCGTCGCGCAGCTCCCGCAGCTGCGCGGCGAGCCGGGAGTGGTCCACGCCGGCCGCATGGGCGAGCACGTCGTCACGCACCGCGACACCGCCGGACGCGAGCAGCAGGGCCAGCGGTCCGGCACCCGCGCGGGCCAGCTGGGCTCCGACCCGCGCCGTCACGCGCGCCGTGCTCCGACCGTCGGCCAGCGCCACGACCAGGACCGGCAGCCCGCCCGACGCCGTGTGCACCGCCGCCGCCCGATCGGGGTCGACCGGTGCACCGGTCGCCCGCGCCATCGCGGCCGCGACCTCGGGCTCGGTGAGCGGCGCCAGCTCGACGACCGCGCCCTGCGCGGCCGCGGCGGTGTCCAGCGCGCCGAGCTCCGGCGTCGCGATGGTGGGACGCCGGCTCATGACCAGGTCGGCGCCGGCGCGCACCGCTGCCGCGAGCTGCTCGAGGGCCGTCGGCGACAGCAGGTGCGCATCATCGACCAGGAGCGTGGCGTGCGTCTCGCGGGCCCGGGTCACCGCTGCGGCGACGTCGTCCGACCCGTCGGCGGGGTCGACGCGCACCGTCGGTGCGTGGGCGGTGGTCGCGACCAGCCGGTGGGTCCGGCCAGCGCCGTCCACACCGACGACCACGCTCACGCGAGCATCCCCGTCCGAGGGCATGCACCAAGTCTCTACCGCAGAGCGGTGCCGTGGGGGCGTGAACGGCATGAAAAGGCCCCCCACGCACCCGACAGAGCCCGCTTACCCTTGCTGCCTTCCGGCCCTGGGGGAGTTCGGCGAGATGCCGCCACGTGGGGGGTTGGCCCCAACTCTAGGCGATTTCATCAACGTGGCCTCATCCGGGTAGCCTCCCGGGCGGAGGTATCGCCTAGTGGCCTATGGCGCTCGCTTGGAAAGCGGGTTGGGTTAACGCCCTCGCGGGTTCGAATCCCGCTACCTCCGCGCAGCGGAGCGCTCTCGCTCCCCCAGCCGTGGCGCCGACGACCGTCGGCGCCGCGGCTGTCTTCTGACGGGGCCTCGCGGCCGGGCGAGCGCCACACCGTGGACACCGACCACATGGTCGGGTGGTCCGAGCGCGTCACGTACGACGTCGGCACGTACGACGAGGCCGCGACCTCTGGCATCATCGCTGGTGGGGCGATGCGCGTGACGATCGACCAGGCTCTCCACGACGCGCGGGCCGCCTATGCCCGGCGCGACTGGGCCTCGGCCCGCGCCCTCTATGACGGCTGCGACGAGCTGGACGTCGCCGACCTCGCCGCGCTGGCCGACGCGTGCTGGTGGCTCGGCGAGGTCGATGAGTACGTCGACCACGCCGACCGCGTGCACCGGCAGCACCTCGCAGCAGGCCGCTCTCCCCGGGCCGGCCTCACCGCCCTGGAGATCGGCTTCATGGAGTTCCTCCGCGGTCGCGACGACGCCGGGCAGGGCTGGCTCGCCCGCGCGCGCCGGCTGCTGGAGAAGGAGCCGGCGGCACCCGAGCACGGCTACCTGCTGGCCGTCGAGGCGGACTGGGCGATCGAGGCCGGGGACGAGGAGCGGGCCGAGGAGCTGATCGGCGCCGTCCTGGATCTCGCGGACCGGCACGACGAGGCCACCCTGCACGCGCAGGGTCTGTTCGCGGCAGGCGTGCTGGCGATCCGGCGGGGTCGGATGGAGGAGGCCTGGCAGCGGCTGGACGAGGCGATGCTGCCGGTCCAGGAGGGGCGGGTGCTCCCGGAGTGGACCGGCAACCTCTACTGCCGGATGATGCAGCTCTGCCACGAGCTGGGCGACCTCCGGCGAGCCCAGCGATGGACCGAGATCACCGAGCGCTGGCATCCCGACTACGCCCCCGCGGTGATCTTCCGGGGCATCTGCCGGGTGCACCGCGTGCAGCTGCTCCAGGTGCACGGCGAGTGGGAACGTGCCGAGCAGGAGGCACGGCAGGCGACCACCGAGCTCGCCGAGCTCGACGTCGCCGTCGTGGCGGAGGCCGACTACCGGCTGGGCGAGCTGCACCGGCTCCAGGGCGCGCTCGACGAGGCGGAGGACGACTATCGGCGTGCCCACCGCAACGGCCGCGACCCGCTGCCCGGCCTGGCCCTGGTCCACCTGCGACGGGGGCGCGGGCAGGTCGCGATGTCGGTCCTGGACGCCGCGCTCGCGAGCGCCACCACGCCCCAGGAGCGGGCTCCACTGCTCGCCGCCCGCGTCGAGGTCGCGCTGGCACGCGACGATCCGGGGCTGGCCGAGCGGCTGGTCGCGGAGCTGGCCGAGCTCGCCCGGAGCCACGACAGCCCCTGCTGGCGCGCCGACGCCCAGCGCTGGGAGGGCGCCGTGCTGCTGGCGCGGGACCGGCCAGCGGCCGCCGTACCGGTGCTCCGCGAGGCCCGCCGGCTCTGGCAGCAGGTCGACGCGCCGTACGACGTCGCCCGGGTGCGTCTCGACCTCGCGGCCGCGCTCGAGGCGCTGGGGGACCGCGACTCAGCGCGGCGCGAGCAGGACGCGGCGGTCGAGACGTTGGAGCAGCTCGGCGCCCGACAGGACCTCGCACGCGTGCGCGCCCGGCGGCCCGCCGATCGCGACCCGGACGGCCTCTCGCCGCGCGAGCTCGAGATCGTGGCGGCGATCGCCGCGGGCGAGACCAACCGCGCTGCTGCCGAGCGGCTGCACATCAGCGAGCGCACCGTCGCGCGCCACCTCGCCAACATCTATCTCAAGGCCGATGTCTCCTCGCGCACCGCAGCCGTCGCCTGGGCGCGGGACCGCGGCCTGCTGTGACGCCCGCGACCCGTCGCCACCGCGCGTTGCCGGGGGTGGCTGCATGATTCTGCCGATGCGCGGTGGCCGGTGTCGTCCCTAGCGTCGATCACGTCCGATCGACACAGACGGAGGCAGATCATGAGCACCCAGACCGAACCTCTCGGGTCGGCCGCCGACACCCCTGACCCGAGCGCGGTCGAGGCCTTCGCCGGCGAGCTCCTCGGCATCCTGGCCGGCGGCTCGACCGCCCTGATGGTGAGCATCGGCCACCGCACCGGGCTCTTCGACGCGCTCGCCGGGCTGCCGCCCGCCACCAGCAGTCGGCTGGCCGCCGAGGCGGGCCGGCACGAGCGCTACGTGCGCGAGTGGCTCGGCGCGATGACCACCGCTCGGATCGTGCGCCACGACCGTGCCACCGACACGTACTGGCTGCCGCCCGAGCACGCCGCGCTGCTGACACGATCCGCCGGGCCGGAGAACCTCGCGTCGCAGCTGCAGTTCGTGCCGCTCCTGGCCCAGGTCGAGGACCAGGTCGTCCGCTGCTTCGCCGAGGGCGGTGGCGTGCCCTACGCGTCGTACGAGCGGTTCCACGAGCTGATGGCCGAGCTCAGCGCACAGACCAACGACGCCGTGCTGGTGGACCACATCGTGCCGCTGGTCCCCGGGCTCGCCGAGCGGCTGCACGCCGGCATCCGGGTCGCCGATGTCGGCTGCGGGCAGGGCCACGCCGTCAACCTCCTCGCCCGGGCGTTCCCGGCCAGCGACGTCGTGGGCTACGACTTCTCCCCCGACGCGATCCGGGTCGCCCGTGCCGAGGCCGAGGCGTGGGGGCTGACCAACGCGACGTTCGACGTACGCGACGTCGCCGACCTGGCCGGCGCGGGCAGGTTCGACGCGATCACCGCCTTCGACGCGATCCACGACCAGGCCCACCCTGCCGAGGTCCTGGCGGAGGTCGCCGCCAGCCTCGAGCCGGAGCAGGGCGTCTTCCTGATGGTCGACATCCGGGCATCGAGCACGCTCGACGACAACCTGGAGATCCCGTGGGCGCCGTTCCTCTACACCGTCTCCACGCTGCACTGCATGACGGTGTCGCTCGCCCTCGACGGTGACGGCCTCGGCACCGTCTGGGGCACCGAGCGCGCGCTCGAGATGCTCGCCGACGCCGGGTTCACCGACGTGGACGTGCACTCGCTCGAGGACGACTTCATCAACGCCTACTACGTCGCTCGCCGGTGAGGTGGTGTCGAGGCTCGCACGCTGGCACCTCCACCACCGCGGGGCGCACTCGACGCGCACCCACCGCCGGGCGGTCGTCGCGCGTGGAGGACTGCGCGCGTCCCCTCGACCGATCCGTCGTCGCGGTCACGCGCACGGCAGCGCGCCCGCCCCGGTCACCGGCGGGCACAGCGCGGCCTCACGGGACAGGTCGACGCCGGGGGTGAGCAGGGCCAGCCAGTCCTCCGGCACCACCGGCCACGCGCCCTCGCCGTACCCGAGGTTGTCGACGGCGGTCCGGTCGACCAGCCGGTAGCCGGCACCGCGATCGTCGACGAGGTACGTCGGGCCGCCGGTCGCGCTGCTCCAGTCACCGGCGTGCACCACGGCGCCGTGACCCGCGTCGACCCGGACCACGGTGCCGTCCTGCTCGGCCCGCGCGTCCTGCTCCGGCGCCACGCCGATGCCGACCGCCGGCGGCACGCCCGGCTCGGTGCGCAGCACGGCGCAGACCTGGCTGTTCGCCAGCTGGCGCTGGCCGTCGGGCAGGTCGGTCGGCCACCGGGAGTCGTCGTACGGCGGCTCGGTGAACGTCAACGGGACGTCGTCGTCGACCGCGACCAGCTGCGGGCGGCGCCCGTCGAGCTCGGTGTGCTGCAGCACCGCGAGCGCGAACGGGGCGGCGACCGCCGGGCCGTCGCCGGTGATGAGATACGTGCGCCCGGACCGCTCGAAGTAGTCGCCGACCCGGGCGTCGTCGGGATAGCCGTCGAAGGTCGGGTCGTCCGGCAGCGGCCGCCCGGCGTCATCGATGCCGAGGCCGTCCTCGTCGAGCCTGCCGCCCTCCGGGAACAGCCGCAGCCACGAGCGGCGCACGGGGATCGCGTCCGCCCGGATCGCGACACCGAGCGCGCCGTGCAGCGCCTCGTCGGTGTCGCCGGAGAACCGGTAGCGGTGTGCGCTGGCCGGCCGGTCGCTCGTCGCCGGTGCGGTCGCGATCAGGAACACCTCACCGCGGTTGCGGACGACCAGGCCGGCCTCCGGAGCCTCGGTGACCGCAGGCTCCGTGGCGATCCGCACCCGGGGACCGACGCCGTCGCCGGTGCACGCGGTCCAGCCGGTGCCGATCAGCTCCGACGGCGCCGGGACCGTCGCCGGCCCGTCGACGATGCCGACCGTCGGTCCCTTCGCCTGCTCGGCGATCGCCTCGCTCGCCACGTCGGACGGCGCCACGTCGGCACCGAGGATCAGTCGCGCGGAGGTCACGTTGACGACCGCTCGGAGCGGCGGCTCCTCGCTCTCGGCGTCGTCGCCGAGGTTGACGTAGAGGGCGCCGCTGCCCTCGTCGGAGATCAGCGCCGGCTGGGACCAGTCGATGTCCGGCTGCTGGTGGAACACGCCCGTCACCGCGGCGCCCGCCAGCAGCAGCACCGCCAGCGCGACCCCGGCGACCAGGGTCCGCCCGGGCCGGGCCGGCTCGACCTCGCGGCCGCCCGGCGCGCCGGAGACGAACGCGGTGACCAGCCGCCGCCTGCTGTAGGCGTAGGCGTCGATCAGGTCGCGCTTGTCGGTCATCGGGACTATCCGGCGATCGCGTCGACCAGGCCGGTCGCGACCACGAGCAGCGGGAGGAGCGCGAGCAGTGCGACGGTCTCGAGGACGTCACCGAGCCGGCCGCGGCGCACCGACGGCGCGGTCGGAGCCATGGTCGCCAGCAGCAGGCCGGCCCCCGCCGCCGCGAGCACCACGGCGACCGTGGCGCGCCAGTCGGGGTGGGCCAGGAGGACGGCGGCCGCGGTCACGACCAGGCCGAGGATGCCCGAGACCAGGCCCGCCTGCACCTCCGTGCCGGTGCGGTACTGCCGGGTGCGCAGCATGATCACGGAGCTCGCGGCGACCGCGATGAGGGTGCCCGCCGCCCCGAGGCTCACCGCGATCGGCGCGACCAGTACGAGGAGCAACCCCACGGTGGTCGTGATCGCGAGCAGGATCTCGTGCGCGAGCCGCGCGTCGGCCGCCACCCGCTCCGGGTCGACTCCCGGCGGCTCGGGACCGGCCGAGTCGTCCGGCGAGGCCGCGCGGGTGCCGGTCGCGCTCAGCGCCAGCCACGGGAAGACGCTGCCGGCCAGCACGACGACCACCATCGCGACGGTCAGCACCATCGCCCCGTCGAGGCCCAGACCGGTCACGCCCGCCCCCGCGGCGACGGCGATCGCGCCCACGACGACGGGAGGCAGGGCGAGCGTGCGCCCCTCGCCGAGCCCGATGAGGCACACCAGCCCGGCGACCATCGCGCCGCCACCGGCCGCCACCAGCGGCTCGCCGAGGAGCACAGCCTCGTCCGAGGAGACCATCAGCCCGGCGGTCGCGGCGTACGCACCGGCGAACCACGCGGCCGCGACCGCGGCGTCCCGCTCGTGCTGGGCACGACTGAGCACCACGGCGACCACGCACAGCACCAGGCTGGTCACCACCGCGGCGCCGGCGGCCAGCAGGTCGTCGCGCTGGAGGTAGAGGGCGGCGACGCCGAGCACCAGCAGCAGTCCCGCCGCCACCAGGGCGGTACGACGCGCCGCGGCCGGCCGCCAGGGCTCGAGGTCGTGCTCGACCGCGTCGCTCATCGCCTCGACGACGTCGTCGTAGACCTTCGGCGACGCCTCGTCGACGCCGGCGGTGACGGTCAGCACGCCACCGTCCTCGACGCCCTGCAGCGTCAGCCCCGCGTCGGGTGCGAGCCGCCGGCCGGCCGCGGTCACCACCTCGAACCCGCCGTGCACGGTCGTGGCGTCGAGCAGGCCCACACTCCGGGCCAGCTCGGGCACCAGCTCGGCGACGGGCACCGCTCCCGGCAGCACCAGGTCGACCCGCCGGGTCCCCGAGGCGACGGTGACGCGAACGAGTCCCGAGGTGAGCGCACCCTGACCCATGGCGAGCATCGTGACACGTCGAGCCCGGCGACCGCGCGAGCCGGTCGTGGTGTCGAGGCTCGTCGTCAGGGCCCCTCGCACCTCAACCACTGCGCCAGGGTTCCTCGCTCGCACCTCAACCGCCGTGGTTGAGCTTCCCGGAGGCTTCGCCGCGCCTTGGAGAGGGAATATGCGTGCATATTCGAGTCAGGTGCGAGCTGGCCAGCCCGGACGGTGGTTGAGGTGCGAGCTGGCGAGCCTCGA
>CAZJDU010000055.1:0-23601 GCA_964544855.1 uncultured Nocardioides sp.
CGCGAACTCCGACACCAGCGGCGCCCCCTCACCGGCCAGCGGGAGGCCGGTGTCGGTGCGGCCGGCATAGATCGTGGCCTCCTCGCCGGACTCTGCGGTGACGGTGTTGGCGAGGGCCCAGTCGCGGATGTCGCGCATCCGGGCGACCTCTTCGTCCTGGATGGCCGAGCCGCGGGCGCGTACCGACGCGAGGAGCTCCTCGGTGGAGCGGCGCGGTGTCGGCTGGCTGGTCATGGGAACCAGTCAAGCAGTCGCCACCGACAGTCGCATCGCAGATCAGGGGTCGTGCAGCAGTTCGGATATCACGGAACGATCACGAAGTCCGCAGTCTCTGTCGGTGTTGCGGGTGGGTGGTTTCGAGGCTCGTCGCCAGGGCTCCTCGCACCTCAACCACCCTCGGTCGCCGCGCTCCTCGCGCCTCGAATCCACCCTCCGCAGCGACCCTGCGGCCAGCAGACCGCCGTGCCCACCGCCGACGTCACCGCCGTACCGCGACCACCGCCTGTCACGGGGACAGCCTCGTGTCGGGCTGGAACCCGACCCAGGCGAACCAGAAGGTGTCGAGGTGGCGCTGCTCGGTGAGGCTCTCGCCCTCCAGCGGCCCGGCCGTGGCCTGACCGAGCACGGTCCACTCCGACCCGGTCTGGTCGTCGACGACGGTGCCCGCCCGCCGGGTGAAGGTCAGGTCGCGGTCGGCGGCCTCCGGGACGAAGACGCCGACACTGCCGACCTCACGTCCGGCCCGGATCTCCGCGCTGTCCAGCGCTGAGGCCTGCCCCTCCGCGTGCCACACGACGAGCTCGCGGCCGCCGACCGTCACCTCGACCACGCCGGAGCGCGCCACGTGCTCGCGCCGTACGGCGAGGGCGTCGTCCCCGACCCGGATCCCGATGACGCGCTCCTTCACCGGGAGCCGCGGGTCGACGTCATCGCGGGAGCGGAAGACCAGCGCTCCGTCGGGCTCGTCGTAGCCGGCGTACGGGTTCCGCCCGTAGTCCCGGTCGTGGCCGGTGTCGCGGGTCAGCACCCGGGCGTCCGGATGCGCCGACCGGAACTGCTCCCAGCCGACCACTCCGATCGGGATCGACGCCAGCCGGGTCCCGGTCAGGTGGCCGACCGCGGCTCGACCGGTCAGCTGCGGCCACAGCGACTCGGTCTGGCGGTCGTACATGACCAGGTTGTCGACGTAGAGCAGCCCGGAGGTACCGAAGTCCAGCAGCCGATCCCCCACCTCGCGGTGGAACGCCACCCCGGAGTTGCACAGCGGGCAGTAGGTGACGGCGACCGGCGTGTCGTCGACCACGTCGTTGACGATCTCGTGCCAGGTCATGATCGCGAGCGGGTAGGCCCGTGTCTCCTCGCCCACGGTCAACGAGAGCACCGGGTCGGTGTCGACGAGCCAGGTCACCGCCGAGGCGGGCTCGAACCGCGGGTGGTCGATCGGGGGGATCCCGTCCGGGGGCGGTCCACCGGAGATCAGCTCGTCGAGGTCGATGAGCGGCTCCGGGAGCGCCGGGTGCCGCGGGTCGTCCAGAGCCGACGGCACGTCCTCCCCCGGATCACCGAGGACCGGGTCGGGCGCGTCGGCACCGTCGTCCGGCAGACCGGCCACCACCAACAGCACCAGCAGCGCGACCGCTGCCGCGGCGAGCAGTAGGACGACCCCGCGGCCCCTCACCCGACCAGCATCGGTCGCGATCCGTCAGCGATCGGTAAGGCGGCTCACACTGACGGTCACCGGATCCGGGGGAGACTGACCCCATGAGGACGCTGCTCGCCTGTCTGTTCGCCGCTGCGCTGACGCTCACCGCCTGCGGTGCCGAGGGGAGCGACGACGACCCCGGCTCGGTCGCCATCCCGACGGAGACCCGCGAGACCGCGGACCTCACGTTCGACGGCACCACCCTCGACGGCGAGTCCTTCGACGGCGAGAGCCTGGCCGGTCGGCCCGCGGTGCTGTGGTTCTGGGCGCCGTGGTGCCCGACGTGCATGTCGCAGATCCCCAACGTCACCGCGCTCGCCGAGCAGTACGACGGCGAGGTCGCGGTGGTCGCCGTCGGCGGCCTGGACAACCAGAAGGCGATCCGGTCCCGGGCACAGGACATCGAGGCGGTGACCCACCTCGTCGACGACGAGGGCACGATCTGGCAGCACTTCGGTGTCGCCGAGCAGAGCACCTACACCGTGATCGACGCCGACGGCCGGATCGTCTCGGAGGGGTTCCTCGACGACGACGCGCTCACCGCGCTGGTCGCCGAGCTGGCGGACGGCGAGTAGCCCATGACCGGGCTCGACTCCAGCACCCTGGCGCTGGCGGTCGGCGCGGGGCTGCTGGCGGCGGTCAACCCGTGCGGGTTCGCCCTGTTGCCGGCGTACCTCACCCTCTTCGTGCTGGACGACAGCGACGAGGGTCGCACGATGGCGCTGGGCCGAGCACTCAAGGCGACCGTCGCGCTGACGGCAGGGTTCGCGGGCGTCTTCCTGCTCTTCGGACTGGCGATCGCGCCGGTCGCCGCGTCGGTGCAGCAGTGGCTGCCCGGGTTCACCGTGGTGCTCGGGCTCGTCGTCGCCGCCGCCGGAGCCTGGGTGCTGGCGGGACGCAGCCTCCCCGCGCTGCCGGTGCCCCGGGCGCGACGCCGGCGCAGCACCACTCGGCCGCTGACCGCCAGCTGGCCCGCGATGACGGGCTTCGGGGCGTCGTACGCCGTCGCCTCGATCGGCTGCACGATCGCCCCCTTCCTGGCCGTCGTCGTCACCGCCTTCCGCGCGGGCTCGCCCGGCGCCGGGGTGGTGCTCTTCCTGGCGTACGCCGGAGGCATGGGGCTGGTCGTCGGTGCCGCCGCCGTCGCCATCGCGCTGGCCCGCGGCGGTCTCGTCACGCGGATCCGCCGCTCGGGCGGGACGCTGGCGCGGATCGGTGGCGGCGTGCTGCTGCTCGCCGGGGCGTACGTCGCGTGGTACGGCGTCTGGGAGCTGCGGGTGCTGCACGGCGGCGCCGGCGCCGACCCGGTCGTCGAGGCCGCGGGGCAGGTCCAGCGGTGGCTCGCCGCTCGGGTCGGCGCCCTCGGTTGGACCGGCCTGCTGAGCATCCTGGTCCTGCTCGTCGTCGTGGCACTGTTGGTGCGGCGACGGCGGGCCGCCTCCCGCGACTTCCCGCACACCGACACCGGCCGCACCGGCCGGACCAAGGAGAACCGATGAGCGAGCAGCACGCAGACGTCGTCGTCGTAGGGCTCGGGGTCGGCGGCGAGGCCGTCGGCGGGGCGCTGGCCGCCGCCGGGCTGGACGTGGTCGGCATCGAGTCGACCCTGGTCGGCGGCGAGTGCCCCTACTGGGGCTGCATCCCCAGCAAGATGATGATCCGCGCCGGCCACCTGCTCGCCGAGGCGGGACGGATCCCGGGCACGGCCGGCACCGTCGAGCGGGTCACGCCCGACTGGGGCCCGGTCGCCCGGCGGATCCGCGAGGAGGCGACGACCGACTGGGACGACCGGGCGGCCGTCGACCGGTTCACCGGCCAGGGCGGCCGGTTCGTCCGCGGTCGCGCGAGGATCCTCGGTCCGGACCGGGTCGAGGTGCCCGGCGAGGGGGTCATCGTCGCCGACCGTGCGCTCGTCGTCGCCACCGGCACGGAGCCGGTGATCCCGCCGATCGACGGGTTGGCGGACACGCCGTACTGGACCAACCGCGAGGCGATCGAGGCGGCCGACCTCCCCGACTCGCTGGTCGTGCTCGGCGGCGGGGCGATCGGGCTCGAGCTCGCCCAGGCGTACCACCGGTTCGGCGTCGCGGTCACCGTGATCGAGGCCGCGGACCGGCTGCTGCCTCCGGAGGAGCCCGAGTCCTCCGCGCTGGTCGAGCAGGTGCTGGCCGACGAGGGCATCACCGTGCACACCGGTTCGAAGGTCACCGCCGTGCGCCATGACGGCGCCTTCCACGTCACCGCGGACGGCGTCGCCGACCCGGTCACCGCCGAGCGGCTGCTCGTCGCCACCGGCCGGCGGCCGGGGCTCGACCGCGCAGCGCTGGAGGCACTCGGGGTCGACCCCGACGCCGGGCTGCAGGTCGACGAGCGGCTCCGGGTCACCGACGGGGTGTGGGCGGTCGGCGACGTCGCCGGCAAGGGCGCGTTCACCCACATGGCGACCTACCACGCCGACCTGGTCGTGGCCGACGTCCTGGGCCACGACCACCCCGACGCCGACGACCGCGCGGTGCCGCGGGTGACGTTCACCGACCCGGAGGTGGGGGCGGTCGGGCTCACCGAGTCCGGGGCGCGCGCTCACGGCATCCGGGTCGCGACGGGCACCGCGCAGATCCCCAGCACGACCCGCGGCTGGATCCACGGGGACGGCAACGACGGCTTCATCAAGCTCGTCGTGGACGCCGACACCGACCTGCTGGTCGGCGCGACGTCGGCCGGGCCGTCCGGCGGCGAGGTCCTGGGCGCGCTCGCCGTGGCGGTGCACGGGAGGGTCCCGGCCGCCACCCTGGAGCAGATGATCTACGCCTACCCCACCTTCCACCGCGGCATCCAGGACGCGCTGCGCGACCTCCGGGCCTCCCCCTAGCCCCACCCGGCGCATGCCAGGATGGCGCCGCGCCCGGGGCACACCGGCCCGGGCACCGGCGCACGGCGAGGAGACCAGATGAGGCTGCGCACGCTCGGCGGCGTCGCCGCCGCGGCGCTCGGCGCCGTGGCGGTGCGTGACATCGTGCAGAAGGAGCACGCGGTGCTCCGCAACTTCCCGATCATCGGCCACGCTCGCTACCTGCTGGAGCGGGTCGGACCGGAGCTGCGGCAGTACATCGTCACCGACAACGACGAGGAGCGCCCGTTCAGCCGCGACCAGCGCCGATGGGTCTATGCGTCGGCCAAGCGGGAGAACAGCTACTTCGGGTTCGGCACCGACAACGACATCGAGCGCGACCAGGCGCACATCTACATCAAGCACCGCACCTTCGCCGAGGAGCTGCCCGACACCTCCGACCCGCAGGCGCCGCTGCCGTCGGCGAAGGTGCTCGGCGGTCCCCGGGGCCGCGCCCACGCCTTCCGGCCGGCCTCGGTGGTCAACATCTCGGCGATGAGCTACGGCTCGCTCTCCGGACCCGCGATCGCCGCGCTCAACCGCGGTGCGGCGCAGGCGGGCTGCCTGCACAACACCGGCGAGGGCGGGGTGTCGCCGTACCACCGCGGCGGTGGCGACCTCGTGCTGCAGCTCGGCACGGCGTACTTCGGCTGTCGCAACGCCGACGGCTCCTTCGACCTCGGCCGCTTGAAGGAGACCGTCGCGTCGGCGCCGGTGCGGGCGATCGAGATCAAGCTCAGCCAGGGCGCCAAACCCGGCCTCGGCGGCATGCTGCCCGCGGCGAAGGTGACGCCGGAGATCGCCGAGATCCGCGGGATCCCGGCGGGAGAGGACTGCGTCAGCCCGCCGCGGCACGCGGCCTTCACCGGGGTCGACTCGATGCTCGACTTCGTCGAGCTGCTGGCGAGCGAGACCGGCCTGCCGGTCGGGATCAAGTCCGCCGTGGGCGAGGCGGCCTTCTGGGACGACCTGGCCGACCGGATGGCCGACGGGCAGCGCGGCGTCGACTTCGTGACCGTCGACGGAGGCGAGGGCGGCACGGGGGCGGCGCCGCTGGTGTTCACCGACTCGGTGGCGCTGCCGTTCCGGATGGGGTTCTCCCGGGTGTACGGCGCCTTCGCCGAGCGGGGGCTCAGCGAGACGGTGACGTTCATCGGGTCCGGCAAGCTCGGCCTGCCTGACAACGCGGTCGTCGCGTTCGCGCTCGGGGCCGACCTGCTCAACCTCGCGCGCGAGCCGATGCTCGCCGTGGGCTGCATCCAGTCGCAGCGCTGCCACACCGGCCACTGCCCGACCGGGGTCGCCACGCAGGACCCGTGGCTGGCCCGGGGCCTCGACCCCGTGTCGAAGGCGGAGCGGTGCGCGTCGTACGTCGTCGCACTGCGCGCGGAGCTGCTCCGCGTCAGCGCGGCGGTGGGGGTGAGGCACCCCTCGCGGATCGGTCCCGAGGACGTCGAGATCGCCCACGGGGACTACGCCAGCCGCACCCTGGCGGCGACCTACGGCCACCCTGCCGTCACCGATCCGTAAGCGCGGTCACGAAGGGTTGTCGGTGGGCCGTGCCACAGTGGGGAAGATGAACGCCTCACTCGCAGCCTTGGATGCCGCGGCAGCTCTCAGCAGGTACGACGAGGTGCGCGCCCACACCGAGCGGCTCGCCGCTCCCCTGTCTCCCGAGGACCAGACGGTCCAGTCGATGCCCGACGTCTCCCCCACCAAGTGGCACCGCGCCCACGTCACGTGGTTCTTCGAGACGTTCGTGCTGGCCGAGTACGAGACCGACTTCGCTCCCTTCCAGGACCAGTACTGGTTCCTCTTCAACAGCTACTACGAAGCCGTCGGGCCGCGCTACTCCCGACCGATGCGTGGTGTGATCAGCCGTCCCGGCGTGCACGACGTCGGTGACTACCGTGCCAACGTCGACGACCGGATCCGCGACCTGCTGGAGCGGCTCGATGACGGCACCTTCGCCAAGCTCGCGCCCACGATCGAGCTCGGCTTCCACCACGAGCAGCAGCACCAGGAGCTGCTGCTGATGGACATCAAGCACGTGCTCTCGCTCAACCCGCTCCGACCGACCTACGCCGGCTCCCCCGCCACGGGCGACGCGGGCCCCCTCGGCTGGCAGGAGTACGACGGCGGCCTCGTCGAGATCGGCCACGAGAGCGACCTCGACGGGGGCTTCTGCTTCGACAACGAGCTCCCGCGTCACGAGCAGTGGCTGCGGCCCTACCGGCTGGCCGACCGGCTGGTGACCAACGGCGAGTGGCTGGAGTTCATCGCCGACGGCGGCTACCGGCGCGCCGACCTGTGGCTCTCCGACGGCTGGGCCCGGGTCAACGAGGAGGGGTGGGACGCCCCGTTCTACTGGAGCGAGGCCGACGGCCAGTGGTTCGAGCACACGCTCCACGGCACCTGGCCGGTCGACCCGGCGCTGCCGGTGTGCCACATCAGCCACTACGAGGCCGACGCGTATGCCACCTGGGCGGGCAAGCGGCTCCCGACCGAGGCGGAGTGGGAGCACGCCGCGCGGGTCGAGGAGGCCGCGGCCCACGGCGACACGGCCAACCTTGCCGACCTCACGAGCTATCACCCGCGGGCGGCCGGAGCCCCGACGGGGCGGCTGCGGCAGCTCTTCGGCGACTGCTGGGAGTGGACGACCTCGGCCTACCTCGGCTACCCGGGCTACCACCCGCCCGCCGGGGCCATCGGCGAGTACAACGGCAAGTTCATGTCCGGCCAGATGGTGCTGCGCGGTGGCTGTGCGCTCACGCCGCCCGGCCACGCGCGCGCGTCGTACCGCAACTTCTTCCCGCCGGGCGCCCGCTGGCCGGTCACCGGGCTCCGCCTCGCCGACGACGGTGCGGTCCGATGACCGCCGCGCACACCCGGCCACGGATCGACGTGCTGCTGGCGCCGGGCGACCTGCGCTCGGACCTGGAGCGCGACGCCCGCGTCGGGCTGACCGCCGCCGAGAAGTGGCTCCCGCCGAAGTACTTCTACGACGCTCGCGGCAGCGAGCTGTTCGAGGAGATCACCCGGCTGCCGGAGTACTACCAGACCCGCACCGAGGCGGCGCTGCTGCGCGCGTATGCCGCTCAGATCGGTCACGTGGCGCACGCGGACACGCTGCTCGAGCTCGGCTCGGGGTCGAGCGAGAAGACCCGGCTGCTGCTCGACGCGCTGGCCGGCGACGGCCGGCTGTCGGCCTACGTGCCGGTCGACGTGAGCGCGAGCGCGCTCGAGCAGGCGGTCGCCGCCCTGTGGGACGACTATCCGGAGCTGCTGGTGCACGGCGCGGTGGCCGACTTCGACCGCCACCTCGGGCAGCTGCCGGCGCCCGGCCGTCGGCTGGTCGTGCTCCTGGGCGGCACCATCGGCAACCACGACGAGGCCGGCCGCCACCGGTTCCTGACCGAGCTCGGGTCGGGCATGCGCGAGGGTGAGACCCTGCTGCTGGGACTCGACCGGGTCAAGGACCCGGCGCGGCTGGTCGCGGCCTACGACGACGCCGCCGGCGTGACCGCCGCGTTCAACCGCAACGTGCTCCACGTCCTCAACCGCGAGCTCGACGCGGACTTCGACGTCGACTCCTTCCAGCACGAGGCCACGTGGAACGCCGAGCGCGAGCGCATCGAGATCCGGCTGCGGGCCGGCCGGGCGATGACGGTCCGGGTCGCGGCGCTCGACCTGACCGTCCCGTTCGAGCGTGGCGAGGCCGTGCTCACCGAGCTGTCCTGCAAGTTCCGGCGGTCCCGGGCGGACTCGGAGCTCGCCGCGGCCGGGTTCACCCTCGAGCGGTGGTGGACCGACCCGGACGACGACTTCGCCCTCGCACTGGCACGACGAGGCTAGGCCGGGAGGGCGAGCAGTCGGTCGACGACCGTGACCAGGTCGTCGCCCGTGACGTCGGGTCGGTCGTAGATCGCGGGCCACTCCCCCTCGAGCCGCGCCACCCATCCGGTGGTGAGGCCCGCACGGCCGGCGCCATGGGTGTCGAAGGCATGGGCCGCGACGAGGGCGAGCCGATCGGTCGGCACGCCGCACTCGTCGGCGGCATACCGGTAGACGGCCGCCGAGGGCTTCCAGGCCTGCACGTCGTCGATCGAGAGGACCCGCTCGACGTGCTGCTCGAGCCCGGCGTGGCGCAGCATGGCGGTCGTGGTCGCGGCCGCGCCGTTGGTCAGGGCCACCACCCGTACGTCGGCCGCTCGCACCTGCTGCATCGCGGTCCCGACGTCGGGGTGCGGGTCGAGCGTGGGAAACCCGCCGAGCAGGTGCGCGGTCTGCTCCTCGTCGACCGTGTGGTGGGTGACCGAGCCGAGGGCGGCACGCGCCACCTCGGCGAACGGGCGATAGCTGCCCGAGGCCGCGAGGGCGAAGCCGTCGCGCAGCAGCCGGGTGAACCACAGCTCCAGCACGTGGGGCGGCTGACCGATCTCGACGACCCGCGACCGCAGCGGCTCCAGCGGGAACAGTGTCTCGATCACGTCGAACGCGATCACGCTCGGTCGCCGTGCCTCGCCTGTCCGCACCGTCATGCTCCGATGATCGCACCCGGACCCAGGCGGTCTGTGAGCCTGCACACCGAGGCGCTCGCCGTGCCGGGGCTACGGTCGGCACATGACGACCCGCGAGCGCGACGAGGTCTTCCTCGAGCTGACCCGCTCGATCTGCCCGGTGTGCAAGGTCACGGTCGATGCCGAGGTCAACGCCCGCGACGACCAGGTCTTCCTGCGCAAGCACTGCGCCGAGCACGGCGAGTTCGAGGCACGGGTCTACGGCGACGCAGAGATGTACGTCGACGCGCAGCGCTTCGACAAGCCCGGCACCCGGCCGCTGCAGACCCAGACCGAGGTGACCGACGGCTGCCCGAGCGACTGCGGGCTCTGCCCCGAGCACCAGCAGCACGCCTGCCTCGGCATCATCGAGGTCAACACCGGCTGCAACCTCGACTGTCCGATCTGCTTCGCCGACTCCGGTCACCAGCCCGACGGCTATGCGATCACCCTCGACCAGTGCGCGGACATGCTCGACGCGTTCGTGGCCGCCGAGGGCGAGCCGGAGGTGGTGATGTTCTCCGGCGGGGAGCCGACCATCCACCGGGACATCCTGGCGATGATCGATCTCGCCCAGGAGCGGCCGATCAACGCGGTCAACCTCAACACCAACGGCATCCGGCTCGCCTCCGACCGGCGCTTCGTCGCGGCGCTGGGCGAGCGCAACCGGCCGGGTCGCCGGGTCAACGTCTATCTCCAGTTCGACGGGTTCGACGAGCGCACCCACCGCGAGGTGCGCGGCAAGGACCTGCGCGAGATCAAGCAGCGCGCTCTCGACCACTGTGCCGAGGCGGGTCTGACCGTCACCCTCGTCGCCGCCGTCGAGAAGGACCTCAACGAGCACGAGATCGGCCCGATCATCAGGTTCGGGCTGGCGCACCCCGCCGTACGCTCGATCGCGTTCCAGCCGGTCACGCACTCCGGCCGCCATGTCGCGTTCGACCCGATGACCCGGCTCACCAACTCCGACGTGCTGCACGCGATCGCCGACCAGCTGCCCGCGTGGTTCCGGGTCGACGACTTCTTCCCGGTGCCCTGCTGCGCTCCCACCTGCCGGTCGATCACCTACCTGCTCACCGAGGGCCACCCCGACGACCCGGACTTCGGGCTGGTGCCCATCCCTCGGCTGCTCGACGTCGAGGACCACCTCGACTACGTCGCCAACCGGGTGGTGCCCGACCACGCGATCCGGGAGTCGCTGGAGCGGCTGTGGAGTGCGTCGGCCTTCGTCGGCACCGAGACCAACACCCACCACCTGCAGCAGGTCGCCGCGGCCCTGGACTGTGCGGACGCCTGCGGTGTGAACCTCCCGGAGGCGCTGGAGGGCATCGAGGACAACGCCTTCATGATCGTCGTGCAGGACTTCCTCGACCCCTACACGCTCAACGTGCGCCAGCTGATGAAGTGCTGTGTCGAGGAGATCACGCCGGACGGCCGGCTGATCCCGTTCTGCGCCTACAACTCCGTCGGCTACCGCGAGCAGGTGCGGGCCGAGCAGAGCGGCGTCGAGGTCGCCGATGTCGTGCCCAACGCGGTGCCGTTGCAGCCGGTCCTGGTCCAGACGCCGTACGGGAGCAAGCAGGTGCCGCGATGACGGCCGAGCCCGACACCGCCCAGGTCAAGGCCTGCTGCGCCGACGGCTACTCCTCCGACCTGGTGGGCCTGCTCCTCGGCGCTTCCTACCACCCCGGCGGGCTCCGGCTGACCCGGCGGCTGCTGGACGCGCTCCCGCTCCGCTCGGGCGACCACGTGGTCGACGTGGCCAGCGGCGTCGGCACCACCAGCCTGGTCGCGGCCCAGGAGTACGACGCCCGCGTGGTCGGCGTCGACCTCTCGGCATCGAACGTCAGTCTCGCCATCGGAGCCGCCGACGGTGCCGGCCTGACCGGGCAGGTCGAGTTCCGGGCCGGCGACGCCGAGTCGCTGCCGCTCGTGGACGCGACGTACGACGCCGTCGTGTGCGAGTGCGCCCTGTGTACCTTCCCCGACAAGGCGAGCGCAGCGGCCGAGATGGCCCGGGTGCTGAGACCGGGCGGACGGGTCGGCCTCACCGATGTCACGGCCCACCGCGACCGGCTGCCCGACGAGCTCACCGGGCTGGTGGCCCGGGTGGCCTGTGTCGCCGATGCCCGACCGGCGGAGGAGTACCGACGGATCCTGGAGGCCGCGGGGCTCCGGGTCACGACGGTCGAGCGCCACACCCGCGCCCTCCGGCGGATGATCGACCAGATCGAGGCCCGCCTCGAGCTGCTGCGGATGACGTCGCGGAGCCGGGCGGAGTCGCTCGGGGTGGACTTCGGGCGTGCGACCCCGGTGCTGGCGGCCGCCCGCCGGGCGGTCGATGACGGGACACTCGACTACGTGCTGATGACCGCCGAGAAGGAGCAGGGATGACACGCATCCTCGCCACCGCCGCCCTCGCGGCGGCCACCGCTGCCGGCGGCTACGTCGGCCTGGTCACCGGGCGTCTCAGTCTCGACCTCCGCATCGGCCGGCGGACACGGCCACTCGGACCCATCGAGGTCGACATCGCGGCGCCGCGTGAGACGGTCTTCGCGGTGGCCGCGGCGCCGTACGCCGAGCGCCGCCCGCGCGCGCTGCGCGAGAAGGTCGACATCCTGGAGCGCACTGACCGGATGGTGCTGGCGGCGCACCACACGCCCGTCGGTGGCGGACTGACGGCGGTCACCGTGGAGACGGTGACCGTCGAGCCGCCTCGACGGATGGGGTTCCGACTCGTGCGCGGGCCGGTTCCGCACGTGGCGGAGACCTTCGCGTTCGAGGAGATCACGGCCGGCACCCGGCTCACCTACACCGGCGAGCTCGGCACCGACCTGTGGTCGGCCGGCGCCCGGTGGGGCGATCTCGTCGCCCGCAGCTGGGAGCGGACCGTGAGCGACGCGCTCACCGGCATCCGCACCGAGAGCGAGCGACGGGCAGCCCCGTGAGCGGTCGCCTCACTTCTTGGTACGCCGACTCCCCCCGTGCCAGTCCTCGACCTTGCCGGTCGCCCCGTCCTCGACCCCGAGCCCGCGCAGCTGCGGCAGCTCGCGGAGACTGCGCTTGAGCTCGGCGAAGCCGCCGAACCGCGCCAGCCCGACCACGTGCTCCCACAGCTCGGCGGCCTCGTCCTCGCCGGGCAGCCGGCTGATCACCGGACCGAAGAAGGCCACGCCGTCCGGCGGCTCGAAGTGGATGATCGGCGTGCCGACGTCCTTGCCCGTCAGCCCGAGCGCCTCGTCGGTCTCGGCCCGGATCGACGCGTCCAGGCGCTCGTCGTCGACGGCCTCCGCCAGCGAGGTCGGGAGACCGACCGCGGCGAGTGCCGCGGCTGCGAAGTCGGCCGTGCCGCGGTCGTCGGTGTCGTCGCCGCCGATGACCTCGGGCAGTGGCGCGGTGTCGAAGATGCGCGTGCCGAGCTCCTCGTAGAGCCGACCGACCGCGTCCGTGCCGTGCTCGGCCCGGGTCCGCGCGGCCACCCGGAGCAGGCGCAGGCCGGCGGTGTGTCCGGCCTCGTAGCCCGACGGGAAATGGCTGTCGTAGTCGACGTGCGCGTTGACCTGCCGCAGCGAGATGAAGCGCCACTCGGTGGTGTAGTCGCGCTGCGCCGCCACCATGCGGACCCACTTGCTGGTCATCCAGGCGAACGGGCACACCGGGTCGAAGTAGAAGTTGATGTCAGCAGTCACTGCTCTCCCTCGGGTCGCTACACCGGTCCAACCTACCGGCGAGGCGTTCATCGATTCGGCCACGCGCGGGTCGGCGCCGCCGTACCATCCCGTCCGGGAGGGCATCATGCGTCGAGCGATCCTGTGCTGTCTGCTGCTGGCCGCGTCACTGGTGGTCTGGACTGCCGGCCCGTCAGCGGCCGACGGAGCCGGGGCTGACTCGTTGTCGGTCTCGGGCACCGGTGTCGGGATGTATCCGGACTTCCGAGCCGACATCACCCGCTATGCCATCACCAGCACCGAGCAGACATCCGGGACCGTGACGGTCGCTGCGACAGCGGCCACCTCGGGCGGCGTGGTCGAGGTCGAGGGCCGGCGGGCGTCGGGGCCGGTCACGGTCGACGGCCTGGAGCCGGGCGAGGAGGTCTCGGTGATCGTCACCGATGGAGCGGACCGCACGGCGTACGCCCTGGTCTACCTTCCGGCCGGGTTCCCCGCGCTGACCGTCACCACCGGCGCGGAGCCCACCGAGCCGGGCGACCACCTCGGCATCACGCTCAACACCTTCAGCGGCGCCGATCCTCGCTACAACGCGATCATCGACCGCAACGGCGTCCCTGTCTGGGTCGAGCGCGGCAGCACTGACGGCGCGGACAACGACCTCCAGCAGCAGCCGGGCGGCGAGATCACCCTGTTCCGCCCGACGACGGAGCCGGGTCACACCGGCTCGGACCTCGTCGTCCTCGACGAGCGGATGGTCGAGATCGATCGGCGCCGGGTCGGCGGCGGGCTCACGAACACCGACAGCCACGACGCGCTGCTGCTCGCCGACGGGTCGACGGTGCTGATGGGATACGAGCCCGGTGTCCACGACGGCAACGAGGTCCTCGACGCCACGATCCAGAAGCTGGACCCCACCGGCACGCCGGTCTTCACCTGGGACAGCCGCGCCTTCTACGACGAGTCGCTCGACCGATCGCCCTGGCCTCCGAACGGAGCCAACCCGCGTGAGGACTACGCCCACATCAACTCGGTCGTGGAGGTGCCCGACGGCACCGGCGACCTCGTCGCGTCGTTCCGGCACTTCAGCGCGGTCTTCCGGATCGCCACGCGTGACCGGGACGGCCTCGGCGGGGAGCCGCAGGCGTCGTACGACGCGGGCGACGTCGTCTGGAAGCTCGGCGGCCGCGACAGCTCCTTCGCCTTCGTCGACGACCCCGAGTCCGGACCGTGCGCGCAGCACACCGCTCGACTCGTCGACGCGGACACCATCGTCATCTTCGACAACGGCTCCCCCGCGGGGTGCGTCGATCCCGCGGACCCGACCGGCGACGGCATCGCACGCTACGTCACCCGCGTCACCGAGTACGACCTCGACATCGAGGCGGGCACCGCGACCCTGGTCGACGCCGCGACGCTGACCTTCCCGACATCCGGTGGCGGTGACGAGCAGCCGGCCTTCGCGCTGTTCGCCGGCTCGTCCCAGCGCCTCGACGACGGCCACACCCTGATCGGCTGGGGCTCGGAGCGGCATGCGCTCGCCACCGAGATCGACGCCGACGGCACCCGCCTCTGGGAGATCCGGACGCCGGCGCGGGACCCGCTCCACACCTCCTACATGAGCTACCGGGTGTCCTCGATGTCGCTCCCCGACGTCGTCGCCCCCGAGGTGAGCCTGTCCCTGCCGTCGGGCCCGCACTACACGGACCGCCCGCGGACACCAGAGTGGTCGTGCACCGATCGCGGCGGCTCGACCCTGCAGCGATGCGAGATCCACGGACTCCTCGGCGGGAGGCTCGCGACCACCGCCGGCACGCACACCGTGACCGTCACGGCCGTGGACGGCGCCGACAACACCACCACGGCACAGCGGGAGTACCGGGTCCGAGCACCGCGCCTCCGCCCGGACGGGTGGGTCCGGACCCAGCACTCAGGCCGTTGGAAGGGCAAGGACGTGTACGGCGGTCTCCGGGGCCAGAAGGCCGGGCAGCGGGTCCGGCGCGGCCGTCGCACCGTCGCGAAGTGGATGGTGCAGAACGACGGCGAGCGCCACGACCGGTTCACGCTGCGCGGCCGCCCGGGCAACCGACGGTTCGCCGTGCGCTACGTCGACGGCACCGACGACGTCACCCGACGGGTGGTTGCGGGGCGTTATCGCACGCCTCGCCTCGCGCCGGGCGAGAAGGTCAAGCTGCGCGTCGTCGTCCGGGTGCGGTGGCGCGCCTCCCGAGGAGACAAGCGGACCTTCCGGATGGTCGCCCGCTCGCGGAAGGACGACAGGAAGGTCGACCGGGTCGCCGCCGTGATCAGGGCACGACG
This sequence comes from uncultured Nocardioides sp., assembly GCA_964544855.1. GTDB lineage: Bacteria > Actinomycetota > Actinomycetes > Propionibacteriales > Nocardioidaceae > Nocardioides. Next base: position 15,136 of record CAZJDU010000055.1, read on the forward strand.
CTGACCCGCGGCAGGGCCCGCGCCGTCGTCAGTGAGCGGGCCCACAGTAGTCCACCTCGCCCGTGCCTACTGTGTGCCACCATGGAGCCGAGGCCGCCGGAGTGCCTGCGTCCGCCTCGTGCGCAGCACCTGACGGGAGGGTCACGACCCTGGGCGCCCGGCCGCCGGGAGGAGGACGTCGACGTGGACCGTGCCGCCGCCGACCCGGACCGCACCTGGTGCCTGACCGAGGTGGACATCTTCACCGACCTCGACGAGGCCGAGATGGGAGCGATCGCGGAGGCCGCGCCGATGCGCGACTACCGCGCCGGCGACCTCGTCTACACCCCGCACCAGCCGGTCGAGACGCTCTTCATCCTCAAGCAGGGGCGGATCCGGATCTTCCGGGTCTCCGCGGACGGTCGCGCGCTCACCACCGCCATCCTGGAGCCCGGCACGATCTTCGGCGAGATGGTGATCGTCGGCCAGCGGATGCACGACAGCTTCGCCGAGGCGATGGACGACGTCGTGGTCTGCGTGATGACCAGGGCCGATGTACGACGCCTGCTGCTGGCCGACCCGCGGATCGCCGCCCGGATCTCCGCGACCCTGGGCCGTCGGCTCGGCGAGCTCGAGCAGCGGCTCTCCGACACCGTGTTCAAGAGCGTCCCGGAGCGGATCGCCAGCACGCTGGTCACGCTCGCCGACGCCCACAGCAGCCGTGGGCTGTCACGGGGTGTGCAGGTGAGGCTGACGCACGAGCAGCTCGCCGCCCTCACCGGCACCTCGCGGGAGACCACGACCAAGATCCTCGGCGAGTTCGCCGACGCGGGCCTGGTCAGCCTCGGGCGAGGCCGGATCAACGTCTTGGACCCGGACCGGATGCGGGACGCGGCGACGGGCTGACCGGCGTACGGCGGCAGGCTCCCTGTGGGACGCTGTGCACCATGCGACCGTGGACCGCCGTGCCGCCGCAGCAGGGTCGTCGCGTCGTGATCACCGGAGCCAACAGCGGCATCGGGCTCCAGGTGGCCCGGATCCTGGGCTCCCGCGGCGCCGAGGTCGTGCTGGGGTGCCGCAGCCGCGATCGGGGGGAGGCGGCCGCCCGCCAGGTGCCCGGTCAGGCGCGCGGCCGGGTCGCGGTGCTCCCGGTCGACGTGGCCAGCCTGGACTCGGTGCACGCGTTCGCCGAGCAGGTGGTCGCGGAGTACGGCGAGATCGACGTGCTGGTCAACAACGCCGGGATCCTGGGTGCGCCGTACGGACTCAGTCCCGACGGCGTCGAGCTGCACTTCGCGACCAACCACCTCGGGCACTTCGCGCTGACGAACCTGCTGCTGCCGGCGATCCGCGACCGGGTGGTGGTGACCGGCTCACGGGAGCACCGCACGGGCCGTCTCGACCTCGACGACCTGGCCTGGCAGCGGCGTCGGTACGGCGCGTTCGCCGCCTACAGCCAGTCCAAGCTCGCCAACCTGCTGTTCCTGCTGGAGCTGCACCGGCGCCTCGTGGCGGTGGGGTCGCCGGTCCGTGCGGTCGGCGCGCACCCGGGGGCCAGCGCCACCCACATCACGGGCGGCAGCGGCAACCCGGTGCTCACCTGGATCGGCTACCACGGTCAGCGACTGGTGAGCATGCCCGCCTGGCGCGGCGCGCTGACGACGGTGTACGCCGCCACCATGGATCTCCCCGGCAACACCTACATCGGCCCGCACGGTCGACTCGAGCTGCACGGCTGGCCGGCTCCCGCCCGACGATCGCCGAAGGCCGAGGACGCCGAGCTCGCCCGGCGCCTCTGGGAGGTCTCGGAGAAGCTCAGCGGCGTCGGCTTCCCGCTCTGAGCGGGACCCGACGTCGTCCCACGCCGGTCTCGCGCCGTGACCGCTCCGCCGGCACTACGATTCGCTCGTGAGAGTCGACGTCGTCACCTACTTCGCGGACGACCCCACCCGCGCCTACCAGCTGCTTCAGTGGCTTCCCGTAGTCGAGCGGCTCGACACCCTGCACCGGGTCGGGGTGGTGACGCGCCACGCCGAGACGGCCGAGATCGTGCGTCGCCACACCGCTCTGCCCGTCCTCGAGGCTCCGGAGCTCAACGAGCTGGCCGAGCTCTACGAGCAGTTCGAGCCGAAGGTCGCGCTCTACTGCAACAACAGCATGCTCAACTTCCAGTCGCTGCTGCACAGCGGGATGCTGCACGTGCACATCAACCACGGTGAGAGCGACAAGCAGAGCATGGTCAGCAACAACGCCAAGGCCTATGACCGGGTGTTCGTCGCCGGCGAGGCCGCCGTGCAGCGACACCGAGCCGGGCTCCTGGAGTTCGACGACGCGCGACTGGTACGGATCGGGCGTCCTCAGCTCGACCTGAGGACCACCCCACTGCTGCCGCCGAGCGAGCGGCGCACCGTGCTCTATGCCCCGACGTGGGAGGGCGACGCGGAGTACAACAACTACACCTCGGTCGACGTCTACGGGCCCGCGATCGTCGACGCCGTGCTCGCCGTACCCGACGTGCGCCTGGTCTACAAGCCCCACCCCAAGGTGACCACCAGCCAGCGGCCGGAGATCCGGGCGGCCCATCAGCGGATGCTGTCGCAGATCGAGCAGGCCGCCCAGCACGACCCTGACGGCGGTCACGTCGCGATCTGGCAGGGCGACATCCTCGCGGTGTTCGAGGGATGCGACGCGATGATCACCGACGTCTCCTCCGTCGGCCTCGACTGGCTCTACCTGCAGACCGACAAGCCGATGCTGCTCACCGACCGGCACCACGACCGCGACCGGCTGCGGGCCGAGGTCGCGGTGAGCCGCTGTGCGGACGTCGTCGACTCCTCCGATCTGGCTGGGCTGACCGGGCTGCTCGCCGCCCGGCTGGACACCGACGAGCACCTGATGGCTCGGACAGCGATGCGCCGCCACTACTTCGACGACCACGGGGTGGGTGAGAGCACGCTCGCCTTCGCCGACGCGGTGTCCGACCTGGTGCGGCTGCGGGATCGGCTGGTCGGCGGCAGGTCGTCCGGCGGCGAGCCCGGGCTCGTGATCGCCTGAGGCGCCCCGGACCGCTCGGCGGGTCCTCAGCGTTGGTCGACCGGCGCATGGAGCGCGATCCAGGCCGCCACCCGGGCGGCCGGGTCGTCGAGGCTCGCTCCGAGCTGCCGCTCGATGGCGGCGACCCGGTTGCGGACGGTGTTGCGGTGGATGCCGAGGTCGTCGGCCACCGCTCCCCGGGATCCGTGGTGGCGCAGGAAGGCAGCGAGGGTGTCCCGCTCGTCGCTGCTCAGCCCACCGAGCAGCGAGCTGGCGTAGGCCCGCGCGATCCCGCCCGGGATCAGGCCCATCGGCCCGGTGTCGGTGAGATCCTCCCAGCGGCGGACAGCCGCCCGGGGGGTGGTCCCGTCGAGAGCGAGACCCGCCGTGTCGTGGCTGCTGCCGGCGTCCGCCGTCGCGACCTCTCGTCCGACACCGACGCGGAGCCGGAGCTCCGCGATCCGCTCGGCGACCTGCTCGGTCTCCCCCGACGGGAGCACGGCGACCAGCTGGTCGTCGAGGACCGTGGCCAGCACGTCGTGGTCCTCCAGCCCGCGGACGGCGTCCTCCACCGTGTCGGGCGGCCCCGCCGCCCGCAGCACGCGCAGCCGCTCGGGCAGCCGGATCGGCCGCTCGACCACGTCGAGCAGCACGGCGGCGCTCGTCGCGTCGCCATGGAGCACGACGTCGAGCGCCCGCGCCCGGAGCCGCCGGTCGGCCGCCCGACGATCGGCGCGACGCGCCACGGCCAGGCTGAGCAACGCCGCCGCCGTCGTGATCGCCGACTGCTCCGGAGCCCGCGCCCGACCCGGGACGGCGACGGCCAGATAGGTCTCGACGCGCCCCTCGATCCCGATCGGTCGTACGACCGTCGTCGCTCTCGGGCCGGCGATGCTGGCGAGTGCGCCGTACCCCTGCGGGCGCAGCCGGCGTACCTCCTCCCCCGCCAGCCCCGTGTCGAGCAGACCGGCGTCGGCGCCGTGCGGGCCGTCCACCACCGCGCCCTCCCGGTCGAGCGCCGCCGCGGCACCCCGCACGACCTGGCCGAGCCGCTCGAGGAGCACGGTGGGGTCCTGCCCGAGCGCGGCCTGGGTGAGCCGGCGCTGGTGGTCGAGCGCCACCCGTGCGGCGGCCTCCTCCTCGTCCTGGAGCAGCGTCGCGGCGGCGCGTGACACCGCGACGAACGATGTCTCCCAGGGGATCTCGAGGAGCGTCAGGCCCTGGTCGCGACAGGCGGCGACGAGGTCGGGCGGCATCCGGGCGTGGGTGAGCTCGACGCCGACACCGAGCGCGGCCACGCCGCTGGCGACCAGGCGAGCGACGTACGGCGTCCACTGCGGACGCTGCCAGTCCTCGGTCTCGAGGCCGGTCGTCAGCAGCAGCTCTCCGCCCTCGAGGAACGGGGTCGGGTCCAGCAGCTCGCTCGTGGCCACCCACCGCAGCGGTGGCTGCTCCGTCGCCGCGTGCACCGTGCGCAGGCCCAGATCCGGCACGGCGACCAGGTCCGCGATCTCCACCACTGCGTCAGTCTTGCACAACAGATGCCGATCGATTGTGCAGCTCAGCCCTCGTCGGTCCGCCCTCCGACGCCTAGCGTCACCACCGACGCATCCGCTCACCCGTGGAGGACCCATGACCGTCCCGCAGCCGCCCGGCGGACCTGCGATCGCCCAGGAACGCCGGTTGGTGACCCCGATCCCCGGCCCGCGCTCGCAGCAGCTCCTGGCCCGCAAGCAGGCCGCCGTGGCCGACGGGGTCGGCGTCGTGCTCCCGGTCCACGTCACCGCGGCCGGCGGCGGCATCCTCGTCGACGCCGACGGCAACCAGCTGATCGACCTCGGGTCCGGGATCGCGGTCACCACGGTGGGCAACAGCGCGCCGCGCGTGGTCGAGGCGGTCTCCGAACAGGTCGCGGCGTTCACCCACACCTGCTTCATGGTCACGCCGTACGACGGCTACGTGCGGGTGGCCGAGGAGCTCAACCGCCTCACCCCGGGGTCGCACGACAAGCGCAGCGCGCTGTTCAACTCCGGCGCCGAGGCGGTGGAGAACGCGGTCAAGATCGCCCGCGCCCACACCGGCCGCCAGGCCGTGGTGGCCTTCGACCACGCCTACCACGGCCGCACCAACCTGACGATGGCGATGACGGCGAAGAACATGCCCTACAAGCACGGCTTCGGCCCGTTCGCGTCCGAGGTCCACCGCGCGCCGCTGTCCTACCCGTTCCGCGACGGCGACGTCGACGGCCCCACCGCAGCGCGCCGCGCCATCGACGTCATCGAGAAGCAGGTCGGTGCGGAGAACCTCGCTGCGCTGGTGATCGAGCCGATCCAGGGCGAGGGCGGCTTCGTCGTCCCCGCTGACGGGTTCCTCCCGGCTCTCGCCGCGTGGTGCCGCGAGCACGGCGTGGTCTTCGTCGCGGACGAGGTGCAGACCGGGTTCGCCCGCACCGGTGACCTCTTCGCGTGCGACCACGAGGGCGTCGTCCCCGACCTGATCGTCACGGCCAAGGGCATCGCCGGCGGGCTCCCGCTCGCGGCGGTCACCGGACGCGCGGAGATCATGGATGCGCCTCACGCCGGCGGTCTCGGCGGGACGTACGGCGGCAACCCGCTCGCGTGCGCCGCCGCACTCGCGGTCATCGAGACCATCGAGGCGGACGGCCTCGTCGACCGGGCCCGCGCGATGGGCAAGACGATGACCGAGCGGCTCACCGCGCTCCAGAGCCGTGACCCCCGCATCGGCGACGTCCGCGGGCGCGGCGCGATGATCGCGGTCGAGCTGGTGCGGCCCGGCACCGCCGAGCCCGACGCGGACCTGACCCGGCGCATCGCCGCCGCCGCCCACGCCCGAGGGCTCGTCGTGCTGACCTGCGGCACCGACGGCAACGTGCTGCGGTTCCTGCCGCCCCTGACGATCCCGGACCAGCTGCTGATCGAGGCACTCGACGTGCTCGACGCCGTCCTCGAGGAGGTGTGAGCAGATGACGCTCACCGACCACATCGCCGCGCTCGACGCCGAGCAGGCACTCCGATCGGACGACCGCGACCCCGGCGACGCGGCCACCTTCGAGGTGCACGACCCGGCGACAGGCGCGACCATCGCGCACGTCGCCGACGGCACGGCGGGCGACGCGACCCGAGCGGTCGACGCAGCGGCATCGGCGTTCCCGGGCTGGGCAGCGACACCGCCCCGCCAGCGGGCCGAGGCGCTGCGACGCGCCTACGAGCTGATGATGCGCGACGCCGACCGCCTCACCGCCCTGATCTGCGCGGAGAACGGCAAGTCTCAGGCCGACGCCCGCGCCGAGGTCGGCTACGCCGCCGAGTTCTTCCGCTGGTTCTCCGAGGAGGCGGTCCGGCCCGACGGGGAGTACGGCGAGGCTCCGGCCGGCGGGGCGCGGACGATCCTCACCCAGCGGCCGGTCGGCGTCGCGGCTCTCGTGACGCCGTGGAACTTCCCGGCGGCGATGGCGACGCGGAAGATCGCGCCGGCGCTGGCGGCCGGCTGCACCGTCGTACTGAAACCGGCGGCCGAGACCCCGCTCACGGCGCTCGCCGTGGTTCGCCTGCTCGCCGAGGCGGGCGTGCCGGAGGGCGCGGTCACGCTCGTGCCGACCACCGATCCGGGACCCGTGGTGAGCACCTGGCTGGCGGACCCGCGGGTGCGCAAGGTCAGCTTCACCGGCTCCACCGGTGTCGGCCGGACGCTGCTGCGCCAGGCCGCGGACCGGGTGCTCAACAGCAGCATGGAGCTCGGCGGCAACGCGCCGTTCGTCGTGACCGCCGACGCCGACATCGAGGCCGCCGTGGCGGGAGCGATGATCGCGAAGTTCCGTGGCGGCGGCCAGGCATGCACGGCGGCCAACCGGTTCTACGTCCATCGCGACGTCGCCTTCGACTTCACGGCACGGCTCGGTGCGGCCGTCAAGGCGCTCCGGGTGGGGCCGGCCGCCGACCCGGGCTCCCAGATCGGTCCGCTGATCAGTGAGCGGGCGCGGGCGGACGTCGGCGCGCTGGTCGACGCTGCGGTCACCGCGGGCGCGCGCGTGAGCCACCGGGCGGATGCGCCCGCGGAGGGCTGGTTCTATCCGCCGACGGTGCTCGCCGACGTCCCGGCCGACGCGGCGATCCTCGGTGAGGAGATCTTCGGTCCGGTGGCGCCGATCGTGACCTGGGAGGACGAGACCGACCTGCTGCGCCGGCTCAACGACACCGAGTTCGGACTGGCCGCCTATGTCTACGCCGGCCGGCTCCAGGACGCGCTGCGGCTGGGCGAGCGGATCGAGGCCGGCATGGTCGGGATCAACCGCGGGATCGTCTCGGACCCCTCGGCGCCGTTCGGAGGCGTCAAGCAGAGCGGCATCGGGCGGGAAGGCGCCCGGGAGGGCATCCGGGAGTACTGCGAGACGCAGTACTTCTCCGTCGACTGGCCATGAGGTCCTGGTCCGCGTCGGCGGCACCACGGATCGACGGGACCGCCGTGACCGGGGAAGCGCACGGAGCGCCCCTGCCTGCGCCGTGCAGGCAGGGGCACCCGGTCAGGCGCGCGTGACCGACTCGAACGGCAGACCGGCCGCGGCCCAGTCCTCCTTGCCGCCGGCGTACTCGCGCACGTCGACGTAGCCGAGCCGCTCGAGCCGCTGGGCGGCGATGCCGGAGTTCGGGCACGGCTCGTTCGCGCAGTAGACGATGACCGTCCCCTGCTGGTCCGGCAGCAGCGTCGGCGCGAGCTCCTCCACCTCGTCGTGCGGCAGGTTGATCGCCCCGGGCAGGTGCTCCTTCTCCCAGTGGAGCGGCGGCAACGCCTCGACGACGACTGCGTCGCCGGCCTCGATCCGGTCGGCGACCTCGCCGCGTGAGATGTCAGTGACCATGTGACTACTCCTTCTGTTGTCGAATGCGCGCACTTTATGTGCGGACGCACGTATTGCAACAATGTGCGGACGCACGTATTCCGGCTATCGTCACCTGATGACCTCAGACCCGCAGATCTCTCCGGATGACATCGGGATCGCCGCGTGGGCCGCGCTGCTGCGCACCCACGCCGCCGTGCTGCCGCTCGTGGAGCGAGACGTCGTCGATGCGACCGCGCTCCCCCTGTCCTGGTACGACGTCCTGCTCGAGCTCAACGCCGCGCCCGAGCGACAGCTGCGGATGCAGTCCCTCGCCGAGCGGGTGGTGCTGAGTCGCACGCGCGTGAGCAGGCTCGTGGGCGAGATCGAGGCCGCCGGCATGGTCGAGCGGCGGACCGATCCCGACGACGGGCGCGCAACCCTCGCCGCGATCACCGCCACCGGCCGCAGGCGACTCAGGTCAGCCGCTCCGGTCTATCTCTCCGCGATCCACGAGCACTTCTCCTCGCACCTGAGCGAGCGGCAGCTCCGCGCGGTCCGCGACGACCTGATGGCTGTCCTCGATGCACTCGGCGAGCCGGCTGCCCGCGAACGGTGAG
>CAZJDU010000056.1:0-17661 GCA_964544855.1 uncultured Nocardioides sp.
CGGGGCCGAGACGGTCTATGGCTGATCTCCGTTCGTCGAGTAGCCCGTCGCGAGGTCCGAAGGAGGTCGAGTGTTCGTGAGGAACGAGCGAACGTATCGAGACCCCGAGCGAGCGCGTATCGAGACGCTGCGAGGCCCGAGATGAGCCGCTACAAGCAGTACGAGGGCGGCGACCCGCTCGCGCCACCGGTCGACATCGCCGAGGCACTCGACGCCATCGGCGAGGAGGTGATGGCCGGCTACAGCCCCGAGCGGGCGATGGCGGAGTTCCTGCGTCGCGGTGGCCAGGACCAGGCCGGTCTGGACGACCTCGCGCGGAGAGTGGCCGAGAAGCGCCGCGAGATGCTGCAGCGCCACGACCTCGACGGCACGCTCACCGAGGTGCAGGAGCTGCTCGACCGTGCGGTGCTCGAGGAGCGCAAGCAGCTCGCCCGCGACGCGATGATGGACGACGGCGACCGGGCGTTCCGCGAGATGCGGATGGAGAGCCTCCCCTCCTCGCCCGCGGCCGCGGTCTCCGAGCTCTCCGACTACGACTGGCAGTCCTCGGAGGCGCGGGAGGCCTACGAGCAGATCAAGGACCTGTTGGGCCGGGAGATGCTCGAGCAGCGCTTCGCCGGCATGAAGCAGGCGATGGAGAACGCCACCGACGAGGACCGGGCGGCGATCCAGGAGATGCTCTCCGACCTCAACGAGCTGCTCGAGAAGCGTGCCCGCGGCGAGGACACCCAGGCCGACTTCGACGACTTCATGGCGCGGCACGGCCAGCACTTCCCGGAGAACCCGCAGGACCTCGACGAGCTGCTCGACGCGCTCGCGCAGCGCTCCGCGGCCGCACAGCGGATGCTCAACTCCATGACGCCGGAGCAGCGGGAGGAGCTGATGCAGCTCTCGGCGCAGGCGTTCGGCTCACCGGCGCTGATGGACCAGCTCAACCGGCTGGACCAGAACCTCCAGGGACTGCGGCCCGGGGAGGACTGGAGCGGCTCGGAGCGCTTCGACGGCGAGCAGGGGCTCGGGCTGGGCGACGGCACCGGCGTGCTGCAGGACCTGGCGGACCTCGACGACCTGGCCGACCAGCTCGCGCAGTCCTACGGCGGTGCGCGGCTCGACGACGTCGACCTCGACAAGCTGGCCCGTCAGCTCGGCGACGACGCCGCGGTCGATGCTCGCCAGCTGCAGGAGCTGGAGCGCGCCTTGCGCGACTCGGGCGCGATGGAGCGCGGCTACGACGGTGACCTGCGGCTGACGCCGAAGGCGATGCGCCAGCTCGGCAAGGCGCTGCTGCGCGACGTCGCGCAGCGGCTCTCGGGGCGGCAGGGACAGCGTGAGCTGCGCCAGGCCGGTGCCGCCGGCGACCTCTCCGGGGCCACCCGGGAGTGGCAGTTCGGCGACACCGAGCCGTGGGACGTGCCGCGCACCGTCCTCAACGGCATCCGCCGTCGCGCGGCGGACCCGATGGAGCCACGCTTCGCCGTCGAGGACATCGAGATCGCCGAGACCGAGGCCCGCACCCACGCCGCGGTCGCGTTGTGCGTCGACACCAGCTTCTCGATGGCGATGGACGGTCGATGGGTGCCGATGAAGCGCACGGCGCTCGCGCTGCACACGCTGATCGGCACCCGGTTCCGCGGCGACTCGCTGGAGCTGATCGGCTTCGGCCGACACGCCGAGACCATGGAGATCGAGCAGCTGACCTCGCTCGACGCCCGGTGGGCGAAGGGCACCAACCTGCACCACGCGCTGCTGCTCGCCAACCGGCACTTCCGTCGTCACCCGAGCGCGCAGCCGGTGCTGCTGGTGGTGACCGACGGCGAGCCGACCTCGCACCTCGAGCCGGACGGCGAGGTGTTCTTCTCCTACCCGCCGCACCCGCAGACCATCGCGCTCGCGGTGCGCGAGCTCGACAACGCCCGCCGCCTCGGGGCGCAGACGACCTTCTTCCGGCTCGGCGAGGATCCCGGCCTCGCCCGGTTCATCGACTCGATGGCCGGCCGCGCCGAGGGCACGGTGATCGCGCCCGAGGCCGACGACCTCGGTGCTGCAGTGGTCGGGTCCTACCTCGGGTCCCGCGGGGCGCGTGGCTTCGACAGCCCGGGTTCGTACGGCGACTTCTTCGGCGGCCGAGGGTTCTGGGTGGGCTGAGCAGGCGCAGTCCGGTCATCGCCGACAGCCGCTGCCCGGACGCCCCGGTGGTCGCCGGTCCCGGGCCTGTCGTATCCGGATGGTCGTCCCGGTGACGCGTTCAGCCGGCGACGTGCAGCAGCGCGTCGGCGTCGGCACGGAGGGTCGCCGCGGCGGCCCGGTGACCCAGGACCGACGACGGGCACGGCTCCCAGTACTGAACAGCGGCGGCCTCCGAGGCCGCGAGTTCGTCCTCGGCGCGGGCCAGTCGGAGCAGTTCCTTTCGCAATGCGGTGGTCAGCGCGGTGCTGACCGTGACGCCGTCCATGGTTTCCTCCCGGTGGGCAACGGGGGCGGTCGACGCCCCACCACCAGGGGACGCCGCGTCGGGGGCGGGAGGTGTCTCAATACGCGACGGATCCCGGGCGGAGCGGTGTGACGCAGCCGTCCGCCGTGGTGGCCGGCCCGTCCGCACGGCGCTCTCACTCGGCGAGCGGCACCTGAGCCTCGGAGCGCGCCACGGCCGCGTCGATCGACTCCGGTGAGAGGAGGTGGCCGATGGCCAGGGCGGCGGCGCCGATGATGCCGGCCCGCTGACCCGCCTGCGACGGAGTGATCATCAGGTGCTCGGTGGCCAACGGCAGCGAGCGCTGGTAGACGATCTCGCGGATGCCGGCGATCAGGCTCTCGCCGGCGACGGCGAGTGAGCCGCCGATCACGATCACCGACGGGTTGACGAGGTTGACCAGGGCAGCCAGCACCTCGCCGAGGTCGCGGCCGGACTGGCGCACCGCCTGGACCGCGACCGGGTTGCCCGCGCGCACCAGCGCGACGACGTCGTGATCGTCGGCGACCTCGACACCGGCCTCGCGGACCACGGTGGCCAGCGCGGGGATCGCGGCGATCGCCTCCAGGCAGCCCTGGTTGCCGCAGCGGCAGGTGACCTCGGCGCCGCGGGCGACGAAGACGTGCCCGAGGTCGCCGGCCGTGCCCTGGGCGCCGCGTTGGAGGGCGCCGCCGCTGATGATGCCGGCACCGATACCGGTGCCGATCTTGATGAAGACCAGGTCGTCCACGTCGGGAAGGTGGGCGTGGCGCTCGCCGAGCGCCATCACGTTCACGTCGTTGTCGACCAGGACGGGGACGTCGAAGACGCGCTGGACGTGGCCGGGGACGTCGTACCGGTCCCAGCCCGGCATGATCGGCGGGTTGATCGCGCGCCCGGAGGAGTGCTCGACCGGGCCCGGGAGCCCGATGCCGATCGCCGCGAGCGCGCCGCCGTCGGCCGGCTGTGCGGTGAGTAGGTCCTGGATCGCCGTCTCGACCCACCCGAGCACGCGCTCGGGGCCGAGGGAGATGTCGAGCTGCTCGGTGTGCTCGGCGAGGATCCGGCCGTCGAGGTCGGCCAACGCCGCGGTGGCGTGGGTGGCGCCCAGGTCGATGCCGGCCACCACGCGCGCGGCGGGGTTGAAGGCCAGCAGGGACGGGGGTCGACCACCCGTCGACACCCCGCCATAGGGGACGACCAGCCCGAGCCGCATCAGTGCATCGAGCCGGGCCGAGATCGTGGACCGGGCCAGCCCGGTGACCTCGGCGAGCTGGGCCCGGGTGCGCGGCTCGCCGTCCCGGAGGAGGTCGAAGACATCGCTGTGGCGCACGTTGTGAGTCAACCACGACCCCCTTTGTCACGTCCACTTCACGACTTATGCCAAACACTCGACAAAAGTGGGTGACGCGTGCCACAGTAGCGCCGTGCCGCAGCAGATCGACAGCGCGCCGGAGACGACCGCCGACGCCGAACCCGAACAGGTCCTGGGCCCGGTCGTGCTCCGCGCCCGGGGACTGACCAAGAGCTTCGTGGGCAACACTGTGCTGGCCGACGTCGACGTGGACCTCCGCGAGGGCGAGGTGCTCGGCCTCGTGGGCGAGAACGGTGCCGGCAAGTCGACGCTGATGAAGATCATCGTCGGCGTCCACACCGCCGACGAGGGCACCGTGGAGCTGGACGGCGACACCGTCGCCTTCCATCACCCGGTGCAGGCCCAGCAGGCCGGCGTCGCCACCGTCTTCCAGGAGTTCAACCTCCTCCCCGAGCGCACCGTCGCCGAGAACGTCTGGCTCGGCCGGGAGCAGCGTCGCGGCGGTCTGGTCGACGTCGGACGGATGCAGCGCGACACCCAGGCGCTGCTCGACGACCTCGGCGTGTCCGGCCTGCGTCCCGACCAGCTGGTCCGCACGCTGTCGGTCGCCGAGCAGCAGATCGTCGAGATCGCCAAGGCCGTCAGCTACGACGCCCGCATCATCGCGATGGACGAGCCGACGGCCGCGCTCGCCGACCACGAGGTCGAGCTGCTCTACGGCATCATCCGCGGCCTCACCGCCCGCGGCGTCGCGATCCTCTACGTCTCCCACCGTCTCCGCGAGATCTTCGACCTCTGCGACACGATCACCGTGCTGAAGGACGGCTCCCAGGTGACCACCCGGCCCGCCTCGGAGCTCGACGACGCAGCGCTCGTCCGGCTGATGGTCGGCCGCGAGATGACGTCGTTCTTCCCCGCTGCGGCGCCGGGCACCGAGCTCGGGGAGCCGCTGCTGGAGCTGCGGGGCGCCGGCAACGAGTACGTCGACGACGTCTCGCTGACCCTGCGCGCCGGCGAGATCGTGGGCGTCTCCGGGCTCCAGGGCTCCGGGCGCACCGAGCTGCTCGAGGCGATCTTCGGCGTCCGCCCGTTCCACCGCGGCGAGATGCTGCTCGGTGACCGGTCGCTCCGGCCGGGTTCTCCGCGCGCGGCGATCCGTGCCGGCCTCGCCCTCGTCACCGAGGACCGCAAGGCGACTGGGCTGGCGCTGGAGCTGTCGATCCTGGACAACGTGCTCGGCGTGGTCCGCGCCGTGTTCCCCGGGCGCAACGCCGCCGCTTCGAAGGAGGTGCCGGGACTGGTGTCCAACCTCGCGGTCTCGGCGCGGGCGCTCGACCAGGAGGTGCAGTTCCTCTCCGGCGGCAACCAGCAGAAGGTGGTGCTCGCCCGCTGGCTCTCCACGAAGCCCCGGGTAGTGCTGATGGACGAGCCCACGCGCGGCATCGACGTCGGTGCCAAGCACGGCATCTACGAGCTGATCCGCGAGCTCGCGCTGGAGGGCGTCGCGGTGCTCATGGTCTCCAGCGAGCTCCCGGAGGTGATCGGCATGTCCGACCGGATCATGGTGATGCGCGACGGCCTGCTGGCCGGTGAGCTCCCCGGTGGGTCGAGCGAGGAGTCGGTGCTGGCGTTGGCGACCGGCGCCGGTGAAGGAGAGGCCGCATCATGATCGACTCCGCAGCGCGCTACGTGCGCGGCCTCGGCTCCACGGGCATCGTGCTGGCGGTGCTGGTCCTCACGATCGTGGTGGGGACCATCCTCACCGGGCTGGAGGGCCGCAACTTCTTCAGCGCCGGCAACATCTCCTCGGTGCTGACCGCCACCAGCATCCTCGGCTTCATCGCGGTCGGTCAGACGCTGGTCATCCTGGTCGGCAGCCTCGATCTGTCGGTGCCCTACGTCGTGAGCCTCACCAGCGTGCTCGCCGCCGGCACGATGGCCGGCCAGAGCGGCAGCGTGCTCGCAGGGGTGCTGGTCGCCCTCGCCGTGGCCGCGGTGGTCGGGCTGGCGAGCGGGATGATCGTGAGCCTGCTCCACGTGCACGGCTTCATCGCCACGCTCGGCATGGGACTGATCATCAGCGGCTACCTGGCCAGCAACTACCAGGGCAACCACGGTGCCGCCCCTCGGTCGTTCCGGCTCATCGGCGCCACCCAGATCGGCCCGATCCCGATCTCGTTCCTCATCATGCTGGGCTGTGCGCTGCTGGCGATGCTGATGCTGCGGCGCACCCGGATGGGCCACCACATCTACGCCGTCGGCGGCAGCGCCGAGGTGGCACGTCTCTCCGGCGTCCGTACGCCGCTGCCGGTGATCACCGCGCACGTGCTGTGCTCGATGCTGTGCGCCCTGGCGGGGCTGCTGCTCCTGGCCCGGCTCTCCGTCGGCAACCCGACCATCGGCAGCCAGGGGCAGTACGACCTGATGTCGATCGCCGCCGTGGTCCTGGGCGGCACCGTCCTGGGCGGCGGCAAGGGCAACATCACCGGCACCCTCGCGGGGGTCGCGATCTTCGCGGTGATGAGCAACGTGATGGCCGTGATGGAGATCGACCCGTTCCTGCGTGACGTGATCCGCGGCGCGGTCATCGTGATCGCCGTCGCCGTCTACGCCCGCCGTGAGATCACCAACCGACCGCCCCGGTTCGAGAGAGCGACCGTCCCCGATGCGGCGCTGCAGGAGGCACGATGAGCACCACGTACGCCCTGCCCCGCCGTACCCATGGCCTGCTCGGCCGCGTCGGCGCCGCCCTGCTGACGCCCGGCGGTGCGGTCTACATCCTGGTGATCGCCCTGGTCGTCGCGATCATCCTCGCCAACCCGAACTTCGGCGATCCCGGTGTGCTGGTGCGCTTCTTCGGCCGCACCGCGCCGATCGCGATCGCCGCGCTCGGGCAGTACTACGTCATCGTCTCCGGCGAGTTCGACCTGTCGATGGGCGCGGTCGTGGCCACGCAGGTCGTGATGGCCGGCAACCTGATCGGTGAGGACTCGAGCCGGATCGTGCCGGTGACGGTGCTGATGCTGCTCGTCGGCGCCTTCGTGGGACTGGTCAACGGACTCGTGTCGACCCTGCTCAAGGTGCCGAGCTTCATCGTGACGCTCGCGATGATGCTGGCGCTGGGCGGCCTGGTCGACTACCTGACCGGTGGGGCCGCGACCGGCAACCCGCACGAGGACTTCCGCGAGCTCGGGCGCGGCGTGATCGACGGCGTACCGCTGATCGAGGTGCTGCCCTACTCGCTGATTCTCTTCGCCGTGCTCGCCGCCGCCGCGTCCTGGCTGATGCGTCGGCCCTTCGGCCGCACCCTCATCGCGACGGGTGACAACCCCGACGCGACCCGCCTCGCCGGCGCCTCGGTGTGGTGGGTCAAGACCCGGGCCTTCATGCTGTCCTCGCTGTCGGCGACCGTCGCGGGCATCCTGCTGGTCGGGTACGCCGGCGTGCACCCGTCGGTCGGCGAGGGCTACGAGTTCACCGCGATCACCGCGGTCGTGCTCGGCGGCACCGTGCTCGGCGGCGGCCGCGGCTGGGTGCTCTCCGCGGCAGCCGGCGCGTTCGCGCTCGAGCTGCTCTTCACCCTGCTGACCGCGCTCGACGTCGCTTCCACGTGGCGCGACACCGTGCAGGGCCTGATCATCATCGTCGCCGTCGCGGTCGCCGCCCGTGCCTGGACCGTCGGCCGTGGCCGCGGGCGACGGTCACCGACCCCCGAGGCCCCTGAGCTTCCCGAATCCCCCACGCCCAGCCCGGGCACCAACACAGGAGGAAACTGATGCGTACACCGATCCGGAGCGTGCTCGCGGGCGCGGCCGCGCTGGCCCTGTTCGCGGCCTGCTCGACCGACGACTCGCTCGACGACCCCGCCGGCGAGGGCGGCGGTGAGGGCACCGACAGCACCAGCGAGTGGTTCGTCCAGGAGGACTACGACACCCAGCTGGAGCAGATCGACGCGACCTTCGAGGGTCCGGCCGAGGAGCCGTGGCTGCAGTACCTCGACGGGCCGATGTCGGACACCTCGGAGTGGGCGACCGACCAGCCGATGAAGGTCTGCTTCGCCAACGCCTCGATCTCCAACCCGTGGCGGCAGACCGGCTGGATCACCATGAACCAGCAGCTGGAGGTGCTCCAGGACGAGGGCGTCATCTCCGAGATGGAGACCCGTGACGCCGGCGACGACGACAACACCCAGATCGCCGACATCGACTACTTCATCTCCGAGGGCAACTGCGACGCCTTCGTGATCTCCCCGAACTCCACCGCGGCGCTCACGCCGGCCGTGGAGCGGGCGTGCGACACCGGCAAGCCGGTCGTCGTCTTCGACCGTGGCGTCGAGACCGACTGCGCGGTCTCCTTCATCCACCCGATCGGCGGCTACGCCTGGGGCATCGAGACCGCGAACTTCCTCGTGGACAACCTCGACGAGGGCGCCACCGTGGTGGCGCTGCGGATCCTGCCCGGTGTCGACGTCCTGGAGCACCGTTGGGGCGCCGCGAAGAAGATCTTCGACGAGAACGGGATCGAGGCGACCGACCACTTCACCGACGCCGACCCGTCCAAGATCAAGAGCATCATCTCCGACGAGCTGGTCAAGGGCGAGATCGACGGGATCTGGATGGACGCCGGTGACGGCGCCGTCGCGGCGATCGAGGCCTTCGAGGACGCCGGCGTCGACTACCCGGTCATCACCGGTGAGGACGAGATGAGCTTCCTGCGGAAGTGGGAGGACACCGAGCTGACCGGTCTGGCCCCCGTCTACTCGAACTTCCAGTGGCGCACGCCGCTGCTCGCGATCCAGCGGATCGCGGCGGGCGAGGAGATCCCGACCGAGTGGGTGCTGCCGCAGGAGCCGATCACCGAGGACGAGCGCGCGGAGTACCTCGACGCCAACGAGGGCATGCCCGACGGTCACTACGCGAAGTTCGGTGGCGAGGACCTGCCGGGCTATCCGCAGGTCTGGCAGGAGCGCCAGATCCCGTAACGGCCTCGGGGTCTCGAGGCCCGCGCCTCGACCAGCGTCGGACGGTGGTCGAGGTGCGGGTCGCGCTGCCGACGAGCCTCGAGACCACCCCGCTCGCCATTCGCTGAGGAAGGACGCTCGTGAGAGAGATCGGTGTCAACACGTGGGTGTGGACCTCCCCGCTCACCGACGCAACAGCCCCCGACCTGCTCCGGCACATCGCCGGGCTCGGCTTCGACGCCGTGGAGCTGCCGTTGGAGAACGCCGGAGACCTCACCCCGGACGGGGTCGCGGAGGTGCTGGGTGAGACCGGGCTGACGCCGTACGTCGTCGGCGCGATGGCGCCCGGCCGCGACCTCGTCGCCACCTCTCCCGAGGCGGTGGCCGACACCCAGGCCTACCTGCGGGCCTGCGTCGACCTGGCCGCGGCGGTGGGGGCCGCCGCGGTCTGCGGTCCGTTCTACGCCGCGACCGGTCGGGTCTGGCGGATGACGCCGACGGAGCGGAAGGCGGCGTACGCCGAGTGGCGCGAGCATCTGGCGCCGGTCGTGGCGTACGCCGCTGACCGCGACGTCCGGATCGGCATCGAGCCGCTCAACCGGTACGAGACGTCGTTGGTCAACACCGTCGACCAGACGCTGGAGGCGCTCGACGGGCTGCTCAGCCCCTCGCTCGGACTGGCGTTGGACACCTACCACCTCGGCATCGAGGAACGGTCGAGTGCCGACGCCGTACGACGGGCGGGGGAGCACCTCGTGCACGTGCAGGTGTGTGGCAACGACCGTGGGGCGCCGGGCGGCGACCAGACCGGATGGGGGCCGGTACTGGCCGCGCTCGACGACGTGGGCTACGAGGGCCCGCTCGACATCGAGAGCTTCACCCCCGACAACGCGGCGATCGCCGTGGCGGCCTCGATCTGGCGGCCGCTCGCGACGACGCCGGACGACCTGGCGCGTGACGGGCTGCGGTTCCTGCGGTCCGTCACCACCGACGGAGGAGGAGCAGGATGAGTGACCGGGCGCTCGAATCGCTGGGGGTGGCCGTCATCGGCTACTCGTTCATGGGCAAGGCGCACTCCAACGCCTGGCGCAACGTCGGGGCGTTCTACCCCGAGGTGCCCACCGCGCGCCAGCAGGTGCTGGTGGGCCGCGACGCGGCTGCGGTGAAGGAGGCGGCGAGCCGCTACGGCTGGGCCGAGGCGGCCACCGACTGGCGCGACGTCGTCACCCGCGAGGACATCGACGTCGTCGACATCTGCACACCCGGCAACAGCCACCACGAGATCGCGCTCGCGGCGCTGGAGGCCGGCAAGCACGTGCTGGTCGAGAAGCCGCTGGCCAACTCGGTCGTCGAGGCCGAGCGGATGGTGACCGCAGCGGACGCGGCGCGCGCCGGCGGCGTCCGGTCGATGGTGGGGTTCAACTACCGTCGGGTGCCGGCACTGGTGCTGGCGCGTCAGCTGATCCGGGAGGGCCGGATCGGCACCGTGCGTCAGGTGCGCGCCAGCTATCTCCAGGACTGGCTGGCCGACGCGTCGGCACCGATGACGTGGCGGCTGCGCAAGGACGAGGCCGGTTCGGGCGTGCTCGGCGACCTCGGCTCCCACGTGGTCGACCAGATCCACGCGCTGGTCGGTGAGCCGATCACCGCAGCCCGTGGCCGGCTGCACACGTTCGTCACCGAACGCGACGGTGCCGACGGCCCGGAGGCCGTGACCGTCGACGACGCGGCCTGGGCGACGCTGGAGACGGCGTCGGGCGTGGTCGCGAGCGTCGAGGTGAGCCGGATGGCGACCGGCCGCAAGAACGGCCTCACCCTCGAGGTGTACGGCGAGCGCGGCGCGATCTGCTTCGACCTCGAGCGGCTCAACGAGCTGCAGGTCCTCGATCTTGCCGACTCGCGCACCGACGGGTTCCGGCGGGTGCTGGTCACCGAGGCCGACCATCCCTACCTGGCGGCGTGGTGGCCACCGGGCCATGTGCTGGGGTGGGACCACACGTTCACGAGCCAGGCGGCCGACCTGCTGACCGCGATCGGTGCGGGCACCGACCCGGAGCCGTCGTTCGCCGACGGCCTCGCGGTGCAGCGGGTGCTGACGGCGATCGAGTCGTCGTCGGCGGAGGCCGGCGAGCAGGTCGCCGTACCGATCGACGAGGAGGACTGAGGATGGGCAAGCGGTTCACGCTCTTCACCGGGCAGTGGGTCGACCTCACGCTCGAGGAGGTCGCCGGCCTGGCGGCGGCGTGGGGCTACGACGGCCTCGAGATCGCCGTGTCGGGCGAGCACCTGGACGCCTGGCGGGTCGACGAGCCCGGTTACGTCGAGAGCCGGCTGGAGATCCTCGAGCGGCACGGACTGAGGTGCTGGACGATCTCCAACCACCTGACCGGCCAGGCGATCTGCGACGACCCGATCGACTTCCGTCACCAGGCGATCCTGCGGGAGCGGGTCTGGGGCGACGGCGACCCGGAAGGGGTGCGGCAGCGTGCGGCCGAGGAGATGAGGCTGACCGCTCGGCTCGCGCAGAAGATGGGCGTCGACACCGTGGTCGGGTTCACCGGCTCGTCGGTCTGGCCCTACGTCGTGATGTTCCCGCCGGTGCCGGCCGAGGTGATCGAGGCGGGCTACACCGACTTCGCAGACCGCTGGAACCCGATCCTCGACGTCTTCGACGAGCACGGCGTGCGGTTCGCCCACGAGGTGCATCCCTCCGAGATCGCCTACGACTACTGGTCCACCGTCCGGGCGCTGGAGGCGGTCGGCAACCGGCCCGCCTTCGGCATCAACTGGGACCCGAGCCACATGATGTGGCAGGACCTCGACCCGGTCGCCTTCATCACCGACTTCGCCGACCGGATCTACCACGTCGACTGCAAGGACACCCGGCTCCGTGTCGGCGGCGGCCGCAACGGCCGGCTCTCCTCCCACCTGCCCTGGGGCGACCAGCGGCGCGGCTGGGACTTCGTGTCCACCGGCCGTGGCGAGGTGCCCTGGGAGGACTGCTTCCGAGCCCTCGCCGCCATCGGCTACGACGGCCCGATCTCGGTCGAGTGGGAGGACGCCAGCATGGACCGGCTGCACGGGGCTCCCGAGGCGCTGGAGTTCCTGCGGCGGTTCGACTACCCCGCGCCCACGGCGTCGTTCGACGCCGCGTTCTCGAAGCAGAGCGAGTAGGGGGTGGGGTCGGGTAATTCACTGGTTAGCCAGTGAATCACCCACTTCGCGGGGGAAGTTTCCCTGCCGAACTGCGCATTTCACTGGTTAACCAGTGAATTGCGCCCCCCACTCACCGATTTCGCCCGGTACGACGACCGCCCCCACAATCAGCCGCGTGGACGACCCGACGCTCACCGTCATCGTGCTGCTCGGGCTGGCGGCCCTGGGGGCGGGATTCGTGGACGCGGTGGTCGGGGGCGGCGGGCTGATCCAGCTGCCGGCGCTGTTGGTCGGGCTGCCCCAGGCGGCACCGGTGCAGATCCTGGCGACCAACAAGCTGGCCTCGTTCTGCGGCACCACGACGGCGTCGGCGACGTACTACCGCCGGATCAGGCCGGACCCGCGGACGTTCCTGCCGATGATGCTGTGCGCTCTGGTGGGCTCGTTCGCGGGCGCGGCGGTGGCGACGCAGATCCCCCGGGCGGCGTTCGAGCCGATCGTGCTCGTCGTGCTCGTCGTGCTCGGCGCGTACGTCGTCCTCCAGCCGAACCTCGGTGAGCAGACCCTGTTGCGCTGGTCCGGGCGGCAGCACCTGCTCGCTGCGATGCTGGTCGGGGGCGTGATCGGCTTCTACGACGGCGCCCTGGGCCCGGGGACCGGCAGCTTCTTCGTGTTCGCCCTGGTGGGGCTGCTCGGCTATGACTTCCTCGAGGCGTCCGCGAAGGCGCGCCTGGCCAACTGGGCGACCAACCTGGGCGCGCTGTTGCTCTTCATCCCCGCCGGCGCGGTGCTCTGGAAGATCGGGCTGCTCATGGGGGCGTGCAACCTGGTCGGCGGCTACATCGGCGCGCGGACCGCCGTCGAGCGCGGTTCGCGGTTCGTCCGGGTCTTCTTCCTCGTCGTCGTCAGCGCGTTCATCGTGCGCATCGGTGGCGACGTGATCGGGGTGTGGTGAGCCGCTGCGGCTACGGTGGATGACATGAGCATCCCCGTCGAGATCGGCGACCTGAAGGGCGCGCTGGCCGACTTCGGCAGCGGCTACCTGCTGAGCACCACGGACGGCCGGGTCAAGGTCGTGACGATCGACCCCGAGTACGACGGCGCCTCGCTGCTGGTCGCCGGCCCCGGCCGGGGCACCCTCGCCAACCTGGCCGGCAACGCCGCGGTCACCGTGGTCTTCCCGCCGGTCGAGCCGAAGGGCTACACCCTGCTGGTGGACGGCGTCGCCGAGATCACGGGGGAGGACGTCCGCGTCACGCCCGGGACCGCGGTGCTGCACCGGCCCCGCTCGCACGCCGACGGCCCCCTGCCGCCGGATGGTTGCGGCCACGACTGCGCCCCGGTCTGACGTGTCCGGCACCGAGCCGTTCTGGGCCAGCGCGTTCCTCGACTTCGCGCCCGGCCACGCCGAGCCGGGTGTCGCCTTCTGGCGCGCGGTGACGGGCTACGGGCTGTCCACCCTGCGCGGCACCGACGGGGAGTTCGCGACGCTCCTCCCGCCGCAGGGTGACCCACATCTGCGGGTGCAGCGGCTGGCGGCCGGGGAGGACAGGATCCATCTCGATCTGCACGTGAGCGAGCCGCGTGCTGCTGCCGACCGTGCCGTCGGTCTCGGCGCGCGCGAGGTCGTCGACCACGGCTACGTCGTGCTGGAGTCCCCGGGCGGCTTCGCGTTCTGCACGGTGCCCCACGTGGCGTCGGCCCGCGCGGTGCCACTGACCTGGCCCGCCGGTCACCGGTCCCTGTTGGACCAGGTCTGCCTCGACGTCCCGCAGGCGTCGTACGACGCCGAGTGCGCCTTCTGGGCGGAGCTGACCGGCTGGGACCACCTGCCCTCGCCGGTGCGGCCGGAGTACTCCTCGCTGCTCCGCCCGCCCGGCCAGCCGCTGCGGCTCCTGCTCCAGCAGCTGGACGAGCCGACCGGGCGGACTCGTGCCCACCTGGACTGGTCGACGACCGACCGCGACGCCGAGACCGAGCGCCACCGGGCGCTGGGTGCGTCGGTCGAGGGCCGCCACGAGTGGTGGACGGTGCTGGTCGACCCCGTCGGCCGGCGCTACTGCATCACCGACCGCGACCCCGAAACCGGGATGCTCCCGGGGACCGGGTCGCAGTAGCGTCCCGCGCATGACCGTCCCGCGCACCTTCCCGCCGTACGCCGCCGACGAGCGCACCACGCTGGTCGCCTTCCTCGACTTCTACCGCGCCACGATCCGGCGGCAGGCCGACGGCCTCGACGCCGCCCGGCTGGCTCGGGCGCTGCCGCCGACGTCGATGACCCTGGGCGGCATGCTCAAGCACCTGGCCTACGTCGAGGACTGGTGGTTCGGCGTCAACCTCGCGGGCAGTGCGCCGACCGCTCCCTTCGACGACGTCGACTGGGCCGCTGACGAGGACTGGGACTGGCACAGCGCGTCCGACGACGACCCGGACGAGCTGCGTCGGCTCCTCGACGAGGCGGTGGCGAGGTCCGACCGGATCCTCGACGGCACCGCGTCGCTCGACGTGCTCGCCGAGCGCCGCCATCCCCACACCGGCGAGGGGCTGAGCGCGCGGTGGATCGTGGTCCACATGATCGAGGAGTACGCGCGCCACGCGGGCCACGCCGACCTGCTGCGTGAGGCGATCGACGGCGAGACCGACCTGTGACCGCCGCTGGGAGCGCCGACCCCGCCATCCGCGCCGCGACGGAGGCGGACTGGCCGCAGATCCACACCTTCTTCGACCGTATCGTCGCCGACGGCGAGACCTACGCCTATCCGGAGGACCTCTCCAGCGAGGCGGCGCGTGCCCTGTGGTTCTCCCAGGAGCACGTCGTCGTGCTCGAGGAGGAGGGCCGGGTGCACGGCTCGGCGATGTTCGGACCCAACCGCCCGGGGCGCGGGCGTCACGTCGGCACCGCGTCGTTCATGGTCGACGAGGCGGCCCGGGGCCGCGGGGTCGGCCGCCGGCTGGGGGAGCACGTCGTCGCGCGGCTGAGGGAGGAGGGCTACCGCGGCATCCAGTTCAACGCGGTGGTCGAGACCAACGCCGGGGCCGTACGGCTCTGGGAGAGCCTGGGGTTCCGGATCGTCGGCACCGTCCCGGGCGCGTTCCACTCACGCAGGCACGGATACGTCGGGCTGCACGTGATGTACCTGGATCTGGGGTCGGGGGGCGTGGGCTGAGCTGGTGGACCGTCACCCGTCCGCGAAGCCGGGCAGGAACTCCTCGAGGATCGCCCGGAACGGCGCCTCGGCCTCGAGCTGGCTCAGCACGCCGACGCCGCCGAGCCAGGTGCGGTGGATCAGCAGGTACGACGGCGGCATGTTGAGCTTCATCGTGATCGTGTACGCCGGGTCGCGGGGGTTGTTGACCCGCTGGAACTGCTGACGCATCCACTCCCGGGTGAAGCGGAACCGCTCGACCTGGGTGGGCTCCACGAACGGCGAGAGGTAGTCCATCAGCAGCTGCGGGTCGATCGTGATGTGCGGCTTGAGGAACCCCTCGTCGCGCAGGCCGGCGATCACCGCGTCGCCGTCGCCGGCCGCGCAGAGCCGGATCAGCCGACCCATCGGTGCCGGGAGGCCGCGCTGCGGCAGCCGCGCCATCGCGCCGAAGTCCAGCACGCCCAGCCGGCCCGGGCTGCCGTCGTCGTTCGGGATGATCCGGTAGTTGCCGGGATGCGGGTCGGCGTGCAGCAGTCCGGTGCGTGCCGGGCCGGAGAAGAGGAACCGGGTGAAGAGCTCGCCGTAGTGGTCGCGCTCCTCCCGGGTGCCGTCGGCGATGACCGAGGCCAGGGAGGCGGTGGACTCCAGCCACTCGGTGATCAGCACCCGGGAGCCCACGGTGACGACGTCGGGCACCACGATGTCGGGATCGTCGGCGAACGCGGCCGCGAACTCCCGCTGCGCGTCGGCCTCGAGGTCGTAGTCGAGCTCCTCGCGGGCCCGGGCCTGGATCTCCTCGATCAGGGGCTTCATGTCCAGGCCCGGCACCAGCGGCCCGACGGTGCGGGCCGCACGCGCGACCGTGCGCAGGTCGGAGTCGAGCGCGGCGCCGGCGTCGGGGTACTGCACCTTGATGGCGACCTCGCGGCCGTCGTGCCAGCGGCCGCGGTGCACCTGCCCGATCGAGGCGGCCGCGGTCGGCGCGCCGTCGAGGCGGGTGAGCTGCTGCCGCCAGCCCTCGCCGAGATCCTCGGTGAGGATGTCGCGCACCGTCTGCGTGGGCATCGGGGGCGCGGAGTCCTGCAGCCGGGTGAGGTTCGCCCGGTACGGCGCCACCAGCTCCTCCGGGAGCGCGGACTCCAGCACCGACAGGGCCTGCCCGACCTTCATCGCGCCGCCCTTGAGCTCGCCGAGGGTGCGGAACAGCTGCTCGGCGGTGCGCTGCTGGATGTCGGTCATCACGGCCTCAGCGGGAGCGCCGCCCAGCCGGCGACCGAAGCCGATCGCGGTGCGCCCGGCGTAGCCGAGCGGAAGGGCGGCGAGGCGCGCCGTACGGGCGGCGGCCTTGCGAGGGAGGTCGGCCATGAGCACATTCTTGCCGACACCCGGTCGGCGGCAGGTTTGGTGGGGCTGCGGCTGGATAGGTTGCTGGCCAGGCGCGAGTCCGACGCGCCCCCGTGACCATCACACGCACACCACCAGCCCCCTAGGATCGCGCCATGCCCTCCATGCTCCCCATCGATCCCGACCTCGACGCGGTCCTCGCCGACCTGGCCGGCCGCGAAGGACTCTCCAAGCAGGACGTCGTCCGTGCCGCGGTGCTCGACCTCCAGGCCCGTCGGCAGGCCGCGTCCGACTGGCAGGCGGGCGCCGAGCAGCAGCGCGAGACCTGGCAGCGGGTGCTCGACGGCCTGCACTCGATCTGACGGTCGCGCTCTCGGTCAGGAGCCGCCCCCCGTGTGCTCCGAAAGTGTCGTTGACCGCTCCTGGCGGCGGGCCTAACGTGAAGAGGCTCAGCAACCACCACCTCACCCCGAGGCGGCGCGTGTCGTTAGGAGGTTGAGCATGTTCATCCAGGTCATGCAAGGCAAGTGCACTCGTCAGCAGGAGCTCCACGAGCTGGCTGACGAATGGGTCCGGGACCGGGCCCCGAAGGCGGAGGGGTGGCTCGGGGGCACCTATGGCTTCACCGACGACGACCAGTTCGTCGGCGTGGTTCGCTTCACCTCGCGTGAGGCCGCGATGGCGAACTCCGACGACCCGGAGCAGACCGCGTGGGCCGAGCGGCTGACGGCGCTGTGCGACGGGCCGATCGAGTTCCACGACTGCGACGACGTCACGCTGCTGATGGACGGTGGCTCGGACACCGCCGGCTTCGTCCAGGTGATCCGTGGCAAGGTCGACGACCCGGACCGCCTCAAGGCGATGTTCGCGGACACGACGGCACTGCACGAGATGCGTCCGGAGATCATCGGCGCGACGCTCGCCTTCGAGCCCGACGGCACGTTCACCGAGACCGTCGCGTTCACCGACGAGGCGAGCGCTCGGAAGGGCGAGCAGATGGAGCGGCCACCCGAGATCAGCGAGGACTTCTCCTACGCCATGCAGGGGGCGACGTTCTACGACCTGCACCACCCCTGGTTCCAGTCGTCGGCCCGCTGACCCATCGCCACGCCGCGCCGGGCGGGCGTCGGACCAGGACCGCGCGCGGGCCATCTGACGACCGCCCGTCGGCGTGACTCAGCGATACGTCTCGACCCGGACCTCGTGGGCGCGCTCCTCCTGTGGCCGACGGCGGTCGGGGCGCCCCCGAGATCGCCGACGCGATAGCGGGCGCTGCCGAGCCGGCGTG
>CAZJDU010000056.1:17761-23438 GCA_964544855.1 uncultured Nocardioides sp.
GTCGGGGCGCCCCCGAGATCGCCGACGCGATAGCGGGCGCTGCCGAGCCGGCGTGAGATGACGGACGCCGGCTCGGTCGGCCCGCGTGAAGTCACGAGTCGGCGGGGAAGGGCACGCCCGTGTTGGCGTGGCAACGGTAGCCGTGCGGGACCTTGTGCAGGTACTGCTGGTGCACGGCCTCGGCGTAGTAGTACGCACCGGCCGGCGCGATCTCGGTGGTGATCTCGCCGAGCCCGCGGCCGGCCAGCTCGTCGCCGTACACCTTGGTGAGCTCGCGCGCGACCTGCTCCTGTTCCGGTGAGGTGTAGTAGATCGCGGAGCGGTACTGCGTGCCGACGTCGTTGCCCTGCCGCATGCCCTGGGTCGGGTCGTGCACCTCGAAGAAGGTCCTCACCAGGTCGTCGTAGGAGATCTCCGCCGGGTCGTAGACCACACGGATCGCCTCGGTGTGGCCGGTGCGCCCGGTGCACACCTCCTCGTACGTCGGGTGCGGGGTGTGCCCGCCCGCGTAGCCGACCGACGTCGACCACACGCCCGGCTTCTGCCAGTAGATCTCCTCCGCGCCCCAGAAGCAGCCCAGCCCGAAGACCGCGACCTCGAGCCCCTCGGGCACGTCGTCGGTCACCAGCGGGGTGTGGAGCACCTCGTGCATCGTCGGCAGCGGCGCGACCGGCCCGTCGCGGCCCGGCAGGGCGTGCTCGGCGTCGACCATCTCGGTCTTGCGGGACAGGAACATGGCGGCGGCTCCTCGGGGTCGTGGTCTCACCAGTCTGCAACAACCACGGGTGGCCGAGCGTTCCCGCGTGCTACCCCCGGTCGACTCCGTGCTCGGCACACCACGCGTCGCGGGCTGACCGCGCCTGCGGCCCGATGCTGAAGGCGGAGCGGATCAGTCGCGCCTGCAGGGCGGCGTACCCCTCGATCTCGCGGCTCACCGCTCGTCGCGCGGTCTGCGAGGGGGCCGCCGCGAGCAGCTCCGCGTGCCGCCAGACCACCTCCCGCCAGCCGCGCATGATCACCCCGGCCGCGGTCTCCTCGAGCGTGCCGAGATCGATGTCGTCGAACGTCGGGTCGAAGCGCGCAGCCTCCTCGACGAACACCGGGCCGTAGAGGCTGTCGAGGCGGGTGTTGTAGGCGTCGTGGTCGCGCTTGTGGCTGGTGCCGTCGGCCGAGGTGAGCCCGACCGTCTCGAGGACGTAGGGGAAGTCGCGGTTGATGTGGGCGTTCATCGCGAGCAGGAAGTTGCCCAGCCCGGACATCGCCTGCTCGTCCTCGGCCCGCAGCGCGATCCGCCACGCCGCCGGGACGTCGTCGCGGCGGCCGGCATCCCAGGCGCCGGTCACGTCGAAGTAGAGCTCGGCGAAGACCGCGTCGACCCGGTTGAGCCACCGCGGGTCGGCGAAGTGGCCGGTGCGCGCGGCGTCGCGCACGTTCTCGGTCACCCGGAGGTAGGCCAGCGAGAAGACCGCGCTGTGGTGGCAGCTCGCGGCGAGCCGGTCGAGCCGCGCCCGCATCCGGTCGATGACGTCGTCGACACACGTGTCGGCCCCGGTGGGGCAGACGTCGCCGTCGTACGGCGCGTGGGGGAGCGGGAGCGGCCCGAGCAGCCCGACCACCGCGTCGAGCGGCGGCAGCACGATCGCCCGGACGGGGTCCGGATCGGGCGCCGGCTCGGTCGCGGCGGTGGCCGGTGGCGCCGTGAGCACGCCCGCGAGCGCGGTGGTCAGCAGCGGGGCGAGCAGTCGACGGACGGGTCTCACGACTCGTCAACGACGTGGACGACTCGGAGTGATGCCGGTCACAACTGGGGCCGTGGCCGGTCGGTCGTTAGGCTCGGCGGGTGAGCGAGCGCGAGCTGAGCGAGACAGGCTTCGAGACCCGGGCGATCCATGCGGGCTACCCGCCGGACCCGACCACCGGCGCGGTGATCCCGCCGATCTATGCGACCTCCACCTACGCCCAGGACGGCGTGGGTGGGCTGCGCGGCGGCTACGAGTACAGCCGCTCGGCCAACCCGACACGCACCGCGCTGGAGTCGACGATCGCGGCGCTGGAGGGCGGGGCGCACGGCTTCGCCTTCGCCTCCGGGCTGGCCGCCGAGGACACCCTCGTGCGCGCCACCTGCCGCCCCGGCGACCACGTGGTCCTGCCCGACGACGCGTACGGCGGCACCTTCCGGCTCTTCGACAAGGTCGAGCAGGCGTGGGGCCTGGAGTACAGCCCCGCGGTGGTCTCCGACCCGCTGGCGGTCCGGGCGGCCATCCGCCCTCGGCAGACCAAGCTCGTCTGGCTGGAGACGCCGACCAACCCGCTGCTCGGCATCGGCGACATCGCGGCGCTGGCCGACCTCGCCCACGACGCCGGCGCGCTGCTGGTCGTCGACAACACCTTCGCCTCGCCCTACCTCCAGCAGCCGCTCGAGCTCGGTGCGGACGTGGTGGTCCACTCCACCACCAAGTATGCCGGCGGGCACTCCGACGTCGTCGGCGGCGCCATCGTGACCAGCGACGACGACCTCGCCGAGCAGATCCGCTTCCACCAGAACGCCATCGGAGGCGTGGCCGGTCCCTTCGACTCCTGGCTGGTGCTGCGCGGTCTCAAGACGCTGGGTCTGCGGATGGAGCGGCACTGCGACAACGCCGAGCGCATCGTGGCGTTCCTCGGCGAGCACCCGGCAGTCAGCGAGGTCATCTACCCCGGCCTGTCCGACCACCCCGGCCACGAGGTCGCCACCCGCCAGATGAAGCGGTACGGCGGCATGGTCTCCTTCCGCGTCGCAGCGGGCGAGCAGCGGGCCCTGGACGTCTGCGCGGCCACCGACTTCTTCACGCTCGGCGAGTCGCTCGGTGGCGTCGAGTCGCTGATCGAGCACCCCGGGCGGATGACGCACGCCAGCGTGGCCGGCACCGACCTGGAGGTCCCGGCCGACCTGGTGCGGCTCAGCGTCGGCATCGAGACCGTCGACGACCTGATCGCCGACCTCGACCGTGCCCTGTCCTGACCGGTGTCGCGTCGGCCCCCCGATAGCCTGACCCGGTGAGTCAGGACGACGCCGCCCCGGGGCCGGGGACCGCCCCGTCCGAGGACGACGACCGTGCGGATGCGGCGGAGTCGGGCGACGGCGGTGGGCTCTGGTCCCGCTGGGCACCGCGACGGCTGAGCCGCGACGGGAGCGCGGCCGACCCCGAGGCGGAGCGTGAGACCGAGGAGAGCGCGGTCCAGCGCTTCCGGCAGCAGTGGGCGATGCTCCGGGAGGAGCGCCGCGCCGAGCCGCAGCCGATCCCCACCGGTCCGTCCCGGGTGGGGCGGGCGGACGTGCCGTGGGGGCTCGACCTGGCCGCGGCATGGTCGTGGCGGCTGCTGCTGATCGCTGCCGCGGCGTACGGGCTGATCTGGCTGCTGGGCTTCTTCGCCGTCGTCACCGTGCCGCTGGCGGTCGCGCTGCTGGTGAGTGCGCTGGCGAGCCCGCTGGTCAACCTGATGGACCGGATCGGGCTGCCGCGCGGGCTGTCCGCGCTGCTGGTGGTGATCGGTGGGCTCGCGATGGTCGCGGCCCTGCTCACCTTCGCCGGCCAACAGGTCGCGACCGGAGCGGCCGACCTCGCCGACTCCACCGTGCGGGGGCTCGGCGAGATCCGGCAGTGGCTGATCGACGGGCCGCTCAACGCGAGCGACTCGCAGATCAACGAGTACCTCCAGTCGGCCCAGGACATGATCCGGCAGCGCACCCAGGACGGCGAGGTGGTCACCCAGGTGACCGAGGTCGGCGCCGCGCTGGGCCACATCGTCGCCGGGCTCTTCATCGCGCTGTTCGCGACGTACTTCTTCCTCGCCGACGGCGGCCGGATCTGGGGCTGGACGGTGCGGCTGGCGCCGCGGGCGGCGCGCGAGCGGGTCGACAGCTCGGGCCGGGTCGCGTGGCTCTCGCTGGTGCAGTTCGTGCGGGCCACGGTGATGGTGGCGCTGGTCGACGCCACCGGCGTGATGCTCGTGGCCGCGATCCTCGACGTGCCGTTCGTGCTCGCGATCGGCGTGGTGGTCTTCCTCGGCGCCTTCGTGCCGATGGTCGGTGCCACGGTCGCCGGCACCATCGCCGTCCTCGTCGCTCTCGTTGACCAGGGCCCGCTGACCGCGTTGCTGATGCTCGGTGGCGTGATCCTCGTGCAGCAGATCGAGGGCCACGTGCTGCAGCCGTTCCTGATGGGGCGCTGGGTGCGGCTGCACCCCCTGGGCGTGATCGTGGCCATCGCGGCGGGCGTGCTCGCCGCCGGCATCGTCGGCGCCCTGGTCGCCGTCCCGCTCGCCGCCTCGGCCAACGCGGTCGTCCTCCACCTCGCCGAGCTGGCGGGGACGCAGGACGGCGAGACGGACGAGACGACCGATGACGACAGCGAGGGCCTGGACGCACCGGGCGCGCCGGAGATGGGGAGCGATGACTGATCCGGTGACGATCGCCGACATCGAGCGCGCACGGCCGCTGGTGGCCCAGGTCGCGGTGCCGACGCCGATGCTGGAGTCGCGATGGCTGGCCGGCCTCGCCGACGTCGAGGTGTGGCTGAAGTGCGAGAACCTCCAGCGCACCGGCTCGTTCAAGCTGCGCGGCGCCGCCGTGCGGATCGCCCGCCTGGACGCGGCCGAGCGGGAGCGCGGGGTGGTGGCCGCCTCGGCCGGCAACCACGCGCAGGGCGTGGCGCTCGCCGCCCAGCAGCACGGCCTCACGGCCACGGTCTACATGCCCGACGGCGCGCCGATCCCGAAGGAGCGCGCGACGCGGGGGTACGGCGCCGACGTGGTCTTCGTGCCCGGGCCGATCGAGAACGCGCTGGCCGCCGCCCGGCAGGAGGCGGAGCAGTCGGGCAAGGTGCTGATCCATCCCTTCGACCACCCCGACGTCATCGCCGGTCAGGGCACCCTCGGCCTGGAGATCCTCGACCAGTGCCCGCACGCCGCGACCGTCCTGGTGCCGACCGGCGGCGGCGGCCTGCTGGCCGGCATCGCGGTCGCGGTGAAGGCGCGGCGCCCCGACCTCAGGCTCGTCGGGGTGCAGGCGGCGGCCGCCGCCGCGTTCCCCGCCTCGCTCTCGGCCGGTCGCCCGGTGCGCCTCGCCGACATGAACACCATGGCCGACGGGATCGCGGTCGGCGAGCCCGGCCGGCTCACCTTCGCCCTGGTCCGCTCCTACGTCGACGACCTCGTGACGGTCACCGAGGAGGAGATGTCACGCGCGCTGCTGATGCTCGTCGAGCGGGAGAAGCTGGTCGTCGAGCCCGCCGGCGCCGCCGCGGCCGCGGCGCTCGCCGAGCACCCGGACCGGTTCCCCGGCCCGGTCGTCGTGGTGCTCTCCGGCGGCAACATCGACCCGCTGCTGCTCGGCAAGGTGATCCGGCACGGCCTGGCCGCCGAGGGGCGCTACCTCAACCTGCAGGTCAAGCTCGCCGACGTCCCCGGCGGCCTCGCGCGGCTGCTCGCCGAGATCGGCGACGCCGGCGCCAACGTGATCGAGGTGACCCACGAGCGGGTCTCGCCCACGCTGCTGCTCGGCGAGGTCGACGTCCACCTGCAGCTCGAGACCCGCGGCGAGGGCCACTCCGAGACCGTGCTCGCGCGGCTGCGCGAGCAGGGCTACGGCGTCACCGCGTTGTAGAGCCGAGCCGACCCGACGACCGGGCTCAGCCGG
>CAZJDU010000057.1:0-23009 GCA_964544855.1 uncultured Nocardioides sp.
CCGCGTCGATCGCCGCGCTGTTCCTCACCACCGAGGCCGTCGTGGCCGACAAGCCCGAGAAGGGCGGTGGCGCCCCCGACATGGGCGACATGGGCGGCATGGGTGGCATGGGCGGCATGATGTGACCCAGCTCTTCTGAGCACGACAGCAGGGCCCCGGCCGACTCGGCCGGGGCCCTGCTTCGTCCCGGTGTCGAATCGGGGGGTTTCGGGCGTCGAATCGGGGTTCTCGTCCGTTGAGTTCCGGCTTCTTGGACGAGACGGGCTCGAGGGACCCTCTACTCGACGCCCAGAACGCCGGACTCAACGCCCGAAAGCCCCCGATTCAACGGTGGGTAGGGGGTCAGCGGTACGACGCGAGCGCGCGGCGGATCACCCAGGCGGCGAGCCCGATCAGCAGGGCGGCCAGCACGGCGGTCAGGGTGACGCCGGCGTCGAACGCGTGGGCCGCCGACGCCAGCAGGTCCTCGGCCAGTGCCGGGTGGGTCCCGGCGAGTCCCTCGGCCACCTCGTGCGCCCCGCCGAGGGTCTCCCGGGCCGCGACGGCGTCGGCCGGCGTGAGCGCGGCGGGGATCTCCACGCCGCGGGAGTAGGCCGCGTTGAGCAGACTGCCCAACAGCGCCGTACCGAGCACGGCGCCGACCTCGTAGGCCGTCTCCGAGGTCGCTGCGGCGCCGCCGGCCTTGTGCGGTGGCACGGCCCCGAGGGCGAGGTCGTTGGACAGCGTCTCGCTCATGCCGACGCCGGCGCCGAGCAGGACGAACGCCACCACCAGGACGGGCACCGACCCGGTGTGGCCGAGCGCGGCGACGAGGGCATAGCAGGCGGCGCTGAGGCCGAGGCCGAGGATCACGACCGCGCGGGTGCCGTAGCGGCGTGCCAGCGGGACGGCGGCGAGGCCGGCGACGATCGTCATCGCCAGCCCGGGCACCATCTGCATCGCCGCGCGCATCGGTGTCATACCGGCGACGAGCTGCAGGTGCTGGGAGAGGAAGTAGACGAATCCCACCATCGCCAGCAGGCTGAGCATGTTGACCGTCAGCGCCCCGCTGAAGACGGGGTTGCGAAACAGTCGTACGTCCAACATCGGGATCGGGCGCTGCAGCTGGCGGTGCACGAAGGCAACACCGCAGCCCGCGGCGAGGGCGGCTGCTGTCAGGGCCGTGGTGACCGGTGCGTGACCGGCGGCGGCCTTGATGGCGTAGACGAGCGGCAGCATGGTGCCGATCGCGAGGGCGACGCTCACGAGGTCGACCGGGCCCGGGTCGGGGTCGCGTGACTCGGGGACCAGCGCCGGCGCCAGGACCAGCAGCGGGAGCAGCACGGGGACGGCGAGCAGGAAGACCGAGCCCCACCAGAAGTGCTCGAGCAGCCACCCTCCGACCACCGGGCCCAGCACCGCACCGGCGGAGAAGCCGGCGGCCCAGATCGCGATGGCGGACCGGCGCTCGTCCGCGTCGAGGAAGATCGTGCGGAGCAGCGAGAGCGTCGTCGGCATCAGCATCGCGCCGAACACGGCCATCAGCGCCCGCGCGGCGACCAGCATCGTCGCGTCCGGCACGAACGCCGCGGCCGCGGAGACGCCGGCGAAGCCGAGGCCGCCGATGAGCAGCAGCCGGCGCCGACCGATCCGGTCGCCGAGGGTGCCCATCGGCACGAGCAGGCCGGCCAGCACCAGGGGGTAGATGTCGATGATCCACAGCAGCTCGTCGCTGGTCGGCTGCAGGGCGGTCGAGATCGTCGGCACGGCGAAGGCGAGCACGGTGTTGTCGACGGAGACGAGCAGCACGGGGAGCATCAGCACCGCGAGCGCTGCCCAGCGCCGGCGGCGGCTCAGCGGCGGGTCGGCGACGGCGCCGAGGGGGGCGTGCGGGGCGTAGGTCATGTCGGTGTCCCAGGGGTCGAGCAGGTGCGGATCAGGGCGCGTGGCCCTTCCTTAACTGTACCGTCTGGACGGTTTAGAAATCCGGTCGGGAGCGATGTGATCCCCATCGCTGGGAGTGCCCTCCTAGGGTGTGGGGTCATGACCCGGCCGCCGCACGCCCGCGAGAAGGTGCTCGACGCCTACTGCCGGCTGCTGCGCGAGGACGGCGAGCGCGCCGCGACGATGGACGCGATCGCCGCGGCGGCCGGGGTCTCCAAGGGCGGGCTGCTCTACCACTTCCCCTCGAAGGAGGCGCTGGCCGACGCCCTGATCGAGCGCTTCGAGGAGATCGCCCGGGCCGGGCTGGCTGCGATGGCGGAGGCGGAGGAGGGGCCGGCGCGCTACTTCGTCCGGACCTCGGTCGACACCGGCACCGACCTGGACCACTACTTCGCCGCGGTGCATCGGCTCGCCCAGGCGGCGCACGAGCCCGCGGTCGACGCCCTGGAGTCCGCGCACGCCGCCTGGCTCGACCTGATCCGCGAGGAGATCGGCGACGTCCATGCCGCCGAGGCGATCATGCTCATCGGCGAGGGGCTCTACTACCACTCCACGATGCCCGGGTCGTGGTCGCGTGGCACGTTCGCCACCTCCGTCGAGTCGTTGCTGGACCAGGTCGAACGGCTCCGTCCGGCCTGAGCGCATCCGGGACGATCGGCGTGAGAGGACAGGAGCGGCGGATGATCCAAGGAGTGCTGCTGGCGGCGGGTGCCGGTCGACGGATGGGGCGGCCGAAGGCGCTGGTGCGCAGTGACGACGGCACGCTGTGGCTGACCCGGTCGGTGCAGGTGCTGTTCGACGGCGGCTGCGACGCGGTCGTCGTGGTGCTCGGCGCGGAGGCCGACCAGGCGAGACAGCTGCTGGCCGACGACGTGGCGGCGCCGCCCGTCGAGATCGTGGTCGCCGAGGACTGGGCCGAGGGCATGGGAGCCTCGCTGCGCGCCGGTCTCGCCGCGTCGCTGCGCACGGACGCGACGACCGCGCTGGTCCACCTGGTCGACCTGCCCGACATCGGTTCCGACGTCATCGCGCGGGTCCGAGCCGCCGCCACCGGGACCGGCTCGCTCGCGCGGGCGACGTACGACGGCACCCCCGGGCACCCGGTGCTCATCGGGCGGGACCACTGGCAGCCGCTCCTCGACCGCGTCGGTGGCGACGAGGGGGCGCGAGCCTACCTGGCCGAGCACGCGACGACGTACGTCGAGTGCGGCGACCTGGCCACCGGGCGCGACGTCGACCGGCCTGGAGACTGATCGTCACCAGCGAATCGGTCGCCTTTCGGCCGAGGAACCGACGATTTCTCTTGTGACGATCGGCGACCGGCCAACCGGAAGCCAACACCGGCCGACCTAGGCTCAGGGTATGGAGGACCGTGTTGCCACCCTTGCCTCCCGGCTGCGGGAGACCGGGTACCTCGCCGACGACGACCTGGCGACGGTGCTCTACCTCGCGCTGGAGATGCAACGTCCGCTGCTGCTGGAGGGCGAGCCGGGCACCGGCAAGACCGCACTCGCGGAGGCGATCGCCGACGCGCTCGACCAGCCGCTGATCCGGCTGCAGTGCTACGAGGGCATCGACGCCACGCAGGCCCTCTACGACTGGGACTTCCCACGACAGATCCTCCACCTGCGCGCGCTCGAGGCCACCGGCGGCGCGACACCGGACCAGGTCGAGGAGGCCGAGAAGAGCCTGTACGACGAGCGCTTCCTGCTCGCTCGACCGGTGCTGGCCGCGCTCCAGCGCAGCCCGGCGGTGCTGCTGGTCGACGAGGTCGACCGCGCTGACGACGAGTTCGAGGCGTTCCTGCTCGAGGTGCTCTCGACCTTCCAGGTGACCATCCCCGAGCTCGGCACGGTCCAGGCCGCCACGCCGCCGACGGTCGTGCTGACCTCCAACCGCACCCGCGAGCTCCACGACGCGCTCAAGCGGCGCTGCCTCTACCACTGGATCGACCATCCCGGGCTGGAGCGCGAGGTCGCCATCGTGCGATCCCGAGCGCCCGAGGTGAGCGCGAGCCTCGCCGAGCAGGTCGTCACCCTGGTGCAGCAGCTGCGGCAGCGCGACGACCTGCAGAAGCCCCCCGGCGTCGCCGAGACCCTCGACTGGGCGCGGGCGCTGCAGCATCTCGGCGCCGCCGACCTCGACCTCGAGACCGCGGCGCGGACGCTGGGAGCGGTGGTGAAGTACCGCGAGGACGCCGAGCGCGTCCGTGACGCACTGGACCGGATGCTGTCGTGAGCAGCTCCGCCGACGAGATCCTGATCGGCTTCACCCGGGCACTGCGGGAGGCCGGCGTCCCGGTCACCCAGGACCGCGCCCGCGGGTTCCTGGACGCGGTCGCCGTGGTCGGTCTCGCCGACCAGCGGGCGACGTACGCCGCGGGGCGGGCCACGCTGTGCGGCTCGCCCGACGACCTGGTCCGCTACGACCGGGTCTTCGAGGCATGGTTCGGCGAGGGGCCACCGAGCGGGCAGCGGCGGGCGTCGCCGGCCCCGCAGCAGGTCGTCCAGCTGGCCGAGTCCGACGCCGGGGGCGAGGGCGACGGCGACGAGGGTGAGGCGGTGCGGGCCGCGGCGAGCAGCGCCGAGGTGCTGCGCCATCGCGACGTCGCGGGCCTGTCCGCGGCCGAGCGACAGCGGCTCGCCACGATGTTCGCGACGCTGCGGCCCCGGAGCCCCCGCCGCCCGACGGCGCGCCACGTCAGCTGGCACCGCGGCCAGATCGATGCGTCGCGGACGTTGCGGGGGAGTCTGCGCCGGATGGGCGAGCCGGCCGAGATCCGCTGGCGTCGGCGCGGCACCCGCGCTCGCCGGGTCGTGCTGCTCATCGACGTCTCCGGCTCGATGAGCGGATACGCCGACGCGCTGCTCCGACTCGCCCACCGGCTCACGACCGGCACCGAAGGGCGTGCCCGCGTCGAGACCTTCACGCTCGGCACTCGGCTCACCCATGTCACCCGCGCGATGCGCACCCGGGACCCGGAGCGGTCGCTGGCCGCCGCGGGGGAGACGGTGCCGGACTGGTCGGGCGGCACCCGGCTGGGGGAGACGCTGCGTGCGTTCCTCGACCGATGGGGGCGGCGGGGCCTGGCGCGCGGTGCGGTCGTGGTGATCTTCAGCGACGGCTGGGAGCGCGGCGACCCGTCGCTCCTCGCCGAGCAGATGGCGCGGCTGCACCGGCTCGCCCACCGCGTCGTGTGGGTCAACCCGCACCGCGGCAAGGCCGGCTACGAGCCGGTGCAGCAGGGGGTGCTCGCGGCCCTGCCCTACGTCGACGACTTCCTCGCCGGCCACTCGATGGCGACGTTCGCCGACCTGACCGAGGTGATCTCTGATGCGTGAAGTGCTTCCTGAGCTGCTGAAGTGGTGGGAGGCCGGCGAGACGGTCGGCATGGGCACGGTCGTGGCGACCTTCCGGTCCGCGCCGCGGCCGCCGGGCGCGTCGATGCTGGTCGGTCCGGAGGGCTCTGCGGTCGGCTCGGTGTCGGGCGGGTGCGTCGAGGGCGCGGTCTACGAGCTCGCGCAGACGGTGGTGGAGTCCGGCGAGCCGGTGCTGGAGCGCTACGGCGTCTCCGACGACGACGCATTCGCGGTCGGGCTCACCTGTGGTGGGATCCTCGACGTCTTCGTCGAGAAGGTGAACCGCGAGACCTTCCCCGAGCTCGGTCAGATCGCCGAGGACATCGAGCAGGGCCGCCCGGTCGCCGTGGCGACGATCATCGAGCACACCGAGCAGGAGTACGTCGGTCGCCGCATCATCGTGCGCCCTGATGCCGTCGTACCTGACGTTCCCGTTGCCGATCCGGCGGACGACCGACCAGAACGTCAGGTACGACGCAGCCTCGGCAGCCCGCGGATGGACGACGCGGTCCACGACGACGTGCTGGGCCTGCTGGCGGCCGGCCACCACGCGACGCTGACCTACGGGCCGCACGGTGAGCGGCGGGGCGAGGGGATGCGGGTCTTCGTGTGGGCCTTCGCGCCGCGGCCGCGGATGCTGGTCTTCGGGGCGATCGACTTCGCCGCGGCGGTGGCGCGGGTGGGCAGCTTCCTCGGCTATCAGGTGACGGTCTGCGACGCACGCCCGGTCTTCGCGACCACGAGCCGCTTCCCGGATGCCGACGAGGTGGTCGTCGACTGGCCGCACCGCTACCTCGAGGCCGAGCGGGAGGCCGGGCGGATCGACCAGCGCACCGTCGTCACCGTGCTCACCCACGACCCGAAGTTCGACGTCCCGGTCCTCGAGCAGGCGCTGCGGATGCCCGATCTCGCCTACGTCGGCGCGATGGGCTCGCGCCGCACCCACGAGGACCGGCTCGCCCGCCTCCGCGAGGCAGGCCTGTCCGAGGCGGAGCTGGCGCGGCTCTCGAGCCCGATCGGCCTCGACCTCGGTGCCCGGACACCCGAGGAGACCGCGGTGAGCATCGCCGCCGAGATCATCGCCGGACGCTGGGGCGGCAGCGGCGAGCCGCTCGGCCGCACCGCGGGCCGAATTCACCGCGACGGGCCGGCAGACCTCGCCGCAGAGCGCTGACCGCACGGCCGATTCCCGCGGGTCGGCACCACGTCGAGGCGACCCCGGTCAACGTCGGTGACGTTGGTGAGGGGGGTGACGTCGGATGAATCCCACCCGTGCGCTTTGATGGGTCGCCGATCGCCGACCTGTCGGGGGCTCTGGGAGTCGGTCGATCGCTGATGACCGCGACGACCCAAGGACTGATCACCACATGAAGCATGCGACCACCAAGGCCCTCTCGGGCGTCGCCGCTCTCGCAGCGGCCGGAGTCGGCGTCGTGGGCCTCGCCGGGCCCGCCAGCGCCCATCACCCCATCGTCTCCGGAGCGGCGGTGTGCGACGAGGAGACGGGGCGCTTCGACGTCACGTGGTCCATCGGCAACTCCGAGTCGGACAAGGTGATGACCTTCACCACCGACCGCTCGTCCGTCCCCGGCGGAGAGGTCGACGAGGGCGGCACGGTGGTCCGGCAGGAGGAGGTCGACCCCGGGACCTACACGCTGACCGTCGACGCGTCATGGCCGAACGGGGTCGAGAAGGACGGCTCCGCCACCGTGACGGCGCAGGGCGAGTGCGAGAAGCCGCAGCCGGAGCAGCCCGAGCCGTCGGAGACGCAGCAGCCGACCGAGGGCGAGACGACCACCGCCCCGCCCGCCACCGGCCCGGGCGAGGAGGAGACCGAGCCCGAGGAGCCGGCGACGACCGAGGCCGACGTCGTCCCCGCCGGCCCGGCGACCCAGGAGCAGCCGGCCGGACCCGTCGACGACGCTGCCGGTCCGGGCGACGGGGTCCCCACCCGGATCCCCGCCGGTGGTGGCGGTGACGCGGCCGAGACGGGGGCCGACACCGAGGCGGCGTCGTACGCCGGCTCCGGCGACGCCGTCGACCAGGCGGTGGTCGTCGGTCTGGTCGGTGTCGGTGCGCTCCTGGCCGCCGTCGGTGGCGTGATCGGCGCGCTGCGAGCACGAGCCCGCCAGCGCTGACGGAACGGCCGATTCCCGCGGGTCGAGCCCGCGGGAGTCGCCCACCGTCAACGCCGATGACGTTGACGGTGGGGGGTGGGTGTCGATGACGCGCATCGATGCGGTTTGATAGGGCGCTGATCGAGGCAGCTCGGTCGACCGGTGGGGGCTCGGGCGTCGACCGACCGCTGCTGTCCGGGACGACGAAGGAATGAACACGCCATGACTCATGGTCACCCGACCTCCACCCATCCTGCCCGCGAGCGGCGACGGATCGCGGGCGCACTGCTGGGCGCGATCGGTCTCGCCGTCGCGAGCATCGGCCTGGCGCTCGCTGCGCTGACGGCGCCGGCTGCCGCCACGCCATCTCATGACGGAGTCTGCGAGGGCGACCACGAGTATCCGGTCGACGGCCAGGACGTCATCACTGTGCCCGCGCCCGACGGCCAGCTGATCAGCGGCTACTGCGTGAAGGCCGGCTCGAAGGAGCACGGCGACGGCCCGGAGTACTACGCCGTCGACCCGCCGGCCGCCGAGGTGACGATCAGCCACAGCTCGAACAAGGACATCAGCCACTACACGCTGACCTACGTCGACGTCGACGAGCCGACCTCGCCGACCACCACCGCGCCGACGACGCCGACCACCACCGCGCCGACCGACTCCACCGAGACCCCGTCGCTCCCGCCGGCCACCGGCCCGGGCGAGGAGGAGTCGGAGACCGACGGGACGCAGACGCCCACGACCGACGAGCCGACGCTCGCAGGCCCGGCCTTCCCCGACGCGCCGGAGGGGCCGGCGGGCGACGGTGCCGCGCCGGGCGACGGCGTCCCGACCCGGATCCCCGCCGGCGGTGCCGGTGAGGATGCCGACACCGAGGCCGCGTCGTACGACGGCAACGCCGTCGACCAGGCGGTCGTCGTCGGTCTGGTCGGCACCGGCGCACTGCTTGCCGCTGCCGGCGGTGTGATCGGCGCGCTCCGGGCGCGTGCGCGCCAGCACTGACCGACGTCGGCGGCGGCCCCGGCACTCCCGGGGCCGCCGCTCGGCCGTTCCCGCTCTCGTCACCGTGGCCGCCGTGCTCATCGGCGTCGGCGTCGCGGCCGGCCCTACCGTGGTCGCGACGTACCGCTCCCCGGCGTCCGGTGAGGAGCCGGTGGCCGCGGGGGAGTCGGAGGTCGCTGAGGATCCGGTGGTCGCGGGGGAGCCTGCGGCCGACGAGGAGCCGACGGCCTCGTCCGGCTCGCGGGTCCGGCCGGACACGCTGACCCGGCCGGCTCGGCCGCTCCGGTTCCGGTCCGACGGCCTCGGCATCACCGCCCGGGTGGTGCCCGTCGACGCGGCGGCAGGTGTGCTGCGACCGCCGGACGACGCCGGTCGCCTGGGCTGGTGGCGCGGCGGTGCCCGGCCCGGTGACGGTGAAGGACGGGTGCTCGTCACCGGCCACACGGTGCACACGGGCGGCGGCGCCTTCGACGAGCTCGAGCAGTTGGAGCCGGGCGACGTCGTCACCATCGGCACTCGGGCCGGCCGGCGCAGCTACCGGGTCGACGCGTCGCGCTACCTCGACATCGACCGGTTCGCACGGAGAGCGCCGCGGCTGCTGCGCCAGGACGGGCCGGAGCGGCTGGTGCTGGTCACCTGCGACGGCTGGGACGGCGTGACCTACGAGGGCAGCACCGTCGTGGTCGCGACCCCGGTCGAGCCCGGCCCGACGGCGACCAGGTGACGCCGCTCACACCCTGCCTCTAGGCTGTGCCCCATGGGGATCGCGGACCTGCAGAGCAAGCGGCGCGACACGGTACGTGCGTGGACGCGATTCATCGAGCACGCCGACGGCTATGAGACGCTGGTCCGTCCGGAGATCCTCAACAGCTGGAACCGCTCGGAGAAGGTCGTCTCGACCGAGGTCGACGCGGCTCCGCTCGCCGACGAGGCCGAGACGGCGTCGTTCTTCCGGGACTCGCCGCTGCAGGTCGCGGTGGAGCGGGTCGAGGAGGAGCTGCGCCGCACGGCCGAGGACGGCGATCTGGTGATCGGCGTGACCGATGCCCAGACCCGGGTGCTGTGGACCTACGGCGGCCGCGTGATGCGCCGCAAGGCCGAGGAGGTCAACTTCGTGCCGGGCGGCCGCTGGGACGACGGCTCGGTCGGCACCAACGCGCTCGACCTCGCCAACCGTCACGCCAGCCCGGCGATGGTTTTCAGCGCCGAGCACTACGCCCCGATGGTGCACAACTGGGTCTGTTGGGCGACACCGCTGCACGACCCGGTGACCGGGGCCCGGCTCGGCGTGGTGGATCTGTCGACCACGTGGGACCGCACCCACCCGATCGGTCTCGCCACGGCGCGCGTGCTGGCGACCCTGATCGAGCAGGCGATGCCCCGGTCACGGCAGTTCGCCGACGGCGGTGAGGAGACCGCCGACCCCGGACTGGTGATGACGCTGCTCGGCACCGCGGAGACCCGGCTCGACGGCCAGCGGCTGCTCCTCAACCGGCGGCAGACCGAGGTGCTCGCGCTGCTGGCGCTCCATCCCGAGGGTCTCTCGCTCGAGCAGCTCCACGCCATGCTCTACGGCGACGCCGCCGTCACCTTCTCCACGCTCAAGGCGGAGGTCTCCCACCTCCGCCACGCCCTCGGCGGCCAGCTCGCGTCGCGCCCCTACAAGCTGACCCTCCCCGTCGCGACCGACGTGGACCACGTGCTCGCCCTGCTGCGACGTGGGCACGTCGGTGCGGCTGTCGACGCCTACGGCGGTGACCTGCTGCCGGGCACCAACAGCCCCGCGTTGGTCGAGATGGGGGAGTACGTCGCCGTCGCGGTGCGTGAGGCGCTGCTCGCCGACCCGCAGCCGGACGCCGTGCTGCGCTTCAGCGAGCTGGCGCCCTACGACGTCGAGGTGCTCGAGGTCTGCCTCGAGATGCTCACCCCCGTCAACGGGCGATCACACCCGGCGGTGCCGCTGCTCAAGGCGCGGCTCGCCGTCGCCGAGCGCCCCTAGGTCCCGGCGGAGCCGGGCAGCGCCCGTCTGCGGTGCTGGGTCCGGCGCTGCCCATCAGCCCGTCTCCGGTCGCGATCCGCGTCAGCTCCCGGTGGAGGGTGTCGGTCCGGGGGTTGCATCCGGGTTGCACCATCGACGGCGTACCTACCCGATCGGAGAGGGTCTGTGTACTGCCCTTCCGGGTGGTCACCGGATGGCGTTACCGTCGTCACACTCAGAGGGAGGTGCGGTGACGGCGATGGCGTTCCCGGCGACGACGGGACCGGACCGAGAGCACGATGCTCCACAGGCCGAGGCGCCCCGGTTGGTGAAGTTCCATGCCCCCGAGGTGGTGTTCGGTCCGGAGTCGCTCGGCGAGGCGGGGTACGCCGCCACGCGGCTCGGAGCGCGGCGGCCGTTCGTCGTCACCGATCCGGGGCTGGTCGAGGCGGGCTGGGTCGACCAGCTGCTCGTGGCACTGCGGGCCGAGGGGCTGGACCCCGTGCTGTGGACCGAGGTCACCCCGAACCCGAAGGACCACGAGGTGCGGCGGGCCCACGAGCGCTACGCCGAGGCCGGCGCTGACGTGATCGTGGCGATCGGTGGCGGCTCGTGCATCGACGCGGCCAAGGGCGTCGCTGTGCTGTCGGGCAACGGTGGCGACATCCTCGACTATGCGGGGATCGACCGGATGACCCGCCCGATCCCACCGCTGCTGATGATCCCCAGCACGTCGGGCACCGGCGCAGACGTCTCGCAGTTCTGCATCGTCACCGACACCGAGCGGCACGTGAAGATCACGATCCTC
Source organism: uncultured Nocardioides sp. (assembly GCA_964544855.1). GTDB lineage: Bacteria > Actinomycetota > Actinomycetes > Propionibacteriales > Nocardioidaceae > Nocardioides. The sequence goes on from CAZJDU010000057.1 coordinate 11,191, forward strand.
GGTCGTGCCCTGGTGCCGGACATCTCGATCACCGATCCGCGGCTGCTGACGACGATGCCGGACTGGCTCAACGCCGCGACCGGCCTCGACGCGTTGACGCACGGGATCGAGTCCTACGTCTCGCGCGCCCACAACCCCCTCGCGGACGGTCACGCGCTCAACGCGGTCGGGCTGGTCTCCCAGCACCTGCGCTCGACCATCACCCACCCGCAGCTGCTCGAGCATCGAGCCAAGATGGCCCAGGCGAGCCTCCAGGCCGGGCTGGCGTTCACCAACGCGATCCTGGGCGCGACCCACGCGATGAGCCACCAGGTGGGTGGGCTGCTCGACGCCCCGCATGGCGTCGTCAACGGGGTGCTGCTGCCGCACGTGATCCGCTACAACGCGCGGGCGATGCCGGACCGGTTCGTCGGGCTGGCGCGCTCGGCCGGGCTGCACGTCGACGGCGTCCCCGGGGAGGAGGCGGCCGAGGTGCTGGCCAACCACGTGCGCGCACTGGCCGACGACGTGGGGGTGCCGAAGGGGCTGGCCGAGCTCGGCGTGACCGAGGACGACCTGGACACGCTGGCCGGGACCACCCTGGACGACGCCTGCCTGGCGACCAACCCACGCACAGCGAGCCGTGACGAGATCTGGGACCTCTTCCGGGAGGCGTTGTGAGGTGCGGCCGTCCGTCGCACGACGCGGGCGGTGCGGTCGGGTGACGGCCGAGCCGACCGGTTCCGACCTCGCGGCGCTGACCGGGGTCCGGTCCGGCAAGCGCTCCTACTACCGGGCCTACGTTCGGTCCGACGAGCGCACCCAGCGCGCGGTCCGGGCGATGGACTCGATCTCGCGTGCGCTGGTGCGCACCACCGAGGGCCCACGGGGGCTGCTGGAGGAGGTGCTGCGGGCGGCGGCCGAGCATCTCCTGGCGGACTGGACGCTGCTGGCGCTCGCGGACGGGCACCTGGTCGGTGCCCGTCCGCGGTTCCTCGTGCTCCACGCCGGGGAGGACGAGCCTGTGGACTCCGACGCCGAGCTGCCGGCAGCGGTACGCCGGGAGTTGGGCGCGGTGCGCGCCGGGCTCGCGGCGCGCACTCGTGACGACGGTCGGTGGGTGCGAGTGCCGATGACGCTCGAGGGGCGTCAGATCGGCACGCTGGTCGGCCTGCACGGGCTGGCCGCCGATCCGGAGCCGGGCGACCTCGCGGTGCTCCGGATCCTTGCCAACCAGGCCGCCGTCTCGCTGCACACCTCCGAGCAGTACCAGGCCGGGCTCGCGCTGCACCGCCGTGCTCAGCGCCTGTACGACGAGGTCAGGGCCGGCGAGCGCGACCTCGAGCTGCGCACCAGCGAGCTGCGCCGAGCCGAGCGGCGGCTGGTGCTCGCCCACCAGCGCGAGCTGATCGACGCCGAACGGCATCGGATCGCCCGCGAGCTGCACGACTCGGTGGCGCACTACGTGCTCTCGGCCGGAATGGCGGTGGAGGTCGCCCGAGGTGAGGCCGAGGCGCTCTCCACCGATGGCTCCGGGATCCACGACCGGCTGCGGGCCGCCAAGGAGCTCTCGCAGCAGGCGGTCGAGCAGCTGCGTCGCGCGATCTACGCCCTCGACCGGGCGCACAGCCACACCCTCTCCCCGTTGCCCGAGCTGCTGCGGGAGATCGCCGAGCACCATCGACCGCAGCTCGCGGTGCAGGTGCGGGTGGAGGGGCGCGTGGAGCAGCTGCCGGCCGATGCGGACCATGAGATCGCCCGCGCGGTGGGCGAGGCGATGTTCAACGTGGCGATGCATGCGGCCGCGACCCGAGCGGTCGTGCGGCTGCGCTACCGCAGCGACGAGCTGCTGGTCACAGTGGCCGACGACGGGCAGGGCAACCCGAAGGAGCTGGGGCGGCTGCTGCGGCTCGAGCGTGGTGGGTCCGTCGACGGCGGCCACCGGGGACTGGCCAACATCGAGGGCAGGATCGCCGACCTCGGTGGGAGGGTCGGGTTCCGGCGTGCCCGGATCGGTGGCGTCAGGGTGGAGATGCGGATGCCGCTGCCACTGGCGGGGGATCGGCCCGGTCTCATCGCGCAGCTGGCCGGCCCCTGCGCCACGCCCACGGAGGAGGGGACATGACGACGGTCGAGGCATGGCCGACGGCCGAGCCGGTGCGGATCGCGCTGGTCGACGACCACGCGATCATGCGGCAGGGACTGCGCTCGATGCTCGAGCGTGAGGTCGGGCTCGCCGTGGTGGCCGAGGCTGCGGATGCCGTACAGGCACTCGCCGCCGTCGCGGCGTCGCAGCCGCAGGTCGTGCTGCTCGACCTCAAGTTGTCGCCCTCCTCCGACAGCGAGGGCATCGAGCTGTGCCAGGAGCTGACCAGCCGGCATCCCGGCCTCGCCGTCCTGGTGCTCACGACGTTCCTTGACGAGCACCTGGTGTTCCGCGCGATCCGGGCCGGTGCGCGCGGCTACGTGGTGAAGGACGTCGACACCTCCGGACTGGTGCGGGCGATCCGCGATGTCAGTCGCGGCGGCAGCGCGTTCGACGCGCGCTCCGCTGCGGCGGTGGTGCGGGGCCTCAACGCACCTGATCCGGAACCGCCTCGGGAGCTGACCGCACGTGAGCGCGAGGTGCTCCGCCTCCTCGCTGCCGGTCTCTCGAACCGGCTGATCGGCGAGCGCCTCTACATCTCCGAGACCACCGCGAAGTTCCACGTCGGCAACATCCTGCGCAAGCTCGGCGTCTCCCGCCGCGCCGAAGCCGTCTACGAGGCGTCGAAGGCAGGCCTGGTCTGAGCCTCGCGTGGCCCGCCCGGGCAGGTGTCGAGCACGAGCCAGCCGCCATGGTGCTCGCGCACGTCGAAGGGGAGGCCGGTCGCGCGCCCCGATGCCGCGAGATCGGTCAGCGTGATGCTGCGGACGTGGCCCCAGGTCTCGTCGGGCTCGTCCTCCAGCGGTACGGCGACCACGACCCGACGGCGTGCTAGTCGAACGGCCTCGGCGATCACCTTCTCCCCGTCGGCAGCGTCGAGGTGCTCCAGGAGATGCAGCGCCACCACGGTCTCCGCCACACCGTCCTCGAGCGGCACGTCGGCGGCATCGGACACCACGGTGGTCAGCGACGTCGACGTTCCAAGGCGCGGCGCCACCGCCCGTAGCAGGCTCATCGCCCCGGCCGACAGGTCGACCGCGGTCACGTCGCGCTCGGCCGCCTGACGGAGGGAGAAGAAGCCGAAGCAGGCGCCGAGCTCGATCACGGGCCCGGGCGCGAGCAGCCGCTCGGCGAGGGCGTAGACCGGTGCGTAGCCACTGAGCGAGCTGGACGGCCGCTCGTCCGCGGAGCCGCTGCACCCCGTCAGCCTGACGTCGATCTCACGCAGGCTGTTGCGGTAGAAGGCCTCCCATGCGGTCAGGGGGTCGTGCCGTGAGCTCAGCACCACGCCGGTGACGATCCGTTCGAACAGATCGGCACCGCGCAGCCAGCCGGGGCCGAACAGCTCCTCGGCGACGAGCCCGGCCACGCCGGCATGGAGCTCGTCGCCCTGGATCCGGTGCCCGAGGCGGATCCGGCCGTCCGCGTGCTCGACGTCGAAGTGGTCGGTCCGCACCATGCCGAGCGTGCGACGTGGTCGCGCCGTCCCGAAGCCGCGGACCTCGACCAGGTCGTCGACATAGACCGGCTCGGTCGGTGCGAACGGATCGATCGGCCGGGAGAGCCGGGAGGTCGTTGCCGTCATCACGCGCGGACTCCGATCGGGATCGCGGCACGCTCGAGGCCGCTGAGTCCGCGGACGACCTCGATCCGGTCGCAGTGCTCGGCGTACGCCGCCAGGTCGCAGCTGCCGAGCCCCCAGGAGTAGCGGGGCTCGGGAGTCAGCCAGACGACCGAGCGCACCCTGCGAGCGATCTCCTCGAAGACCGGAAGCCGCGGGTCGTTGCCGTTGCCGCGGCCGTCGCCGAGGACGACCAGGGTGGTGCGTCGCGTGAGCGCGGAGCCGTGCTGTTCGAGGAACGCCTCCAGCGCGGTGCCGTAGTCGGAGTCGGCGTCGACGTCGATCACTCCGCCTCCGGGGAGTCCCGACATCACCAGCGTCAACGCGTCCTCGATCGGATGGTCGGCGAAGAGGTCGGTGATCTCGACCAGGTCCTTCACGAACGCGAAGGAACGGACCCTCGGCGCCACCGACTGCAGTGAGTGCACCAGCTGCAGGGTGAACCGGGACGTCGGGCGGACCGACAGGGAGACGTCGGCGAGCACGAGAAGCCGAGGTCGGTCCTCCACCTTGGTGACGGTGACCGGACGGAACGGAACACCGTCGTACCTCATGTTGGTGCGCATCGTCAGCCGGCCGTCGACGGTGCCGCGGACGGCGACGCGTCGACGTGGCCGTGGCGCTCCGTGGAGGCTGCGGAGCAGCCGCCGGAGCGTGTCCTCGAGCGCCGCACGGTCGGCCTCGTCGACCGTCCCCGGCCGTCGAGCCCGGACCTCCCGCTCCTCCAGCTCGTGGTCGCGGGCGAGTAGCGCCTCGAGATGCTGGGCAAGCCGCTCGGGGAGGCTCTCCAGGAACGGTCGCAGTGCCTCACGGAGCTCGGCCAGCCCCTCGTCCAGGCCGGGTTGGTGAGCGTCGTCGGGCATCTCGTCGTGCAGCCATGCGAGCAGTGCCATCTCCTCGGCCACGGTGAGCTCGGTGTCCAGCTGCCGGCCGGGGTTGCGGGCCAGGTCCCCGGGCTTGCCGGGGTTGTGCAGCCGGGAGGTCGAGAGCTGGACCCGCGCCACCTCGCCGGCGGCGCCGCGCGCTTGGTCGGAGAGCACGATCTCGTCGGTGAGGTTGGCCATGTCGAGTCGGTTGGCCTCCTGGTGGAGGTTGTACTGCTGTGCCATGTCCTCCGGTCGGAAGAACTGGTGCAGGTCGACCGGCTTGCCGTGGGAGTGGCCCTCCTGCGGGGTGTCCCCGGGTTCGTCGGAGAGCGAGAAGTCGGTCAGCTCGCCGTCGTCGGTGAGGGCGTCGTGCGCGTGTCCGTGGCCGGTCTGGTCCTCGGTGACCGGCCGCAGCGCGAAGAAGCGCTCGAAGACCCTGTCGAAGGTCGTCAGGTCACGCCGATCCTTGACGATGCTGACCGCCAGCGCTGAGTGCAGCAGCTCTCGGTCGGCGAGGATGCCCGGCTGGCTCGCTGCGTCGAGTGCGTCGACCGCCTCGGCGACGCTCACCCGGAGGCCCTGCAGGCGCAGCAGTCGGATGAACCGATGCAGTGCGGTCTCCATCCGTCCTCCCTCTCGGCTCGGTGTCTAGACCGGACGTTTGCGGGCCCGCGTGGCCGCGAACGAACGGCCGCCCTGGCTGCTGGAGACCGGCCGTGATCCCGGCATTCGACCCGGCGCTCCGTAGTAGTCCTCCCGGTGTCGCCCCGGCTGGTCCTTGCCGATGCGCACCTGCTGACCGTCCACCTCGTCGGCGCGGGCGCGGACAGGACGGGCGTCAGGTGCAGGTGGGTGGAGGTGGTCGTGCCCGTGGTCGTGCCCGTGGCCGGATGCATGCTCCGGCACGACGGCGTTCGGGTCGACCAGGCTCGGGAGCGCCGCGCCGGCCCGCGCCAGGTCACGCTCGTACTTGACGACCACGCTGAGCGTGTCGGCCAGGACGTCGGCCTGCAGGTCGGAGACCCCCAGCACCGCCAGGGTCCGAGCCCAGTCGATGGTCTCGGAGATGCTCGGTGCCTTGCGCAGCTCGAGCTCACGCAGCCCGCGGACGATCTCGACCAGCCGCTCCGAGAGATGGTCCGCGAGGCCGGTCCGCTGGGAGCGCAGAATGTCCAGCTCGCGATCCGGGGACGGGTAGTCGAGGAAGAGGTGCAGACATCGCCGCTTGAGCGCGGCGGAGAGGTCGCGGGTGTTGTTGGAGGTCAGGACGACGTGGGGCAGGTGCTCGGCGCGTTTGGTGCCGATCTCGGGTATGGAGATCTGGAACTCGGAGAGCAGCTCGAGCAGCACCGCCTCGAGCGCCTCGTCGGCGCGGTCCACCTCGTCGACGAGGAGGACGACCGGGTCGGGGCTGTCGATGGCCTCCAGCAGCGGCCGCGGGGCCAGGAAGCGCTCGGAGAAGAAGACACTGTCCTGCTGCGCGATCCGGTCGACGGCCTCCCCGAGGTCGGCCGCGTCGGCGACGATCTGACCGATCTTCTCCCGCAGGATCTGGGTGTAGAGCAGCTGCTTCCCGTAGTCCCACTCATAGAGCGCCTTCGACTCGTCCTGCCCCTCGTAGCATTGCAGCCGCAGCAGTCTCCGCCCGGTGACCTGGGCCAGGCTGAGTGCCAGCTGGGTCTTGCCGACACCGGCGGGCCCCTCCAGCAGCAGTGGCCGGCCGAGTCGCGACTGCAGGAACACGGTGGTCGCCAGCCGGGTGTCGGCGAGGTAGCCGTGTTCGCGGAACCGCTCGGCGGTGTCCGTGACGTCGGTGAAGGGTTGGTCGGTCATCGGGTCTCCTGGGTTCCGGTGGTCCCGAGCCGCCGCCCGCTCGTCCTCCGTGGGGCGGCGGCTCGAGGACGGGGTCAGCCGAGCAGGTCGTCGAGGTCGCCGGTCATGCAGTGCTCGACCACCGGACGCACCGTCTCGAACGTGCATTCCTTGGCGTTCCCGGGTGTGCACGCGTCGCCGAGAACGTGATGGGTGATCCGGTCGACGTCACTGTCGTCGCCGACGATCTCCTTCGCGTTCTGGTAGAACGCGGTCGGCCCTCGGCCGAGCCGGTTCTTCGAGTAGGTGTCCTGCGTGACGTCGGTGAACCTCTCGGGGATCCCCACATCGCGCAGCAGCCGGATCGCTGCCTCGAGCGCCGCCTCTGCGGCCTGCACCCGGGTCATCCCGTGGGTGTCGACCCCCATCGCCTCGGCGATGTCGGCGAAGCGATGGTAGGCGGCCGGCATGTTGAACGCCCAGACACGTGGCAGTGCGATGGCGTTGTTGAGGCCATGGTGGGTGTCGTAGAACGCGCTGACCGCGTGGGAGATCGAGTGGATGATGCCGAGGCCGCCGGAGTTGAAGGCCTGGGCAGCGATGTACTGGGCGTACATCATGCCCTCCCGCCCGGGCAGGTCCTGGCCGTTCCACACCGCTTCGCGCAGGTGCTGCGCCGTCAGCTTGATCGCGTGCAGCGCGTTGCCGAGCGAGGGCTGGAAGTTGATGCGCGACACGTACGGCTCGCTCGCGTGAGCGAGTACGTCGAAGCCGCACTGGGCGGTGTAGTCGATCGGGCAGTCGTAGTACAGCACCGGGTCGTCGACCGCCAGCGAGGCGACCGACGCGTCATCGAAGGCGACGTACTTGTGCGGGTTGTCGGGGTCGGTCGTGGTGTCGGTGATGACGTACGCCCACGACGTCTCCGAACCGGTGCCGGCCGTGGTCGAGACCGCGATGTGCGGCGGGTTCTTCGGGTTCTCGGACATGTTGAAGCCCTCGAACTCGTTGACGTTGCGGCCGTCGTGGGCCACCGAGACCCGGGCACCCTTGCAGGCGTCGTGGGATGACCCGCCACCGATGGAGACGAACGAGTCACACTCGTTCTGCTGGTAGAGCGCGACGGCATCCATGACGTTGTAGTCCTTGGGGTTGGACTCCACCTCGTCGTAGACCACGACCTCGAGGCCGTGGTACTTCATCGACTCGCTGATGTTCTTGACGATGTCCGTGCCTCGCAGCCCGGACGTCATCACCAGCGTCCGGCGGAAGCCCATCTTGAGCGCCTCCGGACCGATCATCTCCCACGCCCCCGGGCCCATCATGGCGCGCGGGAACGGGTGGAACTCCTTGATCGGGAAGGGTTTGAGCAGTTCGTCGACGTGCATCGCTGGGCTCCTCTGAGCGGGGGTCGGTCCGCTCCGGACGTTAGGTGACGGCGATCACGCGGCGGCAGGCCAGAACGCGGATCCCCTCCGTGCGGTCAGGCATCGACCTGCCTCATCGGACGGGCACGACCGGCCGGACGGTGCGGCCCGGACGGTGTCGAGAAGTGGATCGCCTCGGGCACGATGGCGTCATGACCCGCTCGACGCACTCCTCATCCGCGCCGACGCTCGCTGTCACCGGTGCGACCGGGATGCTCGGTGGGCTCGTGGCCCGAGAGCTCGCGGAGCGCGACGTCCCGCAGCGGCTGCTGGCCCGCTCGCCGGAGCGCCTGCCGGCGATCGCCGGCTCGGTGTCGATGGCGTGCTCCTTCGGCGACGGCGCGGCAGCCCGTCGAGCGCTCGACGGGGTGGAGGTGCTGTTGATGGTGTCGGCCTCGGAGACCGCCGACCGGGTGGACCAGCACCGCACGTTCATCGATGCCGCCGCGTCGGCCGGCGTCGGCCACGTCGTCTACACCTCGTTCTACGGCGCCGCGCCCGACTGCACGTTCACGCTGGGCCGCGACCACCACGCGACCGAGGAGGCGATCCGGGCGAGCGGGATGGCGTTCACGTTCCTGCGGGACAACTTCTACCTCGACGTCTTCCCGCTGTTCGTCGGGGCCGACGACGTGCTGCGCGGTCCGGGCGGGGACGGCCGGGTGGCGGCGGTGGCCCGGGAGGACGTCGCTCGGTGTGCTGCCACCGTGCTCGCCGCCCCCGAGCCGCACGCGGGAGCGACCTACGACCTGACCGGCCGCGAGGCGCTGACGCTCGCGGAGGTCGCGGCCACGATCGCGGATGCGACCGGACGCCCGGTGACCTACCACGACGAGACCGTGGCGGAGGCCTACGCCTCGCGGCGGTCGTGGGACGCCCCCGCGTGGCAGTACGACGCCTGGGTCTCCACCTACACCGCGATCGCCGCCGGCGAGCTCGCGACGGTGACCGACGACGTACGCCGGCTCGCGGGACGGGACCCGCTCACGCTCAGCCAGCTGCTGACGACCCGCTGAGCCGAGCCCGGTCCCGGCTCAGTGGGCGATGCGGGAGCGCCGGTGGCCGCCGCCCTCGCGCCGACCGGAGGTGTGGGGCCAGTACTGCTTGGCAGGCTTGCGGTCCTCGTGCTCGAGCCGGGGGTTCGGCTCGTTGGGGAACTCGTGGGCATCGTTGCCGGACCGGTGGGTGAACCAGCCCATGCTGGCCATCACGAAGGCGATCAGGATGGCGACCACGAACAGTGCCAGCACGACGAACGCGATGACGTATCCGGTCTCGGACATGGGGACCTCCTCAGGTCGCTTCCCTTCCGACGGTACGCCGCTCCGGGGCCGTTGTTGAGGGGTCGTCGGTCCCGAATCCCCGGGCCGGCCGGACCTGATCCGCGTCGCCAACCATTCGCCAACCGGCACCTCCTAGCGTGAGCCGCATCACAACGCGAGCCAGCTCACGGACGAGCGAGGAGAATCCATGACCCGGATCAGTCTCACGGTCGACGGCCAGCAGGTGGCCGACGACATCGAACCCCGGATGCTGCTGGTGCAGTACCTCCGGGAGCGTCTCGGCAAGACCGGCACGGTCGTCGGGTGCGACACCAGCAACTGTGGCGCCTGCACCGTCCATCTCGACGGCAAGAGCGTGAAGTCCTGCAACGTGCTCGCGGTCCAGGCCGACGGCGCGGAGGTCACGACGGTCGAGGGCCTCGCGACCGACGGCGAGCTGCACCCGGTGCAGGAGGCCTTCCGCGAGTGTCACGGCCTGCAGTGCGGCTACTGCACGCCCGGGATGATCATGCAGTCCATCGACATCCTCAACGACAACCCGGACCCGTCGGAGGAGGCGATCCGGCTCGGTCTCGAGGGCAACCTCTGCCGGTGCACCGGCTACCACAACATCGTCCGCGCCGTGCAGACGGCCGCACAGAGCACGTCCCGCGAGGGGGTGCAGTCATGACGGCCACGCAGGAGCCCGCCGCGGCCACCGAGATCGGCAGGGACCGGCGCCGCAAGGAGGACCAGCGGCTGATCACCGGCCGCACCCGGTGGACCGACAACATGCAGCTGCCCGGGATGCTGCACCTGGCGACGGTCCGCAGCCCGTTCGCGCACGCCCGGATCACCAGCATCGACAAGTCCGAGGCGGAGGCGGCCACCAACGTGGTCGGCGTCTTCACCGGCGCCGACCTGGGTGAGTCGATGGGCGTGCTGATCAACGCCTGGCCGATCACCCCGGACCAGGTCACCCCGACCCACACCCCGATGGCGGTGGACCGTGCGACCTTCGCCGGTGAGATCGTCGCCGTCGTGGTGGCCCGGTCGGCGGCCGAGGCCCGCGACGCGGCCGAGCTGGTCGACGTGGAGTACGACGAGCTGCCCGCTGCGCTCGACCTGAAGGAGGCCGCGCAGGACACGGTGCTGGCGCACCCCGACCTCGGTACCAACAAGTCCGCCCTCTGGGTCTTCGACTCGGCGGAGGCCGGCACCGGTGGCAACGTCGACGAGGCGATCGACCAGGCACGCAGCGACGGGATCGTGGTCGAGCGGGAGTTCCGCCAGCAGCGGCTGATCCCGGCGTTCATGGAGCCCCGCTCGACGGTGGTGGACCCGACCGGTGAGCAGCTGACCGTCTGGTCGGCGACCCAGATCCCGCACATCATGCGCTACGCGCTGGCGGCGACGATGGGCATCCCGGAGGAGAAGCTCCGGGTCATCGCCCCCGATGTCGGCGGCGGGTTCGGCGGCAAGCTGCAGATCACCCCCGAGGAGTGGCTCACGGTCGCGATGGCGCGCCGGCTGGGCAAGCCGGTCAAGTGGACCGAGACCCGCTCGGAGAGCCTGGTCAGCGGCCACCACGGCCGCGACCAGTGGCAGAAGCTCACGCTCAGTGCCACCAAGGACGGTACGGTGACCGGTCTCAAGGTCGAGCTGCTGGCGGACCTCGGCTCGCACGTCGCGATCGTCGGCGGCGGCGTCCCCGTGCTCGGTGCGTTCATGTTCAACGCCATCTACAAGTTCCCGGCGTACCACTTCGCCTGCCAGACCGTGCTGACGAACAAGACCTGGACCGACGCCTACCGCGGCGCCGGCCGGCCGGAGGCGACGTTCGGCATCGAGCGGATGATGGACGAGCTGGCCGCCGAGCTCGGGGTCGACCCGCTGGAGGTGCGGGAGAAGAACTGGATCAAGCACGCGGAGGTCCCGTTCACGACGACGGCCGGCCTGGAGTACGACTCGGGCAACTACGAGGCGGCGACCGCCAAGGCCAAGGAGCTCTTCGGGTACGACGCACTCCGGGCCGAGCAGCGGCAGCGCCGCGAGTCCGGTGACCGGGTGCAGCTCGGCATCGGGGTCTCGACCTTCACCGAGATGTGCGGCCTCGCCCCGAGCCGGGTGCTGGGCAGCCTCGACTACGGCGCCGGCGGCTGGGAGAACGCCCAGGTGCGGATGCTCGCGACCGGCAAGGTCGAGGTCATCACCGGGGCGAGCGCGCACGGCCAGGGCCACGAGACGGCGTTCAGCCAGATCGTCGCCGACCGGCTCGGCGTGCCGTTCGAGGACGTCGAGGTGCTGCACGGCGACACCCAGGTGGCACCCAAGGGGCTGGACACCTACGGCTCGCGGTCCCTGGTCGTCGGGGGAGAGGCCCTGGTGCTGGCCGCCGACAAGGTGATCGCGAAGGCGAAGCCGGTGGCGGCCCACCTGCTCGAGGCCTCGGTGGACGACATCGAGTTCGACGGCGGGAGGTTCACCGTCCGCGGCACCGACCAGGGCCTGGCGATCCAGGAGATCGCCGGCGCGGTCTTCGTGGCCCACAACCTGCCGGACGGCATGGAGCCCTCGCTCGACGCCGACGCGACCTACGACCCGGTCAACTTCAGCTTCCCGCACGGCACCCACCTCTGTGCCATGGACGTGGACACCGAGACCGGCCAGGTGAGGATGCGCAAGTACGTCTGCGTCGACGACATC
>CAZJDU010000058.1:0-22718 GCA_964544855.1 uncultured Nocardioides sp.
AGGTCCCCGAGCGGCCATACCACCTATGATATCGAACACATGTTCGATAACGCAACCCGAGATGTCGGCGCCGCGGGACCGAGCGTGGCACGGTGCCACCCGTGTCCCGACATGACGGCGCCTTCTGCCGACACGGCACCGCTCTCTCCCCTAGCCTGGCTCCATGGCGAGAGGCGACTCCGAGCAGATCGAGTTCCGGATCGGCCGCGAGGAGATCGTGCTACGCCGGCGCTACGAGATCGCCAGCATCGTCAACGACATCCTCGTCGCCCTCTGGTTCATCGTGGGCAGCGTGCTGTTCTTCTGGGAGGCGACGACCCGCCTCGGCACCTGGATGTTCCTGGCCGGCAGCATCCAGCTGCTGATCCGGCCGGCGATCCGGCTCACCCGCCACGTCCACATCACCAGGCTCGGCTCCGCCACGCCCGACTCCCGGCGCGACTACTGAGGTGGTTTCGAGGCTCGCAAGCTCGCACCTCAACCACCGCCGGCCGCTCAGCGCTCGCACCCCCACCCCCGCCACTCGCCGGCTCCCCACCTCGCACGACGCGACTCGCCCGTCAGCCCAGCACGGGCAACCGACGGGCGAGCGCCCCGGCGTCGGCCGGCACAGGGAGTCGACCGGTGCCGACCAGCACCGCATCCATGTCGCTCCACGCGCCGGGCAGCCGCTCCCCCGCCAACGCCTCGATCGTGCGGCGAGCGATCCCCAGCGCGCCAGACGGCGCCGGCTCGTCGGTGAGCAGATCGAGATGGTGCACGACGTCCTCGACCGCCCACACGGCGAGATGGTCGCCGGCGGTGAAGACGTGGCCCTGCCACAGATGGCGGCCGTCGCCGACACGCTCGACGCCGCGCAGCACCGCTGCGGCGACGTCGTGCAGCTGTGCGATCGCCGCCGAGGGTCGGGCGTACGCCGCGGTCCGCCGCCGTTGTGTCATCAGCGTCGGCACCACGTCACCGCCGTACTCGGCCGCGAACGCGGGCCAATAGCTGGCGGCGTCGACCGTCGGCTCCGCGTCGACCACCGAGACCAGGCCGCCCAGCATCTCGTGCCAGCCTCCGATGACGTGGACGACCACGTCGAGCCGGCTCCATCCGTGACATCGCGATGCCCCGAGCAGGTCGTACTCGTCGCAGCCGTCGACCGCGCGGAGCAAGGCGCGCACCGACGCCGCTGCCGCGTCGCGGCCCTCGTCGAGATCGACCGTGAGGTCCATCCGAACAGCCTAGGACGCAGCCCGCCCCGGCACCGTACGGCGCCGGGGCGGGCTGAGGTGAGCGCTCAGCGAGCGGTCACTTGCGCTTCTCGATCTCCGCGGTGGCAGCAGGGAGCACGGTGTGCAGGTCGCCCACGACACCGAAGTCGACCAGCTCGAAGATCGGGGCCTCCTCGTCCTTGTTGACGGCCACGATGGTCTTCGAGGTCTGCATGCCGGCGCGGTGCTGGATCGCACCGGAGATGCCGTTGGCGACGTAGAGCTGCGGCGAGACCGTCTTGCCGGTCTGGCCGACCTGGAAGGTGTGCGGCTTCCAGCCCGAGTCGACCGCGGCACGCGAGGCACCGACGGCCGCGCCGAGCGAGTCGGCGAAGCCCTCGACCGCGGAGAAGTCGCCACCGGTGCCGCGACCACCCGAGACCACGATGGCGGCCTCGGTGAGCTCGGGACGGCCGGTGGACTGCCGCGGCTGCGAGGCCACGATCTGCGCGGTCTTGGCGCCGTCGGAGATGGTCGCCGCGAACTGCTCCACGGTGCCGGCGCCGGCGCCCTCCTCCGGAGCGGCGGAGTTGGGCTTGACCGTGATGATCGGCGTACCGGTGGTGACCTTCGACCTCACGGTGTAGCCGCCCGCGAAGACCGACTGGGTCGTGGTGCCGTCGGCCTCCACGTCCACCGCGTCGGTGATCAGACCGGACTCGAGCTTGATCGCGAGCCGTCCGGCGATCTCCTTGCCCTCCGCGGAGGAGGTCAGCAGGACCGCGGCCGGCGAGGCCTGCGCCGCGAGCTGCTGCAGCACCTCGGCCTTCGGCGCCACCAGGTAGCCCTTGATCTCGGCGTCGTCGACGACGTAGACCTTCTCCGCGCCGTAGCCCTTCACGGCCTCGGCAGCGGCGGTCGCCTGGTCGGCGCCACCGATGAAGACCGCCGACGGCTCACCGAGGCGCTTGGCCAGCGCGAGGAGCTCGTAGGTCGGCTTCTTGACCTCACCGTCGACGTGGTCGACGAGAACCAGAACCTCAGACATGACTTCTCCGTCCCTTCCCGGTCCTCAGATGAACTTCTTCGACGCGAGGAACCCGACCAGCGCGGTGGCACCCGCGCCGTCCTCGTCCTTGACGATCTCGCCGGCGGTGCGCGGCGGGCGCTCCGCGGTCTCCGCCACGGACGTCCAGGCCGCGTCGAGGCCCACCTGGCCCGCGTCGACGCCGAGATCACCCAGCGTGTAGGTCTCCAGCGGCTTCTTCTTCGCCGCCATGATGCCCTTGAACGACGGGTAGCGCGCCTCACCGGACTGGTCGGTGACCGAGAGCACCAGCGGCATCGTGCCACCCACGACCTCGGTCGCGGCGTCACCGTCACGCTTGATGCGGACCTGGTCGCCCTGGGTCTCCACGACGGAGGCCTGGGTGACCTGCGGCAGGCCGAGACGCTCGGCGAGCATCGCCGGGACGACGCTCATGCCGCCGTCGGTCGAGGCCATGCCGCACATCACGAGATCCGGCTGGCCGATCTTCTCCACGGCCTTGGCGAGCACCAGCGAGGTCGCGACGGCGTCGGAGCCGGCGATCGACTCGTCGCTCACGTGCACGGCCTGGTCGGCGCCCATCTGCAGGGCCTTGCGGACCGCATCCACGGCCTGCTCCGGGCCGATGGTGAGCGCCGTGACGGTCACCTCGTCCTCGGACTTCTCCTTGATCTGGAGGGCCTGCTCGATCGCGTACTCGTCGAGCTCGGACAGCAGACCGTCGACGCCGACCCGGTCCACGGTGTTGTCCGCCTCGAACCGCCGGTCGGCGGTGGCGTCGGGAACGTACTTCACACAGACGACAATGTTCATGGTTGTGGCCGGATCGGCCCCTTCCTCGTGGACTCGTGGATCCCGTGCGGGACATGGAGGTCCGCAATGGACAGCGTTCGGCAGGTTACCGCCCGGTCAGCGTGCGGGGAAACCTGCCCGGAGTGGACTCCGTCACACCCGCGGCGGGTGTGAGGAACATCAGGGACGGATGACCCGCTCGAGCACCCGCCCGACGACGATGTAGGCGACAGCACCGATGCCGTAGTTGGTCAGCGCGGTCTTGGTCTGGGCGACCGACGCGTCGTCGTCGTCGAAGCTCTTGATCGGGTTGTCGAGATCGAACACGCCGAGGTCGACGGTGTCGGCCAGGTCACGCACGAACCGGACCAGCGGGTTGTCTCCCTCGAACTCGAGCGCATAGCTGAACGCCGCCACCGCGAGGATCATCGCCAGCGTCAGGCACACCAGCCACACGACCCGCGCGGCCGTGGACCGCACCCGCGCCGCGGTCAGCGTCGTACTCGACTTGGTGTCGTTCTCACCCATGACTCACCGTCCCTGGAAGGTGGCCTTGCCCGGACCGTTCTCCACGAAGGATTGCATACCTGCAGTACGGTCCTCGGTCGCGAACACGCCGGAGAAGAGCTGCCGCTCGAGCGCGAGCCCGGTCTCGAGGTCGACCTCGAGGCCGCGGTCCACCGCTTCCTTGATCGCCCGGAGGGCGTACGGCGCTCCCGCGGTGAGCTGTGACGCCCAGGCCACCGCGGCGTCGTACACGTCGGCCGCGGGCACCACCCGGTCGACCAGACCGATCGCCAGCGCCTCCTCGGCCGCGACGAACCGGCCGGTGTACATCAGGTCCTTCGCGGTGCTGGGGCCGACCAGTCGAGCGAGTCGCTGGGTGCCTCCCGCACCGGGGATGATGCCGAGCAGCGACTCCGGCTGGCCGAGGTGCGCGTTGTCGGCGGCGATCCGGATGTCCGCGGCCAGCGCCAGCTCGCACCCGCCACCGAGCGCGTAGCCGTTGACCGCGGCGACGACCGGCTTGGGGATCCGAGCCACCGCCGTCACCGCGCCCTGGAGCGCCTCGACCCGGTCGACCATGTCCGTGTAGGACATGTCCGCCATCTCCTTGACGTCGTTGCCCGCCGCGAAGACCCGGTCACCTCCCCAGACGACCACGGCCCGGACGTCGTCGCGCCCGCTCGCCTCCTCGGCCGCCGCGGTCAGCTCGTCCTGCACCTGCAGGCTGATCGCGTTCATCTTCGGCCGGTCGAGCCGGATCGTGCCGACCCCGTCGGCCACCTCGAGTCGGACGAACTCGCCTGACATCTGGTCCTCCCTGTGCTCGGAGCGGGCGCGGTCACGCCCCATCGGACCCTATCGCCCGCACGCCTCACCGTCCCGCACCGCACGCTACGCCCACCTCCGCGCGATCCCGGCGTAACCCCCTCCCGCGGCAGGCGTTGATCCGGTAGAGACGAGCGGGGCGGGAATCATGGGGGCCGCCCCGCTCGTCCTCATCCTCCGGCCGTTCGTTCCCGGCATCGGCCGCCCGCCCGTGGTCGTCGCGTACCTCTACAGTGGCCGGTGATGTCCGAGCTACTTCCGGTGAGCGATCACCAGCGCCTCGTCGCCGAACTCCTCCGCCCCACCGCCACCGAGACCGTCCCGCTGACGGACGCCGCGGGACGGGTGCTGGCCGAGACCGTGACCGCCACCGAGCCGCTCCCCGCCTTCGACAACTCCGCGATGGACGGGTACGCCGTCCGCGCCGTGGACATCGTGGCCGCCAACCCCGACCGTCCGGTCGAGCTGCCGGTCACCGCTGACATCCCTGCGGGCTCCCCCATCGGCCGGCTCGAGCCGGGGACCGCCCACCGGATCATGACCGGCGCCGCACTGCCCGAGGGGGCCGACGCCGTCGTCGAGGTCGAGGCCACCGACGGCGGCACCGAGACGGTGACGATCCGCTCCGCGCGGGAGGCGGGGCAGTTCGTCCGACGTGCCGGTGAGGACGTCGCCACCGGGTCGACCGCGCTCACCCCCGGACTGGTCATCGGCCCGGCACCGCTCGGGCTGCTGACGGCGCTCGGCGTGGAGGACGTGCTCGTCCGGTCGCGGCCACGTGTGCTGGTGTGCTCCACGGGCTCCGAGCTGGCCGAGCACCCCGCTCCACGGTCCGGGCAGATTCGCGACGCCAACGGCGCGATGCTCGCGGCCGCCGTCGCACAGGCCGGCGGCGTCGCGACTCGGCAGCTGTGGGTCGCCGACGACGTGCCGACCTTCCTCGCCGCGCTGGACGCCGAGCTGGACGGCGTCGACCTCCTCCTCACCTCCGGCGGCGTCAGCGCCGGCGCCTACGAGGTCGTGAAGGACGCGCTCGCGCCGCGCGGTGTCGACTTCCACAAGGTCGGCATGCAGCCCGGGATGCCGCAGGGTGCCGGACGGTACGGCGACGTCCCGGTCGTCTGCCTGCCCGGCAACCCGGTCAGCGCCCTCACGTCGTTCGAGGTGTTCGTCCGGCCCGCGCTGCGAGCAGCGCTCGGCCACCCGCGCCCCGGACGCCCCGTGGTTCCGGCGCAGCTGACCGAGGACCTGAGCTCGCCCCGCGGCAAGCGGCAGTTCCGCCGCGGCCGGCTCGACGAGGAGTCGGGCGAGGTGCGGCTCTGTGGCCCGCCCGGCTCGGGGTTCCTCGGCTGGTTCGCCCGCGCCGACTGCCTGATCGACATCCCCGCCGACGTCACGCGGCTCGCCGCCGGCGACGAGGTGGCGGTGTGGGACCTGATGGGCGACTGACGAGGCGGATGCCGCCCGCTCGGGCTCGTGGATAGTGTGGAGGACGTGCCTGAGACCCACTACGACACCGTCGATGACGGGGTCGCCCGGATCGCCTGGACCGAGGAGCTGACGGCCCGCGGTTGGCAGGCCGCGGTGGACGTCGTACGCCGCGATGTCGCCAAGGCGCTGGTCGACCACACCCGGGTCGAGGCCAAGGTGCGGGTCGACGACGAGGTCGGGCACCGGATCGCGACCTGGTCCGGGCTCCGCCGCGAAGGGGTCGAACGCGGCGTGCAGGGCGACCAGGTGGTGTATGCGCGCCTGGTCGACGACTCCCCCGTCGACGAGGCGGGAGGGTTCCGGGCGCTGCTCAACTCCTTCCTCCCCCGCAAGCGCGGCATCAGCCAGATGCTGATCCGCGACACCTCATCCGAGCCGCGGGTCCTGATGTGCCAGCTGACCTACAAGGCCGACTGGGACCTGCCCGGCGGTGTGGTCGAGGTCGGCGAGTCCCCACAGCTCGCGGTGTCGCGCGAGGTCGAGGAGGAGCTCGGCCTCACCATCCCCGCCGGCAACCTGATGCTGACCGACTGGCTGCCTCCGTGGGGCGGCTGGGACGACGCGGTCTGCCTGGTCTTCGACGGCGGCCGGCACGAGCCCGGTCTGACCGACCGGATCGTGCGCCAGACCCGTGAGATCCGGTCCGCGTCGTTCTGCACCGTCGACGAGGTCGAGCGGCACGCCGCGGACTTCACCGCCCGCCGGGTGCGCGCCGCACTGGCCAACCTCGCCTCCGGCGGGCCGGCCTACACCGAGTCGGGCCGCTGAGCCTCAGCCCGCTCGCGGCACGGCGGTGAGACCGGCCTGGTCCAACGCCTCCCGGGCGAGCAGCGTCGCGCCCGCCACGGCGGCCGGCATCACGAGGACCGCACCGCCCGGCACCAGGAAGCACAGCTGCACCGCGCCGCCGAAGCCGAGCAGCGCGCCCGGCCGACCGCGGAGCACCTCGTTCTGCGCAGCACGGTCCATCCCGCGCGCCTCCAGCGGGCGCGAGACCAGCTCGCGGGCGAGCAGCCGCCCGGAGAGCAGCACGCCGAGGACCGGACCGGCGATGGTGCCCACGACCGGCACGAAGCCCAACGCGAAGACCATCAGCGAGGTGAGCGCCCCGAGCCCCACGAGGGTCAGTGCGTCGCGGGCCGAGCGCCACCAGCTCACGCCGTGGTCGGGCACGTCGCCGCCGACCATCAGCTCGGTCTGGCGCCAGATCCGATCGTAGAACGGGTCACCGACCGCCAGCGTCAGGCCGGTGAAGGTCATCATCGCGAGCAGGCCCGCGCCGAGCAGCACCGCGATGCCGAGCAGCGCACGGAACGCCATCCGCGGCGAGTCGTCCCAGCCGTCGGCGAACGGCGTGGCCCACCCGACCAGGTCGTCGACGAGGAACAGCAGCGCGACGAACGCGGAGGCGAACACGAGCAGCACCAGCACCGCCGGCACCATGCCGAGCAGCATCAGGCCCGGCCGGTGCCGCCACAGGCCGAGACCGCGGAGGAAGCAGCCGAAGCCGTGTCCCGCCCCCATCGTGGCCGGTCAGAACAGAGCGGACGCGAGCGCCTGCCGCCCCTTGAGCACCCGCGGGTCGTCGTTGCCGACCGCCGCGAAGAGCCCGATCAGGTGCTCACGGGCGCGCTCGCGGTCCTTGTCGGTGGTCCGCCGCACGAGCTCGACGAGCCGCGCGAAGGCGTCCTCGACGTGGCCGCCGGTCAGGTCCAGGTCAGCGACCATGATCTGGGCGTCGACGTCGTCGGGCCGGTCCGCGGCGGCCTGTCGCGCCGCGTTGAGGTCGACCCCCTGGGTGCGCTGCAGCACCTGGGCCATCGCCAGGCCGGCGGCCGCCTCGGCATCCGCGGGGTTGCCGTCGACGAGCTTCTGGTACTCCGCGACCGCCCGGTCGATGTCGCCGGCCTCCAGCGCCTCCTGAGCGGGGGCGTAGCGCGGGTCCAGCGACGCCTCGCCGTCCTCGTCGGACTCCGCGGCCCCGCCGCCCTGCGGCTGGTGGCGGCCGGTGACGCCCTGCGCGGTCAGCTGCTGGCCGAGCTGGTTGAAGAGCGTGCCCAGCTCCTCACGCCCGAGCGCGCCCGGGATGGGCTGGGTCGCCGGACGGCCGTCGAGGAAGACCATCAGCAGCGGCACCGGCAGCTGCGGCAGCTGCGAGGCCTGCGCCAGCGCCTGCGCGATCTGGGGGGACGCGTCCACGTCGACGAGCCCGGCGAGGAACCGGCCGTCGTACTCCTCGACCACGGCGGCGACGTCGTCGGCCATCGTCCGGCTCTCCGGCGCCTGGCTCGCCGAGAAGAACACCAGCACCACGGGCGCCGTCGTGGACGCCTGGAGCACGGTCTGGAAGTTGTCCTCGGTGACGGCGACCGCGTACGACGACCCGGTGCCGGCTCCCCCGCCGCCTGCCGGCGCTCCGGGAGCACTCGGCGGCTGCTGGGCTGCCTGCTGGAGTCCGGACAGGTCGACCGCACCGGGGCGGGAGAACGGCTGCTGCGTCATGCCGCCATCGTAGGCGGAGAATCAGCCGCCGGCCCGGGGCGGGTCGGCGAAGTCGCCCGCGGCCGACCGGACCGGGCGCAGCACCTCGGACAGCTGGCCCAGCTGCTCCTCGCCGAGGGCACCGAGCCCGAAGTCCGCGTCCACGAGGTCGGCCGTCGCCCGCTCCACGACCTCTCGGCCCGCCGGCGTGATCTCCGCCAGCACCGCACGACCGTCGTCGGGGTGCGGCACGCGGCGGACCAGCGCGTCCTCCTCCAGCCGGCGCACGATCGAGGTCACCGACGTCGGGTGCACCTGGAGCCGCTCCCCCATCTTGCCCAGCGGGAGCGACCCGCGGGAGGAGAAGACCAGCAGCACCAGTGCCTCGTAGCGGGCGAAGGTCAGTCCGTGCGGCTTGAGGATCGTGTCGAGGCGCCCGATCACCAGCTGCTGCACCCGCATCAGCGAGGTGCAGGCGTGCATGGCGGGCACCGCGCCCCAGCGGTCCGCCCACTGGCGCGCGGCCTCGTCGATCGGGTCGAACGGCAGCATCACGAGTTCGGCACCCTCGGACCGCGCAGACCGGCGCGCTGGACCACCCGCTGGATCACGAGGTCGCGGTCGTCCGGCCGTCCGACGTACCGGATGTCGCGCAGCCCCTGCTCCTGGGCCGCGGACTCGAAGACGAAGTGGCCGTAGCCGACGACCCGTCCTGCGAGCGGCTTCTTGACCGAGATGTCGAGGATCCGGCTCAGCGGCATGGTGGCCAGGTGCTGGTTGATCACGCCGTGCACACGGAACACCCGCATGTTGGTGATGACGAAGCGGTCCCGCCGCTCACGCAGCGTCCCCCACGCGGCGTGGCAGAACAGGGCGAAGGCGGCGATCAGGAAGAACCAGCCGACGTTGACGTGCACGAACGGGGTCGCGACCACGAGCAGGAACCCGATGACCGCCTCGGCCGTGGGGCGGATGTAGGCGACCCAGTGCTTGCGCACCTCGTCGATCACCACCTCGTCCTCGTCGCGGAGCAGGTGACGGCTGATCCGGGGGTTGCTCACCCAGGCCAGGAAGCCCATGGCGGCCGATCAGAACGAGCCGAGGAAGTCGATGAGACCGCTGAACAGCTGCGTCGTCAGGTCCCACCCCTCGACCAGCAGCGTCTCGGAGATGTCGGCGAGGCCGCTCGGGTCGCTGATCATCCAGAAGCCGATGAAGACGACGATCACGATGACGACGATCTTCTTGGCGTTCATGGGGGTTCTCTCGCTTTCCTCGCCTGCGGTGCGACAGCCGACGCACACCCGGGCATCATCCACCACATTGGTACCAGTCGTCACGCCCGTCACGGAGGAGGCGCGCTGCCCATCGCCGCCGCCGATCCCCCGACACGACCTCGGCGAATATTCGGTTGCGTCGATCCCACCGTACCGACAAGGTCGGAGCACGTCGCCTGTGACGCGCAGGTGCCCGACGAGAGGAGCGTGACATGTCAGACCCGGTCGCGGTGCTGTCCGCACGCCCGTCCCCCTCATCTCATCGGAGCACCCATCGTGAACCCGGAGTTCCCCTCCACCACCGCCGGCGACGGCGGCCCCCTCGATCCTGACGTCGTCCTCGACTTCGTCGCCTACGACGACCTCGGCGCCGGCCAACGCTGGTCCACCTGGGCCGACGTCGAGCCGCTGTGCCGCGGACCCGAGCCCCGACCCGACTGGGTCGTCACGTCGCAGGGCGCGGTCGACACCGAGCTCGGCGTCCTCAAGACCGGCAAGGAGGCCGACGTCCACCTCGTCGAGCGCGCCGACCCGCACCGTGACGACCAGTCGGCGGTCATGGCCGCCAAACGCTATCGCTCTCCCGACCACCGCAGCTTCCATCGATCCGCGGCCTACACCGAGGGGCGCAGCATGAAGCGATCGCGCGACAACCGGGCGATCAAACGCAAGAGCACCTTCGGCCGCCAGGTCGCCGCCGGCGAGTGGGCGGTCTCGGAGTGGAACGCGCTGACCCGGTGCTGGTCGCTCGGCCTACCGGTCCCCTACCCCGTGCAGATCGACGGCACCGAGCTGCTCCTGGAGTGGATCGAGGTCGACGGGGTGACCGCGCCACGACTGGCGCAGACGCGGCCCGGCCGGCGGCTGCTGGCGTCGTACTTCGACCAGGTGCGCGAGGCACTCGCGACCCTGGCGCGGGCGGGCCTCGCGCACGGCGACCTGTCGCCGTACAACATCCTCGCGGCGGGCGACCGCCTGGTCGTCATCGACCTCCCGCAGATCGTCGACCTGGCCGGCAACCCGCAGGGCTTCGACTTCCTGCTGCGCGACTGCACCAACGTGTGCGCCTGGTTCACCCGGAGAGGGCTCGAGGTCGACGAGCAGGAGCTGTTCGCCGACCTCGTGGCCCAGGTCTGGTGAGCGCCCCTGGGCCGGCGGCGGTCACGCCAGCAGCGTGTCGACGCCGAGCTCGTGCCGGCCCGTGGTCACCATCGTCGCGTCCACGGTCAGCGGGTGGAACCTGATCGCCCGGATGTCCCGGTAGGCCCGTTCGATGACCGAGCCCTTGAAGTACGCCGGCCCGCCGGCGACGTCCATGGCGAGGTCGCACACCTCGAGGCCGGCCTCGGCGACCTGCGCCTTGGCACTCATCACCGCGAGATAGGTCTCGTGGGAGGGCACCGGGTCGTCGCCGACCGCTGCCAGCGCGCCGTCGAGCGCCCAGCCCGCCACCCGGAGGCGGTGCCGCATCTGGCCGAGCTGGCGCTGCACCAGCACGTTGCCCGACTTCGGCGCGGCCGCGGCCAGCGCGGCGTCGTACGCCGACTCCGCGACGCCGAGGTAGGCCCCGCAGATGATCGGGAAGGCGATCGCGGAGATCACCTGCAGGGGTGGGTCGACGACGCCGTACGGACGGTCGGCGAGCACCTTGTCGTCGGGCACGAAGACGTCCTCGACCAGGATGTCGTTGCTGGCGGTCCCGCGCATGCCGAGGGTGTCCCAGTTGTCCGCGACGGTGACGCCGGCGGCCCCGGTCGGCAGGGCGACGTTGAGCACCCGACGTCCCCGCTCGGGGTCGTCGTGGACGAACATCGTCGACATCGCCGCACCGCGGACCGACTGGCTGGCGAAGCGCTTGCGCCCGCTCACGCGGTAGCCCCCGTCGACGCGGACGGCCTCGCCGTGCGGATGGGTGTAGTCCCCGCCTCCGGTCGAGACCAGGACGATGCCCTCCTCCGCGACCCGGCGCAGCGTGGCCTCGGCCCCGGGCAGGCCACGGCGGTGGCGCCACGCGGTGAACGCCACGACGTGCTGGTGCATCGAGCTCGCCAGGGCGGTCGCGCCGCAGTGGCGGCCGAGCTCGCGCTGCAGCGCGGCGAGCTCGCCGACCGAGGCGCCCTCACCGCCGAGCTCGACCGGGACCGCGGCGCGCAGCAGGCCGGCGTCGCGGAGCGCGTCGTACGCCTCGGTGACGAACGTGGCGTCGGCGTCGTGCCGCGCGGCGTGCTCGGCGAGCACGGAGCCGAGCGCGGCGGCGCGGTCGGCCAGGGAGGTGGTGGGCTGGGAGACGGTGGTGGCCCGCTCAGGGGCGGTGGTGGTGGTCATGCCTCCCACTGTCGGCGAGCGCCGCGGTCGCACCCAGTGCACGATCTGGACCTGGCCGGTACAGATCTGCTACTACCCCCGGGGCCGCCGCCGGTGCCACGATGGTGGGCATGACCGAGTACGGCGACTACTGCCCGGTCCAGATGGCCGCGGAGGTCGTCGCGGACCGCTGGACGCCGTTGATCATCCGGGAGCTCGTGCTCGGGAACACCCGGTTCAACGACATCGCTCGCGGCCTGCCGGGGATCTCGCGCTCGTTGCTCGTGCAGCGGCTGCGCCACCTGGAGAAGAAGGGCGTGGTCGAGACCTGGCCCGCACCCACCGGCCGCGGGCACGAGTACCACCTCACGCGCGCGGGCCAGGACCTCGAGCGGGTGCTCGACAGCCTCGGTCGCTGGGCGGTCGAGTGGCTCTTCGACGACCTCCGGCCGCACGACGTGCCGGCCACCACGCTGATGTGGTGGATGCACCGGCGGGTCGACCCGTCGGCGTTCCCACCCGTCCGGACCGTGGTCGAGTTCCGCCACACCGCGCCGCAGCCACAGACGATCTGGCTGGTGCTGGACGGCGGCGAGGTCTCGGTGTGCCACCAGCATCCGGGCTTCGAGGTCGACGTCGTCGCCACCGCGTCGACCGGCGACTTCGCCGACGTGTTCCAGGGGCTGCGCACCTGGCCCGAGGCGGTCGGCGACGGCCGGATCGACGTGGCCGGGCCGCCGCGGCTGACCGACCGGCTGCCGCGGTGGTTCCGCTGGAGCCCCTGGGCCGACGTCACCCGCGAGCGGGCCGACCGGGCCGGGCAGGCTCAGGCGGCGAGGAGCGAAGCCCCGCGCGCGATCACCTCGCGGTAGTGCGCGAGCAGGAGGTCGTTGACCGCCTGCCAGGACCGGTCCTGCACGCTGCGCAGTGCCGCGGCCGCCATCTCACCCCGGCACTCCGGGTCGGCCACCAGTCGGTCGACGTACGCCGCCATCGCGGCGCCGTCACCGGGACGGTAGAGATGGCCCGCCTCGCCGTCCGCCACCACGTCGACCGGACCGCCCTGCCGAGGAGCGACCACCGGCACACCCGAGGCCAGCGCCTCCTGCGCCGACTGGCAGAAGGTCTCGTGACGCCCGGTGTGGACGAAGACATCGAGCGAGGCGTAGGCGCGGCTCAGCTGCTCGCCGTGGCGGACGCCGAGGAAGTGCGCGCGTGGCAGCAGGGCGCGCAGCCGCTCCTCCTCGGGGCCGCCGCCCACCAGCACCAGGGCGAAGCGTGGGTCGTCGTGGAGATGGCCGAGCAGCTCGAGCTCCTTCTCCGCCGCGAGCCGCCCGACATAGCCCACGAGCAGCCGCCCGTCGGGGGCGAGGCGCGCGCGCAGGACGGGATCGCGGTGGCGCGGGTGGAAGGCGTCGAGGTCGACGCCGCGCCCCCACCGGGCCAGCCCCGGCACCCCGAGGGCGCGGAGCTGCTCGAGACTCGCGGTCGACGGCGCCAGGGTGCGATCCACCTGGAGGTGGATCGTGCGCGTCAGGGCCGCTGCCGCACGGGTGCCGCCCGGGACGTCGTACCGCTCCGCGAAGCCGACCAGGTCGGTCTGGTAGACCGCGACCGTCGGGATGCCCAGATCCGTCGCGGCGCGCGCCGCCTGGTAGCCCAGCGTGGCCGGCGAGGCGAGGTGGACGACGTCCGGACCGAACCGCAGCATCGCGCTGCGCAGCCGTCGGCGCGACTCCAGCCCGATCCGGAAGTCCCGATAGAACGGCAGCGCGGTGCCCCGGGCGCGTCGTACTCGGGAACCCGCGTAGATCTCCGGCCCCGTGGGGGCGATCAGCTCGGCGGTATGGCCCTCGGCACCGAGGTGCTCCAGGACCCGGCGCACCGAGTTGGTGACCCCGTTGACCTGGGGGAGGAAGGACTCGGAGACCACGAGCACCCGTAGCCTGCCGGACGTCTGGTGGGAGGGGGATGACCAGGGCGCGCGCTGGACCATGGCCCTGACACTAGGCGTCGGCGCCCAACCGGTGGGAACCACGATGCGATCCCCACGTGACCGCCGCGTGAACGCAGCCGGCTCGGCGTCCCCGCCCCATCGGTCCTGTGCGGCGCGCACCTTCGCGCCGGCGCGCTGCGCGCGTAGAAACGGAGTGAACGTTCATTCCGCCCCCCGCGCATCCGCTCGCGGATCGACAGGAGAGACATGACCGACGCCACCCTCCGCATCTATGACCTCATGGCCTGCAACGTCTACTGGGACTTCGCCACGGCGGGAGTCGGCAAGGAGCAGCACAAGTTCCTCGTGGCGTTCTATCCGACCGGCGGAGCACCGGCGCCGGAGCTCATCGACACGATCACGGCGTACGGCCCCGACGGCTACCGCGTCGAGATCGCCAACCAGCCCTTCTCGGTCGACAACAAGAACGGTCACATCTACGACCGCACCACCGACTCCCACTGGTACATGCTCAATCTCGACACCGGGTTCATGCCGGCCGGCGACTACACGGTCGAGGTGCGGGGCCACGACGGCTCGGTCTGCCGCGCCGGACGTACCCAACGTGATGAGCCCGGGCGCGCCATCGTCGGCGCCTACACCGAGCACCGCGAGCAGATCCGCCGATCCTTCTCGCCGGGCGAGGGCGACACCCTGCCGGCCGCCGCGCAGCGCGACAAGGTCGAGATCGCATGGGCGTCCCTGAAGACGCTCGCGGATCAGGACGCCTACTACATCTTCCGGCTCAGTCAGGGCAGCAACGGACGCGAGTTCGACACCCAGAACCTGCACTGGTGGGACAACATCTTCCTGCAGCGCGGCAGCGACCCGACCGCCGGCCTGAACCGGGACCGGGTGGTCGTCGACAACGCGCTGGATCCGGGGACGCCCTACGTCTACTTCACCGAGATCACCGACAGCAACGCCATGGGTGAGACCAACATCTGCATCTTCCAGCCGCACCAGTCGTTCCGTGCCTGAGGCCACTCCTCCTCCCCCGAAGCGGGAGGCGATCCTGCGCGCCGCGCTCGAGGCCTTCGCCGAGCGCGGCGTGCAGGGGGTCGCCGTCCCGGACCTCATCGCACGCGCCGGCGTCGGGACCGGGACCGTCTACCGCTACTTCCCGGGCAAGGAGGCACTCGTCAACGAGCTCTTCCGCCGCCACAAGCGCGACCTCGGCGAGCGGCTCGCGGCCGCGTTCGACGGTGGGTCGAGCCCGCGCGTCGACTTCGACGAGTGGTGGGCGGCGCTCGTGCGGTTCGCCCGTGAGGAGCCGGACGCCTTCCGGTTCCTGGAGATGCAGGACCACCGTCCCTACCTGGACGAGGCGAGCGTGCGGCTGGAGAGCGAGGTGCTCGCTCCGCTCGTCGCCGGGACGCGGCAGCTCCAACGAGCCGGTCGACTCCGCCGCGACCTCCGTGCCGAGGTCCTGATCACCGTGATGTGGGGTGCCTACGTCCAGCTCTTCAAGGCCGAGCAGCAGGGCCACCTGACGCTGACGGCCGCGGACGTCGACGCGGCGCGTGACGCGTGCTGGGAACTGATCGGCTACTCGACGGCCGCCAGCTGACCGCACGCGCCGTCGATGTCCTGGCCGCGGGTGTCACGAACCGTCGTCGGCACGCCCTTGGCCTCCAGCCGGCGGACGAACTCCCGCTCGTCCTCGGGGTCCGACGCGGTCCACTTCGAGCCCGGGGTGGGGTTGAGCGGGATCAGGTTGACGTGCACCCAGCCCCAGTCGCCGTAGGAGGTCAGCACGTCGGCGAGCAGGTCGGCACGCCACGCCTGGTCGTTGATGTCGCGCATCATGGCGTACTCGATCGACACCCGGCGCTTGGTGCGCTCGGCGTAGCGCCAGGCCGCCTCGACGGTCTCGGCGACCGAGAAGCGGGTGTTGATCGGCACCAGCTCGTTGCGCAACTCGTCGTCGGGCGCGTGCAGGCTCAGCGCGAGGGTGACGGGGATGCCCTCCTCGGCCAGCTGGTCGATCCGCGGCACCAGACCGACCGTCGAGACCGTGACGCCGCGCGCCGACATCCCGAGTCCGTCGGGAGCCGGGTCGGTGAGCCGGCGCACCGCGCCGATGACGGCCCTGTAGTTGGCCATCGGCTCGCCCATGCCCATGAAGACCACGTTGGAGACCCTGCCCTCGCCGCCCGCGATCTCGCCGCGTGCCAGGGCACGCGCGCCGGCGACCACCTGCTCGACGATCTCCGCGGTCGACATGTTGCGCTGCAGCCCTCCCTGGCCGGTGGCGCAGAACGGGCAGGCCATGCCGCACCCGGCCTGGCTCGACACGCACATCGTGACCCGACCCGGGTAGCGCATCAGGACCGACTCCACCAGCGCGCCGTCGAAGAGCTTCCACAGTGTCTTGACCGTGGCCCCCCGGTCGGCCTCCAGGGTGCGCAGCGGCGTCATCAGGCTCGGTAGCAGCGCCTCCACGAGCTCGGTGCGCTGGCCGGCCGGGAGGTCGGTCATCTGCTCGGGGTCGTCGACCAGTCGGGAGAAGTAGTGCGTCGAGAGCTGCCGGCCGCGGAACCCCGGCAGTCCCAGCTCGGCGGCACGCTCCTTGCGCTCCTGCGGCGTGAGGTCCGCCAGGTGGCGGGGAGGCTTCTTGCGTCCTCGCGGCTCCGCGAGGACGAGAGGGAGCGGGGAACGGTCGGCCATCGCCGCTCATTCTCCCACCGACCCGCGACGGGGCCTAACTGTCACGCTTCAGCAGGATCCACGCGACCGTCGCCCCGACACCGACCACGACGACGAGCGTCGCGACCACGCCGAAGAGCATGTAGCCGCCGAACCGTCGGGTCCGCCGCGGGACCAGCAGGGCGATCGGCACGACGAAGGCCAGCGCACCGAACGGGAAGAGCTCCTCGGCACGCTGGTCGTCGAAGAGCGCGGCCAGCACCGCGGTGTAGATGCCCGGGACCACGATGATGTAGACCATCCCGGTGAAGAAGCCCGCGAGCGGGAAGAACACCGGGTGGTCCCGGTGGAACCAGTCCGGTCGGCCCCGGCCCGGCTCGGCACCGTTCGTCGTACCGTCGCCGTCCGGTACGGCGCCTCCCGCGGCGCTGCCGACTGCCGAGTCCATGGCCGGATCGTAGCCGTCTCGTCACGCCGGGAGGCGACCACGGTGCTCCGACCGGGGTGGCCGCGCGAGCGCCGAGAAAAAGATCGTCGCGTGTGTCGATCCGGCGCTGTGCCGTTCGACCCGGTGGTGAAAGGGTCCGAAGGGGACCCGGGACCACACACAGGAGAAGACCATGAAGTACATGCTGATCATGCGGGCCGACGAGCAGGCGGCCGAGAGCTTCCAGAACGTCGACTTCGAGGAGATGCTCACGACGATCGGGAAGTTCAACGACGAGATGATCCAGGCCGGCGTGCTGCTCGCCGCGGAGGGGCTCGACCCCGACCCGGGTGTCGTCGTCGACCACTCCGCTGAGACCCCGGTGGTCACCGACGGTCCCTACGGCGAGGCCAAGGAGCTGTTCGGCGGCTACTACATCCTGGACGTGTCCTCCCAGGAGGAGGCCGTGGAGTGGGCG
This sequence comes from uncultured Nocardioides sp., assembly GCA_964544855.1. GTDB lineage: Bacteria > Actinomycetota > Actinomycetes > Propionibacteriales > Nocardioidaceae > Nocardioides. The sequence continues at coordinate 17,475 of CAZJDU010000058.1, forward strand.
AAGCGGGCGCCACTTCAGGGTCCGGGTCTCAAGACCGAGATCCGTCGGGTGACCACGATCGACGAGTTCCCGCAGGACAACGAATGGATCCAGAAGGAGAAGGCCTGGCGCGAGGCCACCGGCCAGCTGTGAACGCCTCGTCCGTGCCCGACCGGCCCGAGGCGACGGGCCGGTCGGGCAGGCGGGCCGTCGAGGCGGTCTGGCGCATCGAGTCGGCCGGCATCGTCGGCGCGCTCGCCCGCTACACCGGCGACTTCTCCCTCGCTGAGGACCTCGCCCAGGAGGCGCTCGCCGAGGCGCTGGTGAGCTGGCCCCGTGACGGCGTCCCCGACCAGCCGAAGGCGTGGCTGCTGACGACCGGGAGGCGGCGCGCGATCGATGCGTTCCGTCGCCGTTCGGCGCGCGACGCGCGGTACGCCGCGATCGCGCGCGAGCTCGACGAGACCGGCGGCGACGGGGACGAGGACCTGCTGTGGGAGCCGGACCGGATCGACGACGACGTGCTGTCGCTGGTCTTCATCGCCTGCCACCCGATGCTCTCGCCGGAGGCCCGGGTGGCGCTCACCCTGCGCGTGGTGGCCGGCCTCGGCAGCGACGAGATCGCCCGGGCGTTCCTCGTGCCCACCGCGACCGTGCAGGCACGCATCACCCGCGCCAAGAAGACGCTCGCCGCGGCACGGGTCCGGTTCGAGGTGCCGCCACCGGAGGAGCGCCGGGAGCGGTTGGGCTCGGTTCTGAGCGTCGTCTACCTGGTCTTCACCGAGGGAGCGACGGCGACCTCGGGCGCCGAGCTGATCCGCACCGACCTCGCCCACGAGGCGCTTCGGTTGGCGCGGATCCTCGGACAGCTGATGCCGGAGGAGCCCGAGGTGCACGGCCTCCACGCGCTGTTGGAGCTCACCGCCGCCCGGTTCCCCGCCCGTACGGGGCCCGACGGCGAGCCGGTCCTGCTCGAGGACCAGGACCGGCGTCGCTGGGATCGCTCCGCGATCCGCCGCGGACGAGCGGCGCTGGCCCAGGCCGAGCGGATCGGCCGCGGCTACGGCTACTACGGGCTGCAGGCCGCGATCGCGGAGCGCCACGCCGTCGCGCCGTCGGTGGCCGCGACCGACTGGGAGCGGATCGTGCTGCTCTACGAAGCGCTCGGCCGGCTCGCCCCGTCGCCGGTGGTCGAGCTCAACCGGGCGGTCGCGGTGGCGATGGCCCACGGCCCGGAGGCGGGGCTCACCATCGTCGACGACCTGGTCGCCCGCGGGGTGCTGACCGGGTCCCACCTGCTGCCCGGCGTCCGTGGCGAGATGCTGGCCCGCCTCGGACGTACGGCGGAGGCCCGCGACGAGCTCGAGCTCGCGGCCGGACTGTGCCGCAACGAGCGGGAGCGGGCCGTGCTCGAACGCAAGCGGGCCGCGCTGTGAGGCAGCGGAGCCGTCGCGGTCAGGTGAAGACCGCGTAGTGCAGCAGCAGCCAGATCGGCGCGATCGTGGCGAGCAGCGAGTCGAGCCGGTCCATCAGACCGCCGTGCCCGGGAATCACCTGGCTCATGTCCTTCACACCGAGGTCCCGCTTGACCACCGACTCGCACAGGTCACCGAGCGTCGCCATCACCGCGGCGATCAGCCCCAGCACGATGCCGACCCACCAGTCGCCGTCCAGGAGGAACACCACGAGCGCCCAGCCGGCGGCCACCGTCGCGACGACCGACCCGGCGAAGCCCTCCCAGGACTTCTTGGGCGAGATCACCGGTGCCATCGGGTGCTTGCCGAACAGCACCCCGGCGACGTAGCCGCCGATGTCGGAGGCGATCGTCACCAGGATGAAGGTGAGGATCCCGGCCACGCCGTCGTCGTCGAGGCCGCCGCCGGTGCGGCCGCCCTCGGCCAGCATCAGCGCCACGAACGACCCGAGGAACGGGACGTAGACCAAGGTGAACACCGAGGCCGTGGCCGTCTGCACGTAGCCCTCGACACCTCGACGCAGCAACCAGAGCATGATGACCAGCGCCGTGACAGCGGTCGCGGTCACCAGGGCCTCCGAGCCCCAGACGTAGGCGACCACGACCATCACGACGCCACCGATCATCAGCGGCTGCTCGGGGAGGTCGATCTGCTTGGCCAGCAGTCCTCGGCGCAGCTCCCAGACCGCGACCACGACGGCGGCGGCCACGATCAGCATGAACGCCGGCTTCCAGAAGTACAGCGACGCCGCGATGGCGACGAGCAGCACCACAGCGGACCCGACCGCGGCCTTGAGGTCGCGCCCCGCCCGGCCGTGGTCGTTCTGCGGCTGGGCAGGCCGGTCTGACGAGCTGGCTTCGCTCATGACGGAGTCGGTCCTCGGGTCCTCAGACCTCGAGGAGCTCGGCTTCCTTGTGCTTCAGCAGCTCGTCGATGGTGTCGGTGTGGGTCTTGGTGATGGCGTCGAGACGCTTCTCCGCCCCGGTGACGTCGTCCTTGCCGACCTCGCCGTCCTTCTCGAGCTTCTCCAGCGCCTGCTTCGCCGTACGCCGAAGGTTGCGGACCGCGACCCGGCCCTCCTCCGCCTTGGCACGGGCGAGCTTGGTGAACTCCTTGCGCCGCTCCTCGGTCAGCTCGGGGAAGACACACCGGATCACCTTGCCGTCGTTGGCGGGGTTGACGCCGAGGTCGGAGTCGCGGATGGCACGCTCCACGGCGTCCATCGCGCTGATGTCGAAGGGCTGCACCAGAATGATGCGAGCCTCCGGCGAGGTGAACGACGCGAGCTGCTGCAGCGGTGTCGGGGACCCGTAGTAGTCGACCAGGATCTTGTTGAACATGCTCGGCTGCGCGCGGCCGGCCCGGATGGTCGCGAACTCCTCCCGCGTCGCGTCGACCGACTTGTCCATCTTGCCGTCGGCCTCGTCGAGGATGTCGTTGATCACGGTGGTCCCTTCCGTTGTCGTCCCGGCTGTCCCGGGTCAGCTCCGCTGCGGATGCCCGATGTCAGCCCGCGCTGACGAGCGTACCGATCTTCTCACCCTGCACGGCCCGGAGGATGTTGCCCTTCGGCTGCAGTCCGAAGACGATCATCGGCAGCTTGTTCTCGCCGGCGAGGGAGAACGCGGTCTGGTCCATGATCCGCAGGCCGCGCGACATCGCCTCGTCGTAGGTGATGGTGTCGATCTTCTCGGCGTCGGGATCCTTGCGCGGATCCGCGGTGTACATGCCGTCGACGCCGTTCTTGGTGACCAGCACGGCATTGCAGTGGGTCTCCAACGCGCGCTGCACCGCGACGGTGTCGGTGGTGAAGAACGGCAGCCCCATGCCGGCGCCGAAGATCACGACGCGTGACTTCTCCATGTGGCGCGCAGCGCGCAGCGGCAGGTAAGGCTCGGCGACCTGGCCCATGGTGATGGCGGTCTGGACCCGGGTCTCGACGCCGGCGGCCTCGATGAAGTCCTGGAGCGCCAGGCAGTTCATGACCGTGCCCAGCATGCCCATGTAGTCGGCGCGCACGCCGTCCATGCCGCGCTGACGCAGCTCGGCCCCGCGGAAGAAGTTGCCGCCCCCGGTGACCACGCAGATCTGGAAGCCGGCCCGGACGACCTTCACGATCTCGCCGGCGATCATCTGGACGACGTCCGGATCGACGCCGACCTTGCCGCCGCCGAACTCCTCGCCCGACAGCTTCAACAGCACCCGCTGGTATCCGGTCAAGTCTCGCCTCTTCCTCTGGTCAGGTAGCAGAAGGCCGGTCCGGTGAGCTGCTGTCGCATCCCCACGCGGACCGGCCTCCTCGCACAACGCTCGGCCGAAACCCTACTAGAGTCGCCGGATCAGGCGTCGACCTCGAACCGGGCGAAGCGCGAGACCTTCGTGCCGGCTGCGTCGAGCACCTGCTGGACGGACTTCTTGTTCTCGATCACCGACGGCTGCTCCAGCAGCACGTTGTCCTTGAAGAACGCGTTGACGCGGCCCTCGGCGATCTTGCCGACCACCTGGTCGGGCTTGCCCTCCTCGCGCGCGGTCGCCTCGGCGATCTCGCGCTCCTTGGCGACGACGTCCTCGGGGACCTCGTCGCGGGTGAGGTAGGACGGACGCATCGCGGCCGCCTGCATCGCGGCGCCGCGGGCAGCCTCCGCGTCGCCGTCGTACTCGACGATGACGCCCACGGCGGGCGGCAGGTCGGAGGCACGACGGTGCAGGTAGGTGACGATCTGACCGTCGAAGTAGGCCGCCTTGCCGAGCTCGATCTTCTCGCCGATGGTGATGGCGAGGCCCTCGACGAACTCGGCGACCGTCTTGCCGTCCAGATCGACGGCCTTGAGCGTCTCGGCGTCGGCCACCTGCGCCGCGGCAGCGGCGTCGGCGATCTTCTGCGCGGCGGCGATGAAGTCGTCGTTCTTGGCGACGAAGTCGGTCTCGCACTTCAGCTCGACCATCGCGCCGCCCGACGACGCGACGAGGCCGGCCGCGGTCTCCCGCTCGGCACCGCGCTTGGCGGCCTTCGCGGCGCCCTTGACGCGCAGTACCTCGACAGCGGCGTCGAGGTCGCCGTCGGCCTCCTCGAGCGCCTTCTTGCAGTCCATCATCCCGGCACCGGTGAGCTCACGGAGCTTCTTCACGTCGGCAGCGGTGAATGCCATCGATCCTCCCTCGGATCAGCGTTGTGTGGTTGGGGTGGCCTCTCAGGCCTCGGTCGTGGCCTCGGTGGACGTGGTCTCCTCGGCAGCCTCCGCCTCGGCGGCGGGAGTCTCCTCGGCGGCCTCCGCCGGGGTCTCCGCTGCCGGGGCGGACTCGGTGGCGGCCTCGCCCTCGCCGGCAGCCGTGCCGTCGGCCTGCTCGAGGAGCTCGCGCTCCCACTCGGCCAGCGGCTCCTCGGCCGCGGTGGACTCGCCCTCGCCCTTGCCGCCCGAGCGGGCGATCAGGCCCTCGGCGACGGCGTCGGCGACCACACGGGTCAGCAGACCGACCGCACGGATCGCGTCGTCGTTGCCGGGGATCGGGAAGTCGACCTCGTCGGGGTCGCAGTTGCTGTCCAGGATGCCGATGATCGGGATCCGGAGCTTGCGGGCCTCCTCGACGGCGAGGTGCTCCTTGTTGGTGTCCACGATCCACACCGCGGACGGCGTCCGACCCATCTCGCGGATGCCGCCGAGCGTCTTGTCGAGCTTGTCGCGCTCCCGCTTCATCTGCAGGAGCTCCTTCTTCGTGCGGCCCGAGCCGGCGACATCGTCGTAGTCGATGTCGTCGAGCTCCTTGAGGCGGTTGATCCGCTGGTGCACGG
>CAZJDU010000059.1:0-22679 GCA_964544855.1 uncultured Nocardioides sp.
GGCATCCACCTGGTGCTCGCGACGCAGCGGCCCTCGGTGGACGTGATCACCGGCATGATCAAGGCCAACGTCCCGTCCCGACTGGCGTTCGCGACCTCCAGTCTCTCCGACAGCCGGGTGATCCTGGACCAGCCGGGCGCCGAGAAGCTGGTCGGCCAGGGCGACGGGATGTTCCTGCCGATGGGCGCGTCGAAGCCGATCCGGGTCCAGGGCGCCTGGGTCACCGAGGCCGAGGTCGCCCAGGTCGTCAAGCACTGCAAGGGACAGCTGGAGCCCACCTACCGCGAGGACGTCACCGCGCCGCAGCAGAACCAGCGTCAGCTCGACGACGAGATCGGCGACGACCTGGATCTCGTGGTGCAGGCGATCGAGCTGGTGGTCTCCACGCAGTTCGGCTCCACCTCGATGCTCCAGCGCAAGCTGCGCGTCGGCTTCGCCAAGGCCGGGCGGCTGATGGACATCCTCGAGAGCCGGGGCGTGGTGGGGCCGAGCGAGGGCTCCAAGGCACGTGACGTGCTGGTCAAACCCGATGAAGTCGACTCCATGATCGCGACCATCCAGGGGGAGGCGTGATGGCGACCGACGAGCTGACCGACCGGACCGAGGACGACAGCGACCTGCACGGACCCTCACCGGTGGTGGGCGAGCGCCGGGTGGAGGTACGTCGCAACCTGTGGCTGTCGGCGGCGATCGCCGTCGGCGCCGGTGCGATGGCGGTGCTCTTCGGGCTGCGCGCCTCGGCCGGCGCCGCGCCGCTCGACTGGGCGGCGTGCGGCGTGCTCGCTGTGATCTCGCTGCTGCATCTCGCGGCGACGGCGGACGGCCGGGCGCCGCTGCTGGTCGCCGACGGCACGGGGGTCCGGCTGCGCCACGGCGCCGACTGGGAGGGCGTGGCGTGGTCGGAGGTCGCGTGCCTCGAGCACCTTCCGCGACGGACCTTCCGCGACGGGCACGTGCTGGTGGTCGGCCGGGACCAGGAGCAGCTCGTGGTCCCGCTCACCTGGGCGACCCGGCTGGCCGGTGCGAGCCGGGCCACGCTGAGCGACGAGCTCGCCGCCCTCTCGGGCGGACGCGCCGACGTGGTGGAGGTGGTGCCGGACGGTGCCGGTGAGGACGCCGGGGCGGACGAGGTCGACTCCGACGATCTGGAGGAGGCCGACCGGCACGACCCGGACCACGATGACGAGGCCACCGCCGAGATCGCCCGGCTGCCGCGCCCCGACGGCGCGTCGGACGCGGACCCGGCGCCCGGCGGAGCGCCCGACGCCGGCGATCCGGGGGACCCGGCTCCCGTCGGAGGGCTCGACGACGACGTCACCGTCGACGACGTGGCCACCGGGGAGATCGAGCCGATCCGTGACGAGGTTCCCGCGCGCGACACCGGACGGACCGGGCTGATCAGCAGCCTCGTCCACCGCGGCTCCCGCGGCGTCGCCGCCCCGACCGCGGGCGCCACCGCGCTGCAGTCCGACCCGTCGTCCACAGCGCTGCCCGAGCAGACGATGCTGCGCCGTGTCGATGCCGACGACGACGGCGCCCCCGACGCCGACGTCGAGGCCACCGGCGACCGGGTGCGGGTGATCCACCGCTCCGGTGGGACCACCGAGGAGACGCTCACCGTGGTCCTGGAGGACCTGCGGGTGCAGCCGGCGACCGAGCCGGTCGTCGGGCCGCCGCTGCGGGCGGCTCGCGAGCAGCTGCGGCTGACCATCGACCAGCTCGCCGAGCGCACCCGGATCCGTCCGCACGTGATCGAGGCCATCGAGGAGGACGACTTCGCGCCCTGCGGTGGGGACTTCTATGCGCGCGGTCACCTGCGCACCCTGGCCCGGGTGCTCGGGATCGACTCGGCGCCCCTGGTGACGACCTACGACGAGCGGTACGCCGACGCGCCGGTCGACCCGCGCCGGGTGTTCGAGTCCGAGCTCGCCACCGGCAGGGGCGGCGCCATCCGCGGGACCCGTGGCGGGCGCAACTGGTCCGTGCTGGTCGCGGCGGTCATGGCGGCCGTGCTCGTCTGGTCGGTCGCGCGGCTGGTCATGGACGGCCCTGCGCCGATCGGAGACGCACCGGTGCTCAACCAGAGCGGTGGGATCGGTGGTGCCGCAGCGAAGGCCGAGACGGTGCCGGTGACCCTCACGGCGCCGGGCGGTGGCGCGAAGGTCGTGGTGCGTGACGGTGGCGGCGGCATCGTCTTCGACGGCGACCTCGCCTTCGGACAGACCATGGAGCTCGACGTCGAGCCGCCGGTCCGCATCTCCAGCTCCGACGGGTCCGTCACCGCGTCGCTGGAGGGTGCCGACGCCCGCCAGCTCGGCGAGACGGGCGAGGACGCGTCGAAGGTGCTGGTGCCCTGACACCGCCCGCGGTCGAGGGGGATTGGGCGCCGCGGGTCCGGCACCCCCATACTGCGTGATAGCCATGACTTCCTCGACTTCCCCTGACAGCACCGATCCGGTGTCGGTCGCGCTGCTGACCCTCGGGTGCGCGCGCAACGACGTCGACTCCGAGGAGATGGCGGGCCGGCTCTCGGCCGACGGGTTCCGCCTGGTCGAGGACCCCGAGGACGCCGACACCGTGGTGGTCAACACGTGCGGCTTCGTCGAGGCGGCCAAGAAGGACTCGATCGACACGATCCTGCAGGCCGCCGACCTGAAGCAGACCGGTCGACCGCAGTCGGTCGTCGCGGTCGGCTGCCTCGCCGAGCGGTACGGCGCCGACCTGGCCGACTCGCTCCCCGAGGCCGACGCGGTGCTCGGGTTCGACGACTACGACGACATCGCCTCCCGACTGCGCGGGATCGTCTCCGGTGAGCGGCCCCACCCCCACACGCCCCAGGACCGCCGCAAGCTGCTGCCGATCAGCCCCGCCGAGCGCCCGGCCGCCGAGCGGGCGGAGGCGCGCACCCGGCTCGACTCCGGCCCGATGGCACCGCTGAAGCTCGCGAGCGGCTGCGACCGCCGGTGCACCTTCTGCGCGATCCCGATGTTCCGCGGCTCGTTCGTGAGCCGCCGGCCGTCCGACGTGCTCGACGAGGCGGCGTGGCTGGCCGCCCAGGGCGCGCGGGAGCTGTTCCTGGTGTCGGAGAACTCCAGCTCCTACGGCAAGGACCTCGGCGACCTCGACCTGCTGGAGGCGCTGCTGCCCGAGCTCGCTGACGTTGCCGGTGTCGAGCGGGTGCGGGTCTCCTACCTCCAGCCCGCGGAGACCCGCCCGGGCCTGGTCCGCGCGATCGCGACCACGCCGGGCGTGGCGCCGTACTTCGACCTGTCCTTCCAGCACGCGAGCGCGTCGGTGCTGCGCCGGATGCGCCGGTTCGGTGACCCCGACAGCTTCCTCGGGCTGCTCGAGCAGGTCCGTGGCCACGCACCGGAGGCGGGGGCGCGGTCCAACGTGATCGTGGGGTTCCCCGGCGAGACCGAGCAGGACCTGCAGACGCTCTGCGACTTCCTGGTGGCGGCCCGGCTCGACGTCACCGGCGTGTTCGGCTACTCCGACGAGGACGGCACCGAGGCGGCGTCGTACGACGACAAGCACGACGAGGACGAGATCGCCGCACGGGTCCGGCACGTGACCGACCTGGTCGCCGAGCTCAACGCCGAGCGTGCCCAGGAGCGGGTCGGGACCGCCGTCGAGGTGCTGGTCGAGTCGCTGGCGCCCGAGGACGGTCCGGCCGGCGCGGTCGAGGGCCGTGCTGCCCACCAGGGGCCGGAGGTCGACGGCAGCACGTTCGTGACAGGTGCGGCCGGGTCCCGTGTCGGTGACCTGGTGACCGCCGTCGTCACCGACAGCGACGGTGTCGACCTGATCGCCGCAGCGGAGGGAGAGCGGTGAGCGAACCTGCCGCGGAGAAGCCGAGCAACTGGAACATCCCCAACGCGCTGACGACGCTGCGGATCGTGCTGGTGCCGTTCTTCGGCTGGGCACTGCTCGTCGACGGTGGCGACTCGGTGCTCTGGCGCTGTGTGGCCGCCGGCATCTTCGCGGTCGCGATGATCACCGACAAGATCGACGGGGACCTCGCCCGCGCCCGCGGTCTGGTCACCGACTTCGGCAAGATCGCCGACCCGATCGCCGACAAGGCGATCACCGGCATGGCGCTGATCGGGCTCTCGATCGTCGGCGAGGTCTGGTGGTGGGTGACGATCCTGGTGCTGCTGCGGGAGTGGTCGGTGACACTGCTGCGGCTCTCGGTCCTCAGTCGGGTGGTCATGCCGGCCGCGCAGATGGGCAAGATCAAGACGACGTTCCAGGGGGCGGCGCTCTTCTGGCTGTCGCTGCCGCTCGTCGCCGACGACAACGCCTGGGGCACGCCGGGGGAGGTCCTGTTCTACCTCGCGCAGGCCGCGCTGGCGGTCGCCGTGGTGCTGACGCTGTGGTCCGGCGTGGAGTTCTACCGCGCGGTGTGGCAGCAGCGACACGACCTGCGCGGCGCGGCCGACTCCCCTCCGTAACGAAACCGTTCCTGGTCGTTCCCCGGAAGGCTTCCCGCCGAGGGGTGGGGAGCGGTAGAACTTCTCCATGCCCTCACTGCAGCAGGTCCTGGCCGGAGCCCTCGGCACCGCGCTCGCCGTCACCGGGTTGTCCGCTCTCGCGCTCCCGAACGCCGGAGCCACCCCGGCGGGCGACGCCGTCGTCATCAGCGAGGTGTACGGCGGCGGTGGCAACAGCGGCGCCACGCTGACCCACGACTTCGTCGAGCTCTACAACCCCACCGACGTCCCGCTGTCCGTCGACGGCATGGGCGTGGAGTACAAGTCCGCCAGCGGCGGCAGCGGCGGTGTGGTCGCCCTGAGCGGCACCGTTCCCGCCGGGGGCCACTACCTCGTGCAGCTCGCACAGGGCAACGGCGGCAGCCAGGCGCTGCCGACCCCCGACGCCACCGGCAACCTCTTCCTGTCCGCCTCGTCGGGGCGGGTCTTCCTGCTCCCGACGACGAGCCCCTACGCCGGCGCCGACGGTGACATCGCCGGCTCCGAGGCGGTCGTCGACATGGTCGGCTACGGATCCGCGATCAGCTACGAGACCGCGGCCGCGCCGGGGCTGAGCAACACGACGTCGGCGAGCCGGGCCGCCGATGGCACCGACACCGACGACAACGCGGCGGACTTCACCGCCGGAACCCCCACGCCCACCAGCGGTGGCGGGGGCGGGGGCGATGACGAGTGCCCCGAGGCGGACGCGATCACGCCGATCGCCGAGATCCAGGGCCCGGCGGCGACCAGCCCGTACGTCGACTGCGAGGTCACCACCCAGGGAGTGGTCACCGCGCGCTACGCCGACCCGTACCCGGCCGTGCTGGGCACGCAGGGCGGCTACGACGGGCTCTACATCCAGACCGGCGGCACCGGCGGCGGTGCCGACGCGACGCCCGGAGCGTCCGACGCGATCTTCGTCTACGTGCAGAACGACATGCCGGACGGCGTCGAGATCGGCGACTCGGTCGAGGTCACGGGCGAGGTCGGCGAGTTCCGGACCAGCACCCAGATCGACGCGCGCTCCGGAGCGGTCACCGAGCTGGGCGAGCCGCTGTCGGCGGTCACGCCCACCACCGGCTACCCCGCGGCCGAGCAGGAGCGAGAGGCTCACGAGGGCGAGCTGTTCGCCCCGGGTGAGTTCACCGTCACCAACACCTACATCACCAACCAGTACGCCGAGATCGGGCTGGCCGCGGGCAGCACGCCGCTGATCCAGCCCACCGACGTGGCCCGTCCCGGCACGGCGGCGTACGACGACGTGGTCGCGGACAACGCGGCCCGCGGCGTCGTCCTCGACGACGGTGCGAGCGTCAACTTCCTCGACTACGGCGACGTGGAGCAGGACATCCCGCTGCCATGGCTGACGCCGGACCACCCGGTGCGGGTGGGCGACGCCGTGACCTTCCACCAGCCGGTCATCCTCGAGTTCCGCAACGACACCTGGAAGTTCCAGCCGACCGAGCCGGTGACTGACAGCGGCGCCGACGTGGTCGGCTTCGAGGACACGCGGTCGCAGAACCTCGCGCCGCAGGACGTCGGTGGCGACATCACGCTGGGCACCTTCAACGTGCTCAACTACTTCAACACCACCGGCGAGGAGTTCGAGGCCAACGGTGGCAGCTGCAGCTACTACACCGACCGCGATGGCGAGCCGGTCGCGACGAACCGCTGCTCCAACCCCGACGGCAGCGGCGGTCCCCGCGGCGCCGCGGACGCCGAGGACCTGGCCCGGCAGCAGCAGAAGATCGTCAGCGCGATCAACACGATGGACGCCGACGTCGTCTCGCTCGAAGAGCTGGAGAACTCGATCAAGCTGGTCGGCGAGACCGATCGCGACGACGCGATCGCGGACCTCGTGGACGCGCTCAACGCCGACGCCGGTGCCGGCACCTGGGAGTTCGTCGCGTCCCCGGACGCGGCACTGGAGCCCGCCAACGTGGCCGAGCAGGACGTGATCCGCAACGGCTTCATCTACCAGCCGGCGGCGGTGAAGCCGGTCGGCGCATCCGAGATGCTCTTCGGGCACCCGGCGTTCGACAACGCGCGTGAGCCGCTCGCGCAGACCTTCAAGCCGCTCGGTAATCCTGCGGACAAGTTCACCGTGATCGTGAACCACTTCAAGTCCAAGGGCTGCAGCGGAGCCGCGGGCGACAACGCCGACGCCGGCGACGGGCAGGCGTGCTACAACGGCGACCGGGTGCGCCAGGCGCAGGCACTCGTGGACTTCGCCGATCAGTTCGCCGAGCGTCGCGGTGGGGAGAAGGTCCTCCTCACCGGCGACTTCAACGCCTACACCGAGGAGGACCCGATGCAGGTCCTCTACGACGCCGGCTACGGGGTGGTGGAGTCCGACCAGGCGGGTGACTGGTCCTACTCCTTCTCGGGACTGTCCGGCTCGCTGGATCACGTCCTGGCCAACGGCGCTGCGGCCGAGCGGGTCACCGGCGCCGACGTCTGGGAGATCAACGCCAACGAGGCGGTGGCCTACCAGTACAGCCGCTACAACTACAACGCCACCGACTTCCACGACCCCGGGCCGTTCGCCGCCTCGGACCACAACCCCGAGGTGGTCGGCATCGACGTGCCACAGCGGGGCCGGCGCTGAGCCGCTCGTGGGAGGAGCTGCTGCCCCAGCTGGTCCGGGCCGGGGCGACGGTGGCGACCGCGGAGTCGCTCACCGGCGGCCGGCTCGCCGCTGAGCTCACCGACGTCGCGGGCTCGTCGGCGGTGTACGCCGGCGGGGTCGTGAGCTATGCCACCGAGGTGAAGGTGTCGGTGCTGGGCGTGCCGGAGGGCCTCGTCGCCCAGCACGGCGTGGTGTCGGCCGAGTGCGCCCAGGCGATGGCCGCGGGCGTACGCCGGCTGCTCGGGACGACCTATGCGGTGGCCACCACCGGCGTCGCGGGGCCTGAGGAGCAGGAGGGACAGCCGGTGGGCACGGTCTACGTCGGAGCCGCCGGGCCGGACGGTTCCTCGGCGACCCGGCTCGCGCTGGCGGGGACGCGGGCGGAGATCCAGGCGGCGAGCGTGGCGGCCGCGGTGTCGGCGCTGGGTGTCATGATGGACGCCGATCGGGCCGGGCGATCCGCGGAAGATTCCGGCCTCCGGTAGCGTTGGGTCCACCGATGCATTCGCAGGAGCGAGAGGAGACCGCTGTGACGCTGTTCCGTAGTCAGCTCGGCGATGTGCTGCGCGAGCGCCGTGCCGGTCTCGGTCTGACGCTGCGCGAGGTCTCCAAGGCCGCCCGGGTGAGCCTGGGCTACATCTCCGAGATCGAGCGGGGCCAGAAGGAAGCCTCCTCCGAGCTGCTCGCCTCCCTGTGCGAGGCGCTGGACGTCCCGTTGTCCACCGTGCTGCGTGACGTCGCCGACGCCGTCGCCCTCGAGGAGGGGCTCGTCACCGCGGACGCCGTGGCGACGCCCTTCGAGGCCTCCCGGCGTCCCGACGAGATGGTCGCCCCCGCCGCCTGAGCGCCGACGACGCCTCCAGGGAGGTCAGCGGCTGCCGGCCATCGCCTCGAGCCGCGCCACCCGCTCCGACATGGGCGGGTGCGTGGAGAACAGCTTGCGCACGTCCTGCGGCCGGAACGGGTTGGCGATCATCGCGTGGCTGGCGTTCTCCAGCTGCGGCGTGGGCCGCAGCGGGGCCTGCCGGGTGCCGATCTCCAGCTTGCGCAGCGCCGAGGCCAGGGCCAGCGGGTCGCCGGTGAGCTTGGCACCGTCCTCGTCGGCGTCGTACTCCCGGGTGCGGCTGATCGCGAACTGGATGACCATCGCGGTGAACGGTGCCAGGATCGCCATCGCGATCATCGCGAGCGGGTTGGGACGGTTCTCACCGGACCCCCCGAAGATCGAGGAGAACGCCAGGAACTGGCCGATCGAGCTGATCACACCGGCCACGGCGGCGGCGACCGAGGAGGTCAGGATGTCGCGGTTGTAGACGTGCATCAGCTCGTGGCCGAGCACACCCCGCAGCTCGCGCTCGTCGAGGAGCCGGAGGATGCCGGCCGTGCAGCACACCGCGGCGTTCTCGGGGTTGCGGCCGGTGGCGAACGCGTTGGGCGCGTCGGTGGGGGAGACGTAGAGCCGCGGCATCGGCTTGCCGGCGGTGGTCGACAGCTCCCGCACGATCCGGTACATCGCCGGCGCCTGCGCCTCGGTCACCGGCTGGGCGCGCATCGCCCGGATCGCGAGCTTGTCGGAGTTCCAGTAGCTGTAGGCCGTCGTGCCGACACCGATCAGCGCGAAGATCCAGATGAACATGCTGTTGCCGGTGGCCGCGGCGATCATGCCACCGACGAGCACCAGCAGCCCGAAGATCGCGCCGAAGAGCGCGGCCGTCTTGAGTCCGTTGAAGTGTCCGTGCACGTCTGGTACAACGCCGCACCACGGCGCCGCGTTCCCGCCGTCGGCCCGGGGACGCGAGATCTCAGGAAGGTCTCAGCCGGCCGGTTGGCAGCGCGGGCACCAGTACGTCGTCCGCTCCCGTCCGGGTGGCCCGAGCAAGCCCGCCACGATGGTGGTGCCGCACCGCCGGCACGGCTGTCGCTGCCTCCGATAGACCCAGAGCGGCGCACGACGATCGCCCGTGGTCACCGGGCGGCCCTGCTCGACGCCGAGACGCAGCATGGCCCGGGCACGGTCGAGCAGCCGGGCAGGGTCGGTCACCGTGCCGACGGGGGCCGACGGGTGCGCGCCGTGGACGAAGCAGGCCTCGGATACATAGATCGTCCCGAGGCCGGCGACGACGGTCTGGTCGAGCAGCGCCTCCCCGAGAGCGCGGTCGGGCACGCCGAGCAGCCGCAGCGCTGCGGTCTGCGCGGACCAGCCGTCGCCCAGCAGGTCGGGGCCGAGGTGTCCGGTGACCGAGGTCTCCTCAGCGGTCGGTACGAGCTCGACGACACCGAGGGTGAATCCGACCGCCTGGCGCTCCGCGGTGCGCAGCACCACCCGGGCCCGGTGGCCCGGCCGGTCCCAGCGCGCCGTCGCCGGGTAGGTGCGCCACTCGCCCTCCATCTTCAGGTGGGTGTGGAGGGTGAGCTCGTCGATCCGGGTGAGCAGGTGCTTGCCGTGCGTGGCGGTGCCCCGCACCGTGGCGCCCCCGAGGTCGGCGGTGGCCAGCTGCGGCACCCGGAAGTCGCTGGCGACGAGCCGCTCACCGGCCAGCGCGCGGTCGAGCAGGATGGCCGTGCGGCGGACCGCATCTCCCTCGGGCACGGGTCAGCCCCGGATCCGCAGTCCGCGTGGCGTGCTGACGAAGCCCGCGGTGTCGAGCGCCTCGCGGAGCGGCGTGGCGCCGGAGCCGAGCAGCGGCGCGCCGTCGGCGCGCTCCACCGTGAGCTGCCCGAGGCTGCCACCGCGCACCGCCGCCGAGAGCGCCTCGGCCGCCGGGCCGAGGTGGTCGGGATCCTCGCTCCAGGTGAGCAGGGTGCGGCCGCCGCGCTCGACGTAGAGCACCAGGTCGCCGTCGACCAGCACCACGAGGGCGCCGGCCTTGCGGCCGGGTCGGTGGCCGGCCGACTCGCCGTCACCCGTCGACGTGGCGGGCCAGGGGAGCGCAGCGCCGTAGGGGTTGGCCGGGTCGGTCGCCGCCAGGGCGCACGCCTGCGGCTTGTGGTCCGGCGGCAGCGTGGCGAAGGTTCGCAGTCGGTCGACCGCTCCGGCGGTGCCGAACTGCGCGGCACCGAGCCCGTCGACGAAGTATCCGCGGCGGCAACGTCCGGACTGCTCGAAGGCCGAGAGCACGCGGTAGACAGCGGCGAAGCCACCGGGGACCTGCTCGCTGACCACCGCACCACGGGTGACCACGCCGTGCCGGTCGAGCAGCTGCTCGGCGGTGGCCTTGGCACGGCGGGTCGGGTCGAGGTCCACCTCCGGGAGCAGCGCCCAGCGCCCCGAGGTGTCCGGTGGGCCGGACCGAGCGACGCGACCCGGTCGCGGCGGCGTACGCCGACCGCGGTGGGTCGGCCGCCCGCCCCTGACCCGCGAGCGCAGCGGGGACACGGTGTCGTTGCTGGCCCGGCCCGCCCAGACCAGCCCCCAGAGCGCCGCGGCGATCGCGGCATCGTCGGGAGGATGCTCGGAGCCGGGCCCGGCGACGACGTCGGCCGACACCCGGTCGGCCAGCTGCCGGAAGAACCAGGCGCCGCCGGGGGCGAGTGCCTCGAGGAGTCGTCGTTGCAGGTCGTCGAGCTCGTCGTCCGGCTCGGGCAGCGTCAGCGCCGCCTGGTCGGCGAGGTGCAGCGAGACCCAGCCGTCGCCCCCCGACAGCTCGCCGTGGCCGGCCCACAGCACCTCGCCCGCGGTGGTGAGCTCGTCGAGCAGCGCGGGCTCGTAGTCGCGCACCCGGGCCGGTAGCACCAGGGACTCCAGGGCCGACGCCGGCAACGGGGCGCCGGCGAGCTGCTCGACCGCCTGGAGCAGCCCGTCGGCTCCCCGGAGCCCGCGCGCACCGGTGACCTGCTGCCAGGCCGGCGCGAACCGGGCCAGGGCAGCCGGCTCGACCGGCTCGACCTCCTGGCGAAGCCGGGCGAGCGAGCGGCGTCGGAGCCGTCGCATGACCTCGGCGTCACACCACTCCTGGCCGCTACCGGCCGGCCGGAACTCGCCGACCACGACGCGCCCCTGTGCCTCGAGCCGGTCGAGGGTGTGCCGGACGACGGCGACGCCGAGCCCGAGCCGGGTGGCGACCTCGCCCGGCGTGAAGGGCCCGTGGGTGCGCGCGTAGCGGCCGATGAGGTCGCCGAGCGGGTCGGCGACGGGCTCGGTGAACGCAGCCGGGGTGCCCGGGGGCACCGGTACCCCGAGCCCGTCGCGGAGCCGGGCGACGTCCTCGACCAGGGTCCAGGCCGGGCCGAACGCCATCCGGGTGGTCACCACCCGGCGGGTGGCAGCGAGATCGTCCAGCCAGTCCTGGACCGGGGCGTCAGCCACGCACCGCGCCCGGACCTCCTCGACCGTGAGCGGTCCGAGCATCCGGAGCAGGTCGCTCACCCCCTCGGCGTCACGGACCCGCCGGTCCGGGGCCAGCCGCTGCAGCTCGGCCTCCACCTCGGCGAGCACCTCGGGGTCGAGCAGCTCGCGGAGCTCGGCGCGGCCGAGCAGCTCGGCCAGCAGGCCCTGGTCGAGCGCGAGCGCCGCCGCCCGTCGCTCCGCCAGCGGTGAGTCGCCCTCGTAGACGAACTGGGCGACGTAGCCGAAGAGCAGCGTCTGGGCGAAGGGCGAGGCCTGGTGGGTCGCCACGTCGGTGACCGCCACCTCGCGGCGCTGCACCCGGGTGAGCAGCGCGACCAGGCCGGGGAGGTCGTAGACGTCGTTGAGGCACTCGCGCACTGTCTCCAGCAGGATCGGGAAGGAGGGATAGCGAGCGGCGACCTCGAGCAGCTGGGCGGCGCGCTGGCGCTGCTGCCACAGCGGGGAGCGTCGCCCGGGGTCGCGGCGCGGCAGCAGCAGGGCGCGCGCCGCACACTCCCGGAACCGGGAGGCGAAGAGCGCCGAACCGCCCACCTCGCGGGTCACGATCTCCTCGATCTCGTCCGGCTCGAAGACCACCAGCTCGGCGGTGGGCGGCTCGGCGTCGGTGTCCGGCACCCGGATCACGATGCCGTCGTCGGCGGCGGTCGCCTGCCCGTCGACGCCGTAGCGCTCGTGGAGACGGGCGTTGATCGCCAGCGCCCACGGCGCGTGCACCGCAGTGCCGTAGGGGGAGTGCAGCACCAGCCGCCAGTCGCCCAGCTCGTCGCGGCAGCGCTCGAGCAGCAGCGTGGTGTCGTGCGGCACCACCCGGGTGGCCTCGGCCTGCTCGCGCAGGTAGCCCACGAGGTTGGCTGCGGCGTAGGCGTCCAGACCCAGCCCACGGGCGTGCGTCGTGGCGGCGTCGTGCGGCATCGCGCTGAGCTCCCGGGTGAACCCGCCGATGGCCGCGCCGAGCTCGGCCGGCCGGCCGAGGGTGTCGCCCTTCCAGAACGGGAGTCGTCCCGGGATGCCCGGCGCGGGGGTGACCAGCACCCGGTCGTGGGTGATGTCCTCGATCCGCCAGCTCGTGGCGCCCAGGGCGAAGACGTCGCCGACGCGGCTCTCGTAGACCATCTCCTCGTCGAGCTCGCCGACCCGCCGGCCGGGCCCCTCGCCGCCGACGAGGAAGACGCCGTAGAGCCCGCGGTCGGGGATGGTGCCGCCGCTGGTCACCGCGAGCCGCTGGGCTCCCGGACGACCGGCGATCCGCCCGGTGACGCGGTCCCAGGTGAGACGCGGCCGCAGCTCGGCGAACTCGTCGCTGGGGTAGCGGCCGGCGAGCAGGTCGAGCACCGCGTCGTACGCCGAGCGCGGGAGCTGGGAGTACGGCGCACTCCGGCGCACCAGGTCGTAGAGCTCGTCGACGTCCCACTCCTCGACGGCGGTGGCGGCGACGATCTGCTGGGCGAGCACGTCCAGCGGGTTCGCCGGGACCCGGAGCGCCTCGATGCCCCCGGAGCGCATCCGGGCCACGCTCACCGCTGCGGCCGCGAGCTCGCCGCGGTGCTGGGGGAAGAACACGCCACGGGAGGTCTCGCCCACCTGATGGCCGGCGCGGCCGACGCGCTGCAGGGCGCTCGCCACCGTCGGTGGCGCGGCGATCTGCAGCACCTGGTCGACCGCGCCCATGTCGATGCCGAGCTCGAGGCTGCTGGTCGCCACGACCGCCGGCAGTCGGCCGCTCTTGAGGTCATCCTCGATCCGGGCGCGCTCCTCCTTGGACACCGACCCGTGGTGGGCGCGCGCGAGGAGCGTGTCGGACCCGCTGCTCACACCGGACTGGGCCAGGACCTGCGCGGGCGGATCGAGGTCGTCGGCCGACTCGCCCGTCGCGATCTCGTTGAGCCGTGCGGTGAGCCGCTCGGCGGTGCGCCGGCCGTTGGCGAAGACGATGGTCGAGCGGTGGGCGCCGATCAGCTCCGCGACGCGCTCCTCGACATGCGGCCAGATCGACGAGCGGCGCCGGGCCGCGGTCGCGTCCTCGAGGCCGTCGTGGTCGTCCGGCTGCTCCTGCGCCGGCGCGGGCTCGGTCATGTCCTCGACCGGCACCACGACCTGCAGGTCCCAGTCCTTGTGAGCGGGCGGTGCGACGATCTCGACCGGCGCGCGGCCACCGAGGAAGCGGGCGACCTCCTCGGTCGGGCGTACCGTCGCGGAGAGCCCGATCCGCTGCGCGGGCCGGGGCAGCAGCGCGTCGAGGCGCTCCAGGCTGAGCGCGAGATGGGCACCGCGCTTGGTGCCGGCGACGGCGTGCACCTCGTCGACGATCACGGTGTCGACGTTGCGCAGCGTCTCGCGGGCCTGGCTGGTCAGCATCAGGAACAGCGACTCGGGCGTGGTGATCAGGATGTCGGGCGGCCGCGTCGTGAGCCTGCGACGGTCGGCCGGCGCCGTGTCGCCGGACCGGATGCCCACGCTCACCTCGGGCACCGACGGTGGCTGAGGTGCGAGCGTGCGGGTCTCGAAGCCGCCCAGTCGCTCCGCGGTCTGCCGGATGCCGATGAGCGGGGCGCGGAGGTTGCGCTCGACGTCGACGGCGAGGGCCTTGAGCGGGGACACGTAGAGCACGCGGGTGCGGCGCTTGCGGTCCTCCGGAGGGGGAGTGGTGAGCAGCCGGTCGAGCGAGGCGAGGAAGGCGCTGAGCGTCTTGCCGGAGCCGGTGGGTGCCACCACGAGCGCGTGTCGCTGCTGCGCGATCGCGGCCCATGCGCCGACCTGGGCCGGCGTGGGGGCGGGGAACGCCGCGCCGAACCATCGGCGGGTCGGCTCGCTGAAGGAGGCGAGCGGATCGGTCTCGGCCACCTGCCCATCATCGCGCAGCCCACCGACAGCCCGGGACCTTCGGCCCTCGTGGGCAGCGGATGGTCCGACCTAGTGTCGCTACTAGCCTGTGGCGATCGGAGAAGCGGGGGCCGGCCAGTGAACCGTGCGTTGTATCGCCTCGGAGGGTTCGTGGGCCGCCACCGCTGGTGGGTCATCGGCATCTGGCTGGTGCTCCTGGTCGGCAGCAACGTGGCCAACCGTGCCGACGACAGCACCTTCGTCAACGACTACAACGTCCCCGGCAGCTCGACGTCGCAGGGACTCGACGTGCTGCGCGCGGACTTCCCGGCGGCGAGCGGCTACAGCGGCCAGATCGTCTTCCACGCGACCAGCGGCGAGGTCCAGGACCACGCGGGCGCGGTGAAGAAGACGATGACGCAGGTCGGGGCGCTCCCGCACGTCGTCGACGCCACCGACCCGCTGACGCAGCAGGGCACGCCGGCCGTCTCCCGGAACGGGAAGATCGCCTACGGCGCGGTGTCGTGGTCGGTCAACCCGGCATCGCTGGACACCGACTACCTGGACGACCTGGACACCGCGGTCGCGCCCGCCCGGTCGGCCGGCCTGGTCGTGGACTACGGCGGCGGCGCCGGCCAGATCGGGCAGCAGCCCGACGACCTCGGCTCCGAGCTCATCGGGGCGGCGGCCGCGCTGCTGCTGCTCCTGCTCATGTTCGCCTCGATCGTCGCCGCACTGATCCCGCTGGTCGGCGCGGCGTTCAGCGTCGGCACGGGTCTGGCGATGGTCGGGCTGGTCGCGGCCGCGATGAACATGCCCACCACCGCGCCCGCGATCGGCACGCTGCTCGGCCTCGGCGTCGCGATCGACTACGGGCTCTTCCTGGTCGCCCGGCACCGGGAGCAGCTCGAGCACGGCATGGACCCCGACGAGTCCGTGGCGCGGGCGAGCAGCACCTCCGGGGCCGCCATCGTCGTCGCCGGCAGCACCGTGGTGGTCGCCATCCTGGGGCTCTACGTGTCCGGCGTCCCGTTCGTCGGCGCGCTCGGGCTCGCTGCCGCGGTGGTGGTGGCGGTGACGATGCTCTCCGCACTGACGCTGGTGCCGGCGTTCCTGGCGGTGGCCCGCCGCCGGGTGCTCTCCCGCGCGGCGCGCACCGCCCCGGTGGACCCGGCGGCCACCGACGCCCGGCACGAGCACAGCGCCTTCGCCCGGTGGGGCCGCCGGGTCAGCGGCCGGCCGTGGCCCTGGGCGGTCGCCAGCACCCTGGTGCTGCTCGTGCTCGCCCTGCCGCTGCTCTGGCTCCAGCTGGGACAGCTCGACGCCGGCACCGACCCGAAGTCGCAGAGCGACCGGCGGGCCTACGACCTCATCAGCCAGGGGTTCGGCAAAGGCGCGAACGGCCCGCTCACGGTGGTGCTCGAGCTGAAGGACCAGTCAGCGTCGAAGACCCAGTCGCTGCTGTCGTCGACCGAGAGCACCCTCGAGAAGCAGACCGGCGTCGCGTCGGTCGGGCCACCGGAGACCAACCAGGCCGGCACCGTCGCGGTGATCTCGGTGGTCCCCTCCGCGGCGCCCGACGCCCAGGAGACGACCGACCTGGTCGACCACCTCACCGACACGGTGCTGCCGGGTCTCGACGTCCGCGACGCCTACCTGGTCGGCACGACGGCCGGCTACGTGACCTTCACCGACCAGATCGCCGGACGGATGATCTGGCTGATCCTGGCGGTCGTGGCCCTCTCCTTCGTGCTGCTGACGGTGGCCTTCCGCTCGCTGGTGATCTCCACCAAGGCTGCCGTGCTCAACCTGCTCTCGGTCGGGGCGGCGTACGGCGTTGTCGTCGCGGTCTTCCAGTGGGGGTGGGGGTCCCAGTTCATCGGGATCGACCAGCACCTGCCGATCCCGGCGTACGTGCCGATGCTGATCTTCGCCATCGTCTTCGGCCTGTCGATGGACTACGAGGTGTTCCTGCTCTCGCGCATCCGCGAGGCCTGGCACCGCACGGGGGACGCCCAGCGGGCCGTCGCCATCGGGATCGGCAGCACGGCGCGGGTGATCACCACCGCCGCAGCGGTGATGGTCGTGGTCTTCGTGAGCTTCGTGCGCTCCGACGACCCCTCGATCAAGATGCTGGCCATCGGCATGGCGGTCGCCGTGCTGATCGACGCCAGCGTCGTGCGCATGGTGCTCGTGCCCGCGATCCTCGCCTTGCTGGGCCGGCACGCGTGGTGGATGCCGCGGTGGCTGGACCGGATCCTGCCGGACCTCGAGCTCGAGGGGCCGGTGGCATCCGGTCCTCCACCTGTGTCGCAGGACGGGGCCCTGGTCCGGGAGGGCTGAGGCTCGCGACGCGTCAGCGCGTGCCGATCACGTCCCGACGAAGAGCAGTGAACCAAGCCACCCCCAGCACCAGGTGGAAGATCACGAGCGTGACCCTGGTCCCGGCGGTCGCGTCAGCGGCGAGGGGCGCCACGGCGGAGAGCACGCCTAGCGCGAGACCGACCCAGGCCAGCGTCGACCAGCCGGTACGACCCCAGTGGGACGCGAGCGCGAGCACGGCGGTGCCCACGAGCAGCGGGGCGACGGTGCTGATCAGCACCGGGACCGCGCCGACCTCGGTCGCCTCGTCGGCGCCGGGCTGCAGCACCTCCATCTCGGCGCCGGCGAGACGCGCGACCGCCAGCGCGACCAGATTGACCACGATGGAGGCAGCCAGGACAAGGCCCCCGGTACGGACCGCTCGGCCCGCGGTGAGCGAGGCGGAGGTGGCTGGGTTGGTGATACTCATTGTTGAACTCCTCAATGGTTGATGTCATCAGGTGAACTCGCGGTTGCCGATACATATTTCTGGTCATCAACTATTGACTTGCTCCACTATGCTGCGGTACATGTCTCGCACCGACTCCGAGGAGGCACGTGACCTCTCGCGCAAGCTCTTCGGCGTCGGGGAGCGGATGAAGGCGGAGTTCGAGGCGGTCGCGGCCGCACACGGGCTCACTGGCCTGCAGGCGCGCACACTCCTGAGCCTCGAGCGCCCGTGTCGGATGAGCGCGCTCGCTGACGTGATGTCGTGCGATGCCTCCAACGTCACTGGTCTGGCTGACCGGCTGGATCGGCTCGGGCTCATCGAACGAGTCCCGGACGAGCACGACCGCCGCATCAAGCGGCTCCGGCTCACTGCGCAGGGCGAGTCGCGTCGCGTGGCCCTTGCCGCTGCCGTGGCCTCCGCGTCGACGGTGACCGCGACGCTCACGCCGTCGGAGCGCGGCGCACTCGAGTCGCTGCTGGACAAGATGCTCGACGGATGAGTGCTACTGCGCCGCCTGCCAGTCAGGGTCGCGGCCGATGAAGCCGAGCAGCTGCGCCTGCCAGTCGGCGTCCTCGGGCACCGGGACGCGCGCGCCGTACTGACCGCTCTGCCGCAGCATGTCGTCCAGGGGCAGCATGCCCTCGTAGAGCTCGCGGCAGAGCTCGGGGTCGAGTCGGTCGTCCTGGCCGGTTGCCCGGGCCAGGTCCCAGGTGTGCATGAAGACGTCGGCGGTGTAGAAGCGCGAGATCGCGACGTCGAGCGGGGTCTCGGGCAGCCGTGGGTGCGCGAGGACGGCCGAGGCCGTCCTCGGATCGTCGAGCACCGCCTGCACCGCGGCGGCATGGTGCTCCCACGCCGCCGCGGGGTCGTCGCCGACGGGCGGTGCCGGCGGCAGGTCGATGTCGGAGCCGGCGGCGAGGAACGGCGGGAACCACTCCACCAGATGCCGTACGACGTCCTGGGCGACCCAGTCGGCCACCGGGGACGGGGAGTCCCAGGCGTCGGCCGGCACGCCGCGGACCCGCTCACCGAACGTCCCGGCGACGCTGCGGTGCTGCTCCGCCGGCGCGGAGGGGATGCTCATCCTCACGCGTCCTCGGTCAGCAGCTCGTCGAGCTTCTCGTAGCCTTCGTTGATGCCGACCTCCATGCCGCTGGCCAGCATCGCGTCGCGGTCCTCCATGGAGTAGACGAGCGAGACCGCCTCGAGCCGGGTGCGACCGTCGCCGAGGTCGGTGAAGGTCAGCGTCTCGAGCGCCACCGCATCGGGCTGCTCCTCGAACCCGAAGGTCTGCACGATCCTCTGGTGCTCGTCGACCCGGTGGAACGTGCCGTAGAAGTGGGCTACGTCCTCGCCGTCGCGGCGCGCGGTGTAGCGGTAGGACCCGCAGGTGCGCACCTCCCACGTCGCGATGTCCATGTCGATCGAGCGCGGTCCCATCCACTGCCTCACGAGGTCCGGCTCGACGTGGGCGCGCCACACCTTCTCGACGGGCGCGTCGAACTCGCGGGTGATCGTGACGGTGGGCAGGTCGGGGTGCGCCTCGATGGTGGTCTCGTGCTGCGTGGTCGTGCTCATGCTGTCGCTCCTGTGTCCTCACCCGGGTGCTCGGTCCCGGTGTCGTCCATGCG
The DNA here is from genome assembly GCA_964544855.1 of uncultured Nocardioides sp. Taxonomy (GTDB): domain Bacteria; phylum Actinomycetota; class Actinomycetes; order Propionibacteriales; family Nocardioidaceae; genus Nocardioides. The sequence continues at coordinate 18,716 of CAZJDU010000059.1, forward strand.
CTCCAGCAGTGCGTCCAGGCGGCGGTACCGCTCCTCGGCCTGCTGTCGGTAGCGCTCGATCCACTTCGTCATCAGGTCGAACACCTCCGCTTCCAGATGCACCGGCCGCCGCTGTGCGTCGCGGGAACGCCGCACCAGTCCGGCCTCCTCCAGCACCTTGAGGTGCTTGGAGACCGCCTGCAGCGAGACGTCGTACGGCGCCGCCAGCTCGCTCACCGTCGCGTCCTCGCTCGCGAGCCGGGAGACCATGTCCCGCCGGATCGGGTCGGCGAGTGCGGCGAAGAGCTGCGACAACCGGTCCTGTTCAACCATGGGGTTGATTAAATGCGACGGGCATCCAGTTGTCAACCCGAAGGTTGAATAGCTGCCGAGCCATGCGAGGACGCCGGACTCCGACGATGTTGCGGCTGTCTCAGCGCCCCACAATATGAAGATGTATTCAAGTCGTGTACTGTACCGGGTGCTGCAGTCGAGGGCGTTTGACCATCAGTTGAGCAGTCCTTGACACGTAACCAGGAGGGGTTTCGCGGATGGGTGTACCGCTGTACCAGGCAAAGGCGGAGTTCTTCCGCACTCTGGGCCACCCGGCACGGATCCGGATCCTCGAGCTGCTCGCCGAACGCGACCATGCGGTCCACGAGCTGTTGGAGCAGATCGCGATCGAGCCCAGCAACCTCTCCCAGCAGCTCTCGGTGCTGCGCCGGACCTCGCTGGTTGTCTCTGAGCGACGGGCAGGGCAGGTCGTCTATTCGATCAGCGTCCCCGAGGTGCGTGACCTGTTGGTCTCGGCCCGCGCGATCCTGGTTGGCCTGGCACGGGCTCAGAGCGAGTTCGAGGACGAGCTGACGGGCACCGCCGAGTGAACGTCGCCGAGTGAACCCCGCCCGACTGAAGGCCTTGGGGTGAACGCATCCAACGTGTGGGCCGGCACGGCGGCCCTGCCTGGCCGTGTCCTCGACCGTGTCGACGGTCTGCTGCCGCGCCGCGCCGACTGGACCACGTCCAACCTGGGCCGCGACCTGATGGCGGGTGTGATGGTGGCGCTGGTCGCGCTCCCGCTCGCGCTCGGGTTCGGGGTGAGCTCCGGGATGGGCGCGGGCGCGGGGATCGTGACCGCGATCGTCGCCGGCGCTGTCGCCGCGATCTTCGGCGGCAGTCACCTCCAGGTCTCCGGTCCGACCGGCGCGATGACCGTGGTGCTGATCCCCATCGTCGCCGCCCACGGCGCCAGCGGTGTGCTGGTAGTCGGCCTGCTGGCCGGCATCTTCTTGACCGTGCTGGCCTTCAGCGGCGCCGGGAGGGCCATCCGCTACGTCCCGGTCTCCGTGGTGGAAGGGTTCACCGTCGGGATCGCCGTGATCATCGCCCTCCAGCAGCTGCCCCCGGCGTTGGGAGTCGAGGCGCACGCCGACAGGATCGGGATCCTCGCCCGCGACGCCGTCCGGGCCTGGGGAACCAACCTCGGGGAGGGCAGCGCGTGGGTCGCCCCGGTGACGGCGATCGCGGTCACGCTGGGAATCTTGGCCGCCGCCCGGATCCGGCCAGGACTGCCCGCCGCGCTGCTGGTCGGTGCCGCGACCGCGGCCAACACCTGGGCTGAGACCCGGACCGACACCGGCCTGGCCACGATCGGGCACATCCCGTCTGGGCTCCCCGCCCCGAGGGTGCCGCAGGTGCCGTGGGCCGATCTGGACACCCTGGTGATGGCGGCGGTCGCGGTGACCGCACTCGGGGCGCTCGAGAGCCTGCTCTCGGCCACCGTGGCCGACGCGATGAGCGTGGGCACGCGGCACGACCCCGACCGTGAGCTGTTCGGCCAGGGCCTGGCCAACATCGCCACCCCCCTCTTCGGCGGTATCCCGGCCACCGCGGCCATCGCCCGCACCGCGGTGAACATCCGATCCGGAGCCACCTCACGCTTCGCCGCGCTCACCCATGCCGTCCTGTTGCTCGCCGTGGCCCTGGTCGCCGCCCGCTGGGTGGGCGAGATTCCCCTCGCGGCGCTCGCCGGGGTGCTGATCGCCACCGCGGTCCAGATGATTCGGGTCTCCAGCCTCACCACCCTCCTCAAGTCCACTCGCGGCGACGCCGCCACCCTGGTCATCACCGCGGCCGCGACCGTGGCACTCGACCTGGTGCAGGCCGTCATCGTTGGTCTGGCGGTCGCCGGGTTCTTTGCCCTCCGCCAGACCGCGCGGACCGCCCGTATGGAACAGACCCCGCTGGATCCTCTCGACCACAGTCAGGAGGAGCGCGACCTCCTCGACCAGCACATCGTCGCCTACCGCATCGACGGCCCCCTGTTCTTCGCCGCCGCTCACGACTTCCTCCTCGAGCTCGCCGAGGTCAGCCGGGTGCGGGTCGTGATCCTGCGCATGTCCCACATCACCCACATCGACGCCACCGGTGCCCACGTCCTGGCCGACACCATCGGCCGCCTCGAGCGCCGCGGTGTCACCGTGGTGCTCTCCGGCGTCCGTCCGTCCCACGCACGCGTCCTGGAGACGCTCGGGGTCTATGACCGTCTGGCCCACGAACGACATATCTTCGCCACCACCCCCGAAGCCATCGCCCACGCCCGGCTCCACGCGCAGAGCATCACGCACGACCCGGCCGAGCCAGGACGCCCCTGAACCGCGCTTGAGGCCGATCCGCTTGCGGGAGAGCGCGTCGAAACTGCCGGGCATGGCCGTTCGAGCCTGGCATCCCGGGGTGATGCCGACGCCATCGCCGAGCGGCGCAGAATGGCGGTCATGGTGTCTGAGTTGACCGCCCTCACCTTCAGCTCGCCCGATCCGGAGCGTCTTGCGGCGTTCTGGGGTGGTCTGCTCGGGCAGGACGTCACGATCGACCGGGGCGCGCCGGCGCTGGCGGCCGTGCCCGAGGTGGGGTTCGGTCTGCGGTTCGTTGCAGACACGGGTGCGAAGTGGGGTCCCAACCAGATGCACCCCGATCTGAGACCGGCCTCCAGCCGCGAGCAGGAGGCCGCGGTTCAGCGAGCGCTCGAGCTGGGAGCCCGGCACGTGGACGTCGGCCAAGGATCGGAGGCCGAGCATGTCGTCCTCGCCGATCCCGACGGCAACGAGCTGTGCGTCCTCCCGCCGGGGGGCAGCTTCCTCGCTGGGTGCCCGTTCTTCAGCTCGTTGGCCGGCGATGGGCTGGCTGACGTCGGCTACTTCTGGCGCGACGCGCTGGCCTGGAACTTGGTCTGGGACCAGGATGGTGAGACCGCGGTCCAGGCACCGACCGGAGGCCCCAAGATCACGTGGGGCGGCGAGCCGGTGGCACCCAAGCTGGGCAGGAATCGGCTACATCTCGACCTCGCGCCATCCGCCGCATCGACCATCGACGGTGAAGTCGAGCGTCTCTTGCCGCTCGGGGCAACTCGTGACGTTGCCGGCTGTGCGGACGGCCTCGGCATGGCTGACCCCGGGGGCAACGAGTTCTGTCTGGTGGGGTGAGTCTCCGACGACGCCCCACCACACCGCGGAACTCGTCAGGTCTGGATCGCGGCCCGCAACTCGGCTTCGTCGACGGCGGCGACTGCGGCACGCCAGCGATCTTCGGCGGCGGGATCCAGGCCGACGCCTGCCTGCTGGATGCGCAGCAGGCACTCGGCAGCTCGGTTCGACTCGTCCAGCCGTTCGAAGACCGGAAGGAGGTAGGCGTCGGGCTCGACGCCGGCTTCAACGGGTTCGGCGCGGGCGACGTCGCTCAAAGCGCGGACCGCTTCGACGACTCGTCCCTGGGTCGCCGCAGTGCGGGCGGTCTCCAGTCGTCTCAGGATGTCGCTGAGGGAGTCGCCCGGCTCGCCCAGTCGTCAGGGTGCCGTGCCGGTCGCCGCCCATTCTTGCCAAGCGCCCGGGCTCGCACCCAGGTCCTCCCCGGCGATCATCGTCAGTGCCTCGTGTGCTGCCTCCTTGACATAGGGGGGAGGCATGGTGACCTTGGCCGAGAGCACATC
>CAZJDU010000060.1:0-22648 GCA_964544855.1 uncultured Nocardioides sp.
CGGCCAGAACTGCGTCTACGGTCTCGGCGCCACCGACTGGGCGTTCCTGCGCGGCGAGTTCGCGACCGAGCCGGACAAGGAGATCGCGTGGGCGAGTGTGTTCGCGACCGGCTCCTCGCCCGAGCCGGGTCGGCAGTACGTCTACAAGATGTGGCTCAACGGCGAGTTCGTCGGGCTCGGCCCGGTCCGCTCGATCGCGGGGGAGACCCGCTACGACGGGTATGACGTGACCGACCTGGTGCGCGAGGGCGGGGCCAACGCGCTCGGCGCGCTCGCCTGGACCCGGCAGGACCAGCGGTTCCAGGCTCAGCTGGTCGTCGAGTACGCCGACGGGACGCAGCAGACCTTCGGCACCGGCGAGGCCTGGTCGACGCGCTCGGGCGACGCGGTCTATCCCTGGGGCGGCTCGATCGGCACCGGCTACTTCGCCGCCCCCAAGGAGGACCTCCGGGCCGCGGCTTACCCTGTCGGCTTCGACGAGCCCGGCTTCGACGCCGGCGGTTGGACGCCGGCCACCCCGCAGCCGGCGTACGACGACCTCGTCGCCACGCCGACCGACAAGGTCGAGCAGCGGCTGGAGTATCCCGTCGAGGTCGTCGAGAAGTCGCCCGGGCGCTACTTCATCGACTACGGACGCACCTGGATCGGTGGGCTGAGCCTCGAGCTCCACGGCGAGGCGGGTCAGCAGGTCGAGTTCCGCTTCGGTGAGGAGCTGTGGGGCCCGCAGGAGGTGCGCTCCAACCTGCGCACGGGCAACCAGTACCAGGACCACTGGACGCTCACCGACGAGCCGCTGCACCTCGAGACGTGGGGCATGCGGGTGTTCCGCTACGTCGAGGTGCTCGGCGCGCCGACCGGCCTCGGCGCTGAGGACTTCCCCGCGCTGGCGCAGGTCTACCCGTTCGACGTCGACGGCGCGGTCTTCGACTCCTCCGACGACGGGCTCAACCAGGTCTGGCAGCTGTCGAAGAACACGGTGGAGGCGACCAACCACAACCTCTACGTCGACTCCTGGACCCGAGAGCGGGAGCCCTACGAGGCCGACAGCTACCTGCAGATGATGGCGAACTTCTTCACCTCCTCCGACCCGACACTGGGCAACTACTCCATCGACTACCTGCTCACCCGCCGGACCTGGCCGACGGAGTGGCCGATGTACACGATCCTGGCGATGCACGACAGCTACCAGCAGACCGGCGACGTCGCGCAGCTCGAGCGCAGCTACGACCAGCTGGTCGACAAGCTGCCCTCGGAGTGGGTCGAGGCGGAGACCGGGCTGATCCGCAAGGACTTCCGCTCCAACGGGTGCAACAGCCAGACCGACTGCGACATCGTCGACTGGCCCGGCTCGGAGCGCGACGGCTACGTCTTCCGGCCCTACAACACCGTCATCAACGCGATCGGCTACCGGAGCTTCATGGACATGGCCGCGATCGCGGAGGCGATCGGCGAGGACGCCGACGCCGCGTCGTACCGCACGACCGGCGACCGGCTGCGCGACGCGATCAACGAGTACCTGTGGGACGACGAGGTCGGCGCCTACCGCGACGGTCTGGACGCCGACCGCACCCCGGTCGATCACCACGCGGTGCACGCCAGCAGCTTCGCGAGCGCCTTCGGCGTGCCGGACGCCGAGCGGGCGGCGCAGGCGGCGGACTACCTCGGCAGCCGGGGCATGCAGTGCAGCGTCTACTGTGCGGCCTTCCTCGTCGAGTCGCTCTACAACGGCGACCGGTCCGACCTCGCCTACGACCTGCTCACCGGCACCGGGCTGCGCAGCTGGCTCAACATGATCGCCGATGGCGCGGGCGCCACGGCCGAGGCATGGGACGCCTCGCTCAAGGGCAACATGACCTACTCCCACCCGTGGGCGGCGTCGCCGGCGTACAACGTCCCGCAGGGGATGTTCGGCATCCGGCCGACCACGCCCGGCTACGCGACGTACGACGTCCGGCCGCAGCCCGAGTCGGTCGACTGGGCGCACGTCACGCTGCCCACGCTGCGCGGCAGCATCGGTGCCGCCTTCCACTCCGTCGGCGGTCGCACCGACGTCGGGGTGCACGTCCCGGGCAACGCGGTGGCGTCGGTGTTCGTGCCCGCCGGCGAGGCGGCCGAGGACGTCGTGTACGTCGACGGCCGCGCCGTCGACGCCGAGCGGGAGCGCGGCTACCTGCGGGTGGACGGCGTCACCGCCGGTTGCCACGTGCTGAGCACGGTCGCCGGTTCCGCGCCCCGAGAGGACGAGCGACTCGCCGCGACGTGCGGCTGAGGGTTGCGGAGTCCTCCGGGCGTCGGACGCCGGGAGGACTCCGTCGGCTCACGGTGCGGCAGGGCGTCGTCGTGACGCTCGCCGACGGTGCATGATCGGAGGATGAACACGCCGCACCCGGTGGACCCGCAACCCGGGCCGCACCAGGAAGAGCCACATGTCCGTGGTTTCAACGACCGGCTCAACTGGTTGCGGGCCGGCGTGCTCGGGGCCAACGACGGCATCGTCAGCACCGCCGGGCTCGTCGTCGGCGTCGCCGGTGCCACCACCGACCGCACCGCGATCCTGATCGCCGGCGTCGCCGCGCTCGTCGCCGGGGCGATCAGCATGGCGGCGGGGGAGTACGTCTCGGTCAGCACGCAGCGCGACTCCGAGAACGCCCTGCTCGCCAAGGAGCGGCGGGAGCTCGCCGAGGAGCCGGACGAGGAGCTCGCCGAGCTGGCGGGCCTCTACGTCGAGCGCGGGCTCGAGCCCGACCTCGCCCTCGACGTCGCTCGGCAGCTCACGGCGAAGGACGCCCTCGGCGCCCACGCCGAGGTGGAGCTGGGCATCGACCCGGACGACCTGACCAGCCCGTGGAACGCGGCGTTCGCCTCGATGGCGGCGTTCACCATCGGTGCGCTGCTGCCGCTGCTGGTGATGTTGCTGACGCCGGTCGACGTCCGGGTGTGGGCGACCATGGGCGCGGTGACCGCCGCGCTCGCGATCACCGGTTGGTTGAGCTCCTGGTTCGGCTACGGCTCCACGGCCCGCGCTGTGATCCGCACCGTGCTCGGCGGGCTGGCGGCGATGGTGGTGACCTACGCGATCGGGTCCCTGCTCGGCACCCAGGTCTGACATCGTCGGGCCATGCGACTCTTTGCAGCGCTCGTGCCGCCGGAGGAGGCGATCGAGCACCTCGACGAGTTCCTGGTGCCGCGGCGTCCGGAGGCCGACTTCCGATGGACGCTGGTCGAGCAGATGCACGTCACGCTGGCGTTCATCGCGCAGGCCGAGGAGTGGCGAGCCGACGAGTACGTCGAGCGACTCGCGGCGGCCCTCGACAAGGTCCCGGTCGTGACCGTGCGGATCGCCGGGCCGGTCGCGTTCCCCGATGCGGCGCAGGCGCGCGTCCTCGCGGCCGGGGTGGTGCCGGAGTCCGACGACGGCGGCGAGGTGCTGCGCCGGCTCGCCGGCCGCTCCCGCTCGGCGGCGGTCAAGGCCGGGCTCGAGGTCGACGGGCAGCGATTCCGGCCGCACCTGACGCTCGCCCGGCTACGTCATCCCGAGGACGTCACCAACTGGGTCCGGCTGCTGGAGACCTACGTCGGTCCCGAGTGGCCGGTCAGCGAGGTCCAGGTGATCGCGTCGCATCTCGGTGAGGGCCCGCGCGGCCGACCCCGCTACGAGACGGTCGCCAGGCTGCCGGTCGGCCGCTGACGGTGGTCGAGGTGCGAGCGTCGGGGCCGGTGGTTGAGGTGCGAGCGCCAGCGAGCCTCGCCACCACCATCTGTGTTTCACTCGCGCCACCATGCTGCTGCTGATCCTGGACCTCGCCGGTGTCGCGGTCTTCGCTGTCTCAGGGGGTCTGCTCGCCGTCCGGCAGCGGCTCGACATCGTCGGTGTCCTGACGCTGGCGGTGGTGACCGGTCTGGGCGGTGGCGTCATCCGGGACGTGATCATCGGTGACGTGCCTCCCCCCGGGCTCGCCGACTGGCGCTATCTGGTGACCGCCTCCGTCGCCGGGCTGCTGACGTTCTGGGCGCACCCGGCGCTGGAGCGCACCGTGCGGCTGGTCAACGTCTTCGACGCGTTCGGGCTCGGGCTGTTCGCCGTCGCGGGCGCGGTGAAGGCATCCGAGTACGGTCTCGGGCCCGTGCCCGCCGCACTGCTCGGCATGGTGACCGGCATCGGCGGCGGGATGATCCGCGACGTGCTGGCCGACCGGGTGCCGGTGGTGCTGAGCAACGGCGAGCTCTACGCGATCCCCGCCGTGGCGGGGGCGACGGTCGCCGTGGTCGGCTACCACCTCGACGCACCGACCGCCTGGCTGGCACTGCCGGCCGCGGCGCTCACGATCGCCTGGCGGCTGCTCGCGATCTGGCGGGGCTGGCACGCTCCGCTGCCGCGGCTGCGCGACTGACCCCGCCGACTTGTCGGCCCTTCGCTGAGCTTGTCGGGCGTTGCAACACCGGACAACATCAGGGATCCCCGGTCGACCGGGGATCCCGCCACCGCCTCAGTGCGCCAGCTTCAGCCCCACCACGCCGGTCACGATCAGCACCAGGCAGAGTAGCCGCAGCGGAGCGGTGCTCTCGTCGAAGGCGACGATCCCGTAGATCGCCGTACCGACGGCGCCGATGCCGACCCAGACGGCGTAGCCGGTGCCGACCGGGATGCTGCGCAGGGCGTAGGCGAGACCCACCATGCTCAGCACCACGGCGACGCCGAACACCGCGGTCGGCACCGGCCGGGTGAACCCCTTGCTCTCCGCGAGCGCCGCGGCCCAGGCGGTCTCCAGCAGTCCTGACACGACGAGCACGATCCAGGCCATCTCGGGCCTCCTCCACGACGACGACAGCTGATCTCGCGTCGTCGTGCATGACCGGGTACGACGCCCTCGTCCGGGAGACCGTGGCCTCGACGACAGCCTATCCCGAAGGTGGTCGAAGGCCGGTGCGAGCCTGCCTGGCCCTGGGAGAGCCCCCGGGATGCTCGGCTCGCCTGCCCCGGCTGCTCATCGTCGGCTGCCACCGGCCACACTCGAGGATGGCTCCAGCGTGGTGGCGACCTGACACAGAGCACATTTCTGCGCCAGTGCGGTGTGCAGATCGTTCGTTGATCCTCTCGGGCCGCGCGACGAGATTGTCTGGTCAAGCGCGGGCGGTGGTCACGGACCGCCCCACAGCCCCGAGGAGAGCTGTTCATGGATCTGACGGCAGCACACTGGATCTACCTGATAGGGATGGTCGTCATCATTGGGGTGATGATCGCCCGGAAGAACGTCGTCGTGCCGGCGGTGGCCGCGACGTTCCTGACAGCCTGGGCGTACACCGAGAGTTTCACGACCGGACTGTCATCGGTGTTCAACGCCAGCCTGGTCGCCGCGTCTGAGCTGTTCAGCATCTTCCTGATCATCGCCCTCGTCACCGCGTTGCTGGGGGGCCTGCGCGCGATGGGCGCGGACGAGCGGATGGTGGCGCCCTTCCAGAAGCTGATGCGCAACGGGAACCTCGCGTTCCTCATCCTCTTCGGCGTCACCTACGTGATCAGCCTGTTCTTCTGGCCGACCCCCGCGGTGCCGCTGATCGGGGCGATCCTGCTGCCGGCCGCGATACGCGCTGGGCTCCCTGCGATGGGAGGGGCGATGGCGATCGCCGTGGCAGGCCAAGGCATGGCGCTGTCGAGCGACTACGTCATCCAGGTTGCGCCGGGCCTCTCAGCAGTCGCTGCGGGCGGCGACACAGGTGTGGTCGCGGATCGCGCTCTGGTGCTGTCGCTGATCACCGGTGCTGTCGCCATCTCGATCGTCTACTTCAAGATCCGTCGTCAGATCGTGGCGCCCGACCCCGTGCTCTTCGAGAGGTGGGAGCAGATCGAGCAGGACACGGCCGTCACCGGCAAGGTGCGCGCAGCCGCCGGTGCGACGGTGCCTGCTGGCGCCGGCGACGCCGGGGGCGGCCGCGATGAGAGTGACGAGCACGAGGGCGTTCCAGCCAGTGGCCGGGCGGGCGCACCGTCGCTGGAGTTCGGCGAGAACACGGCCAGCGGTGTCCCCGTACGCCGCTCCCGGGCGTTCGCGCTCGTCGTCCCCGTGGTGTTCGCAGCACTCGTCGGGTACATGGCGCTCGGCAAGTTCACCGACGCTGTGCCCGAGACGACGGGTGGGGACGCGGCGGGGCTGGTTGGAGGGACGGCGGCACTGCTGCTCCTCGCTGCCACGATCGTGCTCGACGGCCGGAACTGCCTGGAGACCTGTGCCACCCATGTCGTTGACGGTCTGGTCTTCGCCTTCAAGGCGATGGGCGTCGTGATCCCGATCGCGGGGTTCTTCTTCATCGGCAACGCCGACTTCGCTGCGCGCATCATGAGTCTGGACGAGGGTGCGACAGCGCCGGGGTTCCTCTTCGACCTGGTCACGAACGTGCAGGACGTCATCCCGAACGTGCCCTTCGTCATGGGCTTCGGGCTCCTGATCATCGGTATGGCGACAGGCCTTGACGGCTCCGGGTTCTCGGGGCTGCCGCTCACGGGGTCCCTCGCCGGAGCGCTGGGTCCTGGCTCCGGGGTGGATCCCGAGACGCTCGCGGCGATCGGGCAGATGGGTTCGATCTGGACGGGTGGCGGCACGCTGATCGCCTGGTCGTCGCTGTTGGCCGTCGCCGGGTTCTGCCGGGTGAACGTGATCGAGCTGGCGCGTCAGCTGTTCCTGCCCGTGGTGGCAGGGCTGGTGGTGTCCACGATCGTCGCGGTCATCATCTTCTGACGTGGCGGCTGTGGGGGAGACGACCTGATGGACCTCGGACTGGAGGGCGCACGCGCCCTCGTGCTCGGATCGACGTCGGGCCTCGGCGAAGCAGTGGCAGCGGGCCTTGCGACCGAGGCGGCCAGGGTGATGGTGACGGGGCGGAACGCTGACCGTGCGGCTGCGGCGGCGACCCGCACCGGCGCCACGGCCAGCACCGGGGTCGACCTGCGCGAGCCCGGCGCGGGCCACCGCCTGGTGGAGGAGGCGGTGGCCGCGCTCGGGGGTCTCGACATCTGCGTGGTCAACACCGGTGGGGGCCGACCGGGCGGGCTGATGGGTGCAGACGACGAGGCGGTCGCATCGTCGTACCACGCGATGCTCCGCCCCGCGCTGGAGACGGCCCGGGCGGCGGCGCCGCACCTCGGCGAGCGCGGGGCCGGCCGGTTGCTCTTCCTCACCGCACGCTCGGTCGTCGAGGCCACGCCGGAGCTGGCGCTGTCGTCCGTGATGCGGAGCGGGGTGGCCGCTGCGGCCCGATCCCTCGCCCTGGAGCTGGCGCCGGCGACGCTGGTGAACGTGGTGGCGACCGGTCAGTTCGACACCCCGGCACTCACCCGCTTCGAGGCAGCTCGTGCCGAGGCGGACGGAACCACTCCCGAGGAGGTTCGTACCGCGCATCTGAGCGCCATCCCGCTCGGCCGGATGGGGACAGCGCGGGAGCTCGCCGACGTGGTGGCGTTCCTCTGCTCGGTCCGCGCGTCGTTCCTGACCGGGTCGGTGGTCCGGGTCGATGGCGGTGCGGTGCGCGGGTTCTGACCGGTCTACGCTGCGACCGTGTCGACCGGGGGTGGAGCGCAGCCGCAGGTGCTGGCCAAGTACTCCCTCCTCGGAGTCACCGTGCTCGGCACGATGTCCAACAACATCGTCAACGTGCCGCTGCACGCCATCGAGGACGAGTTCGCCCGGCCCACCTCGGAGGTCGTGCTCACGGTCACGGCGTTCGTGCTAGTGCTGGCGGTTGCGATGCCGCTCGCTGGCTGGGTCGGGGACCGGGTCGGCCGCAAGCGCACGCTGATCGCGGCACTTGTTCTGATGGTCGCCGCGCAGGTGGCGGCCGGGATCGCGCCGTCGCTGCCCCTGCTCATCACCGCACGGGCCTTCCAGGGTCTGGCGTGCTCCGCGATCCCGCCCCTGGTGATGGGCATGCTCGTCACGCTGTTTCCGGTCCGCCGCTTCCGAATGATGGCGGCGTGGGCAGCGGCGAACGGCATCGGCCAGGCGATCGGACCGCCCGTCGGCGGGCTGATCAGCGAATGGCTCGGGTGGCGCGCGATCTTCGGTGTGATGGCGGTGGCGTCCGCGTTGGTCCTTCTGGGCGTTCTGGGGTCGGTGCCGTCCGGTGACAGACGACCGACGAGTCTCCACGTGCCGGGCGCGCTGCTCCTCACCATCGGCACCGGTCTGCTCCTGGTCGCGGTGACCGCGGCCTCGCAGCCCGCCGTGCCCCTGCTGGTCGTGGGACTCACCGCGCTCGGCGGGGCCGTGCTGTTGGCCGGTTTCGTCGCTGTCTCCCGTGGCAACCCGCGGGCGATGATCCCGCCACGGCTCATCATCGAGACTCGATTCCTGCGCAGCTGTGTCGCTGCGTTCGGCCAGATGTTCGTCCTCGGCACGCTCCTCGTCGCCATCCCGCTCTACCTGACCCAGACGCTGGGCCTCGGCTCGGCCGTGGTCGGGCTGTTGTTCTTCGCGCTCCCGTTGGCGATGGCGATCATGGCGCCGATCGTCGGCAGGGTGGTGGAGCGAGTCGGACCCCGTCCGGTGCTGCGGACCGGGCTGGTGATCCTCATCGCCGCTTCGCTCGTCACCGGAATGATCGCGATCGACGATTACTCCGCTGCCCGCGTGGGCGTCATCTGCGGCCTGCTGATGCTGATAGGCATCGGAGTGGCGATGGTTCAGACACCGGCTGCGGCCGGTGCGACCCGATCGCCCGCGGGGCAGACCGGCGCTGCGCTCGGCTTGTTCAACATGCTGCGGTTCGCGGGTTCGACGACGGGGACCGCATGGGTCGCACTCAGCTTCCCCCGAAGCGAGATGCTCACCGTGCTCGCGGGGTGCGCGGTCGTGGCCGGTGCTGCGTTGGCCGTGAGCTTCCTCGGCCCGGACCCTGAGCCGCTCGAGCTCACGCCGCCCGCATCGCCCGGCTGACCGCGGCACACAGCAACACGCCGCCGACCGTGGCCAGCTGGAGCGCCGGCACGGCCCAGGGCAGCACCGCGATCATCGCCGTCGCGATCGCCGCACCGGCGACCAGGCCGAGCAGGATGACCGACGAGTGCCCGACGGTCCGCAGACTCTTCCCCTGCGACAGCCGGATCACGACCGTGGTCAGGGTTCCGGTGAGATAGGTCGTCGACAGCCCGGGCACGCCGAACCGCTGGATCGCGCTGCTCTGGAGGCCGAGTGCTCCCGCGTTGAGCGCGAGGAGCGGCATGAGAACACTGCCCGTCGGGTCTGCGCCCTCCAGCCACCAGCCCACGGCGAACGCGATGAAGAGGAGCAGCTCGACAACGAGCGCCATGCTCACGGCGCGCGGCCAGACCGGGTCGCCCTCGCGCGCCTGACCCGCAGTCCGCGCTCCGACGGCGGCGCCGGCCATGAAGCTGGCGATCGCGACGCTGACGAGCGCCACGGCATCGAGGCTGCGCTCGGCTGCTCCGACGCCGAGCAGGACGAGGTTGCCCGTCATCACGCTGGTGAAGGCGCTGCCCAGAGCGAGGAAGCCGATGGCGTCGGTGGCGCCACTGGTCACCGCGAGGACCACCACCAACCGGGCGCGGAGACGTCGGCCGGAGTCACGGGCGGAGATCGTCGTCGGCACCTGCCCATGCTGGCGACTCCCGACGTGCCGGCACCTCGTCCACCTGCACGATGAATCGGCGGAATCGTGTGCATGTTGTCCCTACGAGCCCTCGGTCGTGCCGCAGAGGATCGAACCACTCCAGATCCCAGCATCGAGAGAAGGTAGGGACACCATGACCGAGCTCCTCAACCGGGAGGACTTCCGTGCGGCCCTCGAGGACGCGATCAAGGGCCGTGAGGCCTCGACCGCCTCCTTCAGCAAGGCGTGGGCGGACGGGAAGCTCCAACGCCACCACTTCGCCCGGTGGGCCGAGAACCACTACGACTACGTCGGCCCGTTCGCGGACTACTTGGGCTACATCTACGGCAACACCCCGGACCACTTCACCGACGCGAAGGACTTCCTCCTCCAGAACATGTACGAGGAGGAGCTCGCCGACATCCGCCACACCGACCTGCTCATCAGGTTCGGCGAGGTCTGTGGCACGACGCGGGAGCGGATCGAGGACCCGAACACCGCCAACGCGGTGACCCGTGGTCTGCAGGCCTGGTGCTACGCGACGGCGATGCGCGAGCACTACGTCGTGGCGACCGCCGCACTGATCGTGGGACTCGAGTCACAGGTGCCGCAGATCTACAAGAAGCAGATCGTGCCGCTGCGCGAGACCTACGGTTTCACCGAGGACGAGATCGAGTTCTTCGACCTGCACATCACCTCCGACGAGGTGCACGGCGAGCGCGGCTACCAGATCGTGCTCGACGGCGCGACCACCCCGGAGCTGCAGCAGCGATGCCTCCAGTTCGTGCGCTGGGGAGCGGAGATGCGCTTCAGCTACACCAGGGCGCTCTACGACAGCTACGTGGCCGACGACCTGGAGCCGGCGCAGGTCGCCTGACGGGAGTCTCGTCGCCGCCCGTTCATCACAGAAGGTAGGCCCGCTATGTCCGACTGGCATGCTGTCGCACGCCTCGACGACCTCCGAGCGAGGAAGAAGAAGGCCGTCGAGGTGGGGGACACCACCGTGGCGCTGTTCTACATCAACGGGGAGGTCTACGCCCTCGACGACACCTGCATCCACGAGCAGCGACAGCTGAGCAAGGGTGCCTTGCTCTTCGGCAAGATCGTCTGCCCCGGTCACCAGTGGCGGTTCGATCCGGCGACGGGCGAGCCCGACGACCAGGACGGTTGCCAACCGACGTACGCGGTCAAGGTCGAGGACGGCACGGTCCACGTGTCGCTCGAGCGGGCGCGCACCGTAGGAGGTACGGCATGAGCGCGGGCGTCGTGATCGTCGGCGGCGGTCAGTCGGCAGCGGTGGCCACCCGGACGCTGCGCCGGCGAGGGTACGACGGGGCCATCACCGTGATCGGTGAGGAGCCCGAGTGGCCGTACCAGCGGCCGCCGCTGTCGAAGGAGTATCTGCTCAAGGGCGAGGAATCCGGGCTCTACCTGCTACCCGAGGACTGGGCGTCTGAGAAGGACGTTCGGATCCGGGCCGGCGTACGTGCGACGCGGGTCCGGCCGTCCGACGGTGCGGTCGAGCTGGAGGACGGCTCCTCGGTGCTGGCCGACCAGGTGCTGATCGCCACGGGTGGCCGCCCACGCCGGCTCGCGGGCGCGGCCGGTGACCGGATCCGCTACCTCCGCACCAAAGCGGACTGTGACGGGTTGCGCTCCGAGCTCGCACCCGGAGCGAGGGTGCTGGTCGTCGGTGGCGGGTTCATCGGGGCGGAGGTGGCGAGCAGCGCTCGGGAGCGGGGCGCGGCAGTGACGGTGCTCGAGGCCGCGCGGTTGCCGTTGCAGGGGTTGCTCGGGCCTGACCTTGCGACTGCGTGTACCCGGCTGCCGCGCGAGGCAGGCGTGGATCTTCGCTGCGGCGTGTCGGTCACGTCGATCACCCAACAAGGTGACGAAGTCACGGTGCATACCGACGAGGGAGACCACGTCGGCGACCTGGTCGTCGTCGGGATCGGGATGGTTCCCAACGACGACATCGCCGCCGCCTCGGGCATCACCGTCGACAACGGCGTCTGGGTCGACGAGTACTGCCGCACGAGTCTCCCCAGGGTCTACGCGGCGGGAGACGTCGCCAACCACTACCACCCGCTGTTCGACACCCGGATGCGCGTGGAGCACTTCGACAACGCGAACAAGCAGGCTGCTGTCGCCGCCAACAACATGCTCGGCCGCGACACGGTCCACGGCGACGCTCACTGGTTCTGGTCGGATCAGTACGGCGTGAACCTGCAGTACGCCGGCCACGCGGCAGACGCCGACCAGGTGGTCGTCCGCGGTAGCTGCGAGGACGACGCATGGTCGGCGTTCTTCCTCGCTCGCGGAGTCGTGCGGGCCGCGTTCGCGATCGACCGTTCCGAGGACGTGATGGTGGCGCGGGAGCTCATCAACGCCCGCCACGCCGTTCCTGTCGACGTCCTGACCGACACATCGACCGATCTCCTCGAGATCTTGGAGCAGGCATGAGCGCAGACATCGACATCTTCGACATCCGCAACTTCATCGGCGGCGAGTGGACCGGGGCGTCGACCGGGCACACCTTCGAACGTCGCAACCCGGCCGCGCTCCACGAGGTGGTTGCGACCGTTCCTGAGTCCGCCGCTGAGGATGTGGCCGAGGCGGTCGGTCACGTCGCCGACCATCGCCACGAGTGGTCCGCGACCGCGCCGGAGCGCCGGGCAGACGTACTGATCCGGGCCGCCGCCATCCTCGAGGAGCGGGCGGAGCGCCTTGCTGAGGAGCTCGTCCGCGAGGAGGGGAAGACGCTGGGCGAGGCGAGGGCCGAGACCCGCCGCACGCCGCAGAACCTCCGGTTCTACGCGGGGGAAAGCCTGCGACTGGTCGGCGAGACCTACCCGACCGCCGACGGAAGCCTCGTGTACTCCGCGCGTGAGCCGGTCGGTGTCGTTGCGGCGATCACGCCGTGGAACTTCCCACTCAACATCCCCTCCCGCAAGCTCGGGCCCGCGCTCGCGGCGGGCAACGGCGTCGTCTTCAAGCCCAGCGACCTGACACCCGTGATGGCGCAGCGCCTCGTCGAGGCGCTGCTCGAGGCGGGCGTGCCCGGCGGTGCGCTCGCGCTCGTCCACGGACATGCGGCGGCCGGGTCCGCACTCGTGTCGGACACACGAGTGAACGCGGTGACGTTCACAGGGTCGACCGCGGTCGGCGAAGCCATCCACTCCGCCGTTCCGGTCAGTGTCCGTTGTCAGCTGGAGATGGGGGGCAAGAACGCGATGGTGGTGCTCGAGGACGCTGACCTGGACCGTACTGCGGACATCATCGCCAAGGGCGCGTTCGGCCTGAGCGGGCAGGCCTGCACCGGCACGTCCCGGGTCGTCGTGGTCGAGAGTGTGATGCTCGAACTGCTGGACCGGGTCATGGAGCGCGCGCAGCGCGCCGTGGTCGGGGACGGTCTGGCACCCGACACCACGATGGGACCGCTCGCGAGCGACGCCCAGTGGGCGAAGTACGAGGAGTTCCTCAAGATCGGCGACGACTCGCCGGCGAGTCGTGAGACCCCGCTGCGTGACCAGGTGCTCGACGGCGGCTACTTCGCCCGCCCGGCCATCTTCTCCGGGGTGGGGCCGGAGGATCGGATGGCGCAGGAGGAGATCTTCTGCCCCGTGCTCGCCTTCATGCCGGTCGCCTCGTACGACGACGCGGTCCGGGTGGCCAACGGCACACCGTTCGGGCTGTCCGCCGGCATTGCGACCACCGACATCAGCCGTGGCCTCGCCTTCGCCCGCGACGTCGATGCGGGCGTCGTGAAGGTCAACCAGGCCACGAACGGAATGGCGATGAACGCACCGTTCGGCGGCGTCAAGCTCTCGAGCACACAGACGCACAAGGAGCAGGCCGGGAGCACGATGATGCGTTTCTACACCACCGACAAGACCGTCTACGTCAGCTGAGGAACCGAGATGTCCGACACAGAGCCCGCGATGAGCGAGTCCCCGTCCCAGCCCTCGACCGACGTGGAGTACCACCGGGTCGCTCGCGCCGGTCAGGTTCCCGAAGGTTACGTACGCCGGTTCCACGCCGGAGAGCTGGAGTGCGCGGTCGCCCGGCTGGGGGGCAAGGTCTACGCCACCAGCAACTACTGCACCCACCTCGACTGCTTGCTGAGCAGCGGGAAGCTGGTCGACGACGGCCTCGGTTGCTCGTGCCACGGGAGCGTGTTCGACCTCGAGACCGGCGAGCCGGTCTACCCGCCCGCCACCGAGCCGATCCAGGTCTACCCGGTGCGGGAGGAGGGCGGCGAGGTCTTCGTCGGCGTCAGCGAGGCCGACGTCGTCGCCGGCGGACCGCGGCGTCGTAGACCGCGGAGCACCTGATCCCGGACATGGCGACCGGAGGGGCTCCGGTGACACCGGAGCGGACGGAGGTGCTCGGAGAGGCGGCCGTGAGTTCCAGCAGCCCGCTGATCTCACTGGCCGGCATCCGCGTACTGGCGGAGGGCGGGAATGCCGTGGACGCGACGCTCGCGATGGCAGCGGTCGGGTGGATGGCGCTACCAGGGCAGTGCGGCATCGGCGGCGACGCCTTCGCAGTCGTGCGTGAGCCCGATGGTCGTGTGTGGTCCGTCTGTGGCAGCGGCTACGGCCCCGACGGCGGAGACGCCGACTTCTACCGGGAGCGGGGCCATCGTTCGCTACCGCTGACGGGCGCTCTGGCGACGACGGTGCCCGGTGCGCTCGCGGCGGTCTCGACCCTGCATGCTGCCGGCGCGAGCCGTGCACTCGACGACCTCTGGCAGCCCGCCGTCCGGATGGCCGTCGGCGGTGTCCCTTGCACACGCAAGACCCGGGACGATATCGCGCTGCATGCCGGGCAGCTGGCGCGGGACGAGTCGGCGCGGAGGTGCTTCCTCCCCGAAGGCCGCCTCCCGCACGTCGGGGAGCGGATCCACCAAGTGGATCTCGGACGGTTCCTCGAGCGCGTGGCGGCGGGCCGCGACGGCTTCTACGACGGCGAGTTCGCCGAGCACGCCCTGGCGACACTGCGCGCGCAGGGCGCGCCGTTCAGTGGCGAGGAGTGGAGGCACGCCGCCCGCGCCCCGGTCGTGTCGACGATCAGCCAGGAGTACGGCGGCGTCAGGGTCCACCAGACACCGCTCCCGACGCCCGGGTGGATGGTGCTGCAACAGGCAGCGATCTGCGACGGCATGCTCGCGCGGCAGTCACAGCTCGACGCCACCTCGGTGCACTGGCTGGCGAGCGCCGCCCGCCGGTCCTTCCGCGACCGGTTCGACCGGTGCGGGGCGGACACCGACGCATGGCGGAGCACCCTGCGCCCAGACGCCGTCGCCGAGGCGCGGCGAGAGATCGCCGCAGGCTCCGTCCCCGCCGGGCCGGCGCGGATCGACGGAGACACGACCTCCACGGTCGTCGTCGACACCGAGGGACGGGCGGTGAGCTTCATCCACTCGTTGGCGTTCACGTTCGGAGCGCGGATCACGGTGCCGGGCACGGGAGTCGTCCTCAACAACCGGCTGGGGCGCGGCGCCTACCTGGTCGAGGGGCACCCGAACGAGGTGCGGCCACGCCGTAAGCCGCTGCACACGCTCAACGCGTGGATCGCCGAGGACGATCGCGGCCTGCGGCACGTCGGGAACTGTCCAGGGGGCGACGGTCAGGTGCAGTGGAACATGCAGGTGCTCAGCCATCTCGTCGACCACGGGACCGATCCGCAGACGGCGGTGTCACTGCCCCGATTCACGGTGTTCCCGGGCTCCGATGCCGACGTGATCGACGAGCCCGAGGCGCTCCGCTGCGAGGAGGGGCTCGCCGAGGAGACGCTGAGGACGCTTCGCGCGTGGGGCCACCCCGTGGCCGTCGTACCGCCGCAGACGGGTGGACCCGGTGGATCGGCACTCGCCATCAGCCGCGACCACGACCACGGGGTGCTGCGCGCCGGCGCCGACCCCAGGATGGAAGGAGTAGCACTTGCGATCTGAGAGCGGGCCGCCGGGAGCGGAGTTGAGGGAGGCACCCCGACCGCAGGGTGACTATCGCGCGGGGCGCACGGCGCCGCACCTGGTCCTGACCGCGGGGATGACGCCGCGGATCGATGGCGTGATGCAGTACGCCGGCCAGGTCGGTGCCGAGGTGTCCGTGGCCGATGCTCAGGAGGCGGCGGCTCTTGCCGCGGGCAATGCAGTGTCCGCGGCCGCGGCTGCCGTCGGGTCGGTTGCGGGGATCCAGCAGGTGCTGCGGATGACGGTCTATGTCAGCGCCGTCCCCGGATTCACCGAGCACAGCCGGGTTGCCGACGGCGCGTCCCACCGGCTCCGCGAGCTGCTCGGCGATCGCGGAGCAGCGGTCCGGAGCGCGGTCGGTGTGGCGTCGTTGCCCGGTGGTGCGTGTGTGGAGGTGGAGCTCACCTGCGAGCGGTGAGCTCCACCTCCCGGGAAGGCGGGCCCCGCTCCTACCGCTCGGCGGGCGGGTTGTCGGCGACGTGCTTCTCGAACGCTGCGATCGCGGCGCCGCCCACGGCCTTGTCCTGCTCGCCGTTGCCGCCCGAGACGCCGATCGCGCCGACGATCTGGCCGTCGTACTCGAGTGGGAAGCCGCCGACGAAGATCGCGAACTTGCCCGGCAGCATGTGGCTGATCCCGAAGGCCTCGTTCCCGGGCAGAGCCGGACCGTCTGGCGCTTCGTTGAAGCGATGGGTGGCGCGTTCGTGGCCCGCCGCTGTGAAGGCCTTGGCGATGGAGATGTCGACGCCGGTCAGGCGCGCGCCCGGGATCCGGTGGAGCGCGATGACCTGGCCGGACTCGTCGACCACGCAGAGGGTCTGCTTCACCCCGATCTCTTCGGCCTTGGCGCGGGCTGCCTCGAGCACCGGCAGGGCGTCGTCCAATGTGATGCGAAAGATCTTGTGCATGCCTTGATGGTGGTGCCCGCGGCCGCCTCCGAACCATGGTCAACATGTCTGGACCCGGCGCCGTTCGGTGTGACGTGTGCACACCGGACGGAGTCGGTCAGGCCGGAGGCGCGAGCTCGGCGTCGAGCTGGTCGGCGACCTCTCCCAGCGTCGCGAGCTGCTGCGCCAACCAGATCTTGAACTGCGCGTCCGTCGTGCGAATGTCCATCTGGAGTACGCGAGAGGCGCGCTCGAGCTTGTACAGCATCGTGTTTCGGTGCAGATGGAGGCGGCGCGCGGTCGCGTTGAGGTTGCCGGCCTCGGCGATGTAGGCGAGGACGACCGACTCCAAGTTGCCGGTCTGCCCGTCGCTCTGTTGGAGGGGGGCGAGGATCTCCGAGGCGAACGCCTGGCCAGCAGCGCTCCGCGCGGACTCCTGCAGGGCCGCGAAGACCTGGAGACTCTGGTAGGCCCGCACCGGAGCGGCATCGACCCGCTGGCCGAGTGCGACCGCCGTGCGCGCCTCGCGGTAGCTCTGGGCGACCCCCGCAGCCCCCGCACCAACCCGACCGATGCTCACGCTGACACGCTCTCCGAGGCGCCGGGTCGCCACGCGGTGCAGCTCCTCGCCCAGCTGCTGCAGCTGCTTCCCTTCCTCCGGTGAGTCGGCCTGCGGGTCGGGTATCTGGCGGATCACGACGATCATCGACCCGATCAAAGCGCTCAGGCTTGCAGCGTCGTCCCCGACCGCGACCTTGCGGGCCGCGCGGGCGACATCCACCGCGCGCAGTCGGCACGAAGGATCGTCCGGGCGGATGTCAGGGGAGGCGATGATGAGGACCGCATACCGGCCGTCGACCCGGAAGTCGTAGTGCTCGGCTCGGGCAGCGAGCTCGAACTGGTCGGTGAACCGTCCGTGGAGAAGCGCATGGACGAAGTCGTTGCGTGCCCGTTCCTCCGCCTCACGGATCGACTGTTGGCGGAGCAGCTCGCTGCCGGTGAGGCTCACGCCCTGCTCGGCCATGACGACGTGCTGCGCGAGGTCGTGCTCGGCCGCAGGGAACTCCGGCTCGATCAGCACGAGGACGCCGTACGGCTGCCCGGCGACCACGATGCGCGCGACGACGAGGTGTCGCGGGCGATCATCCAGCTCGACGGTCCGGATGGAGGCAGTGTCGTCGTCGACGGCGCGGTCGCAGAAGTACCCGTCGTCGGTCAGCGATTCGACGATGTGGGTCACGACCGAGGGGTCGGAGGCGGTCGTCCGACGGTCGCATCCCTGCTCCAACAGCTCGCCGCCGTGGTTGAGGATCAACACCTCGGTGCCGGACATCTGGGCCATGGTCCGGGCCAGGGCACCGAGGCCGGCACCGCGTGCGAACACGTCCCCGAGCGTGCGGTGCACCCGCGTGCCGTACTCGAGCACGTGTGTGGAGTGGGCGAGCACCTTGGTCGCGATCAGCTGGCTGGTCTCTCGGAAGGTGGCTCGTGCGGACAGGCGCAGCAACGGCAGCTGGGCGGTGTCGGCTGCCCGGATCGCCGCATCGAGGTCATGGTGGCCGTCCGGGTCGTCCGACCACGCCAGAACGGCGGCCGCATGGCGCTCGGCGAGCGAGGGGATGAGCTCCTCGGCGCGGGTCGCCAGCTCTCCGCTCTCGAGGAACACGGCGGCGCCCCCCACGTCGCTACCGCCACAGTGGTGGTGTGAGCCGCCGGGCAGGCACCACGTCACGATGCGATGGGACCCGGCGTTGCCGCCGACCATCGAGTCGCGGAAGAGCTCCTCGGCAGCGAGCTGCGCCACGGTCACGCCGCTCTCGGCCCTGTCGTCGCCCGCGGTCGACACCATGCGCGCCTCCTCGAAGTCTCGCCCGTTCCCCGAGACGCTGACGTGGTTGCGAGGCTAACCAGTCCTTACACTTCTGTAAAGGTTTCTGGATTTCACGGCTGTGAACTTTCGCGGAGGAGAACCGGGTGGGTGCCGAACGACAGTCGAAGGCCCCGCGACGAGCGGATGCGCAAGCGACGTACGAGCGCATCGTGAGCGCGGCGACGCGCATGATCCTGGCGCGGCAGCCGCTGACGATGAGTGCGCTGGCGAGGGCGGCGGGGGTCAGCAGGCCGACGCTGTACGACCATCTCCCGTCGCTCGATGCCGTGGTCGAGGCAGCGGTGGACCGCGCGCTGCACGGTGTCCTGAGCTCCTTCTCGACCGCGCCGGAAGACCTGTCCCCGGAGGAGGCGATGCGTGAGCTGCTGCGGCAGCGATGGCAGAACCTTGCTGAGCACGCCGATCTCTACCGGCTTGCGAGCGACGTCCTGCCGCCGGGTCGGCTCCAAGCGCTCCACGAGGTCACCCACGACGGGATCGCCGAGCTCGTCGATCGCGGCAAGGCCAGTGGTGCTTTCAGCAGCGATCTTCCGACGCCGTGGCTGGTCGCGGTGATCCACGGCCTGCTCCACCAGGCCGCTGAGGAGGTCATCGCGGGACGGGTCGACCGCGAACGTGCCGGTGATCTCCTGGCGCGCACCGTGCTCGCGGCGCTCGGAACGTGAAGCGCTGTCGGGTGGGCAAGCTGCACACGGCCGGGGAACGGCGATGGGCCGCGTGGCCGTACCAAAGGCCCGTCCGGCGGCCGACGATCGTTTCGCATCCGTTCGATCACAGGAGGAATACATGGATCTGTCGGCAGTGGACGGCGAGACGATCCGCGTCGACGCCGACGGGGTCACGTTGCGTGTGCGGCGCGACAGTGGCAGCGCGACGCGACGACCGGTGGTCTTCGTGCACGGTTCGCTGGACGACCATCATTCGTGGCTTCGAGTGGCAGGCGACGTGGCCGAGGAGCACCCGGTCGTGACCTGGGATCGTCGTGGCCACGGTCGGAGCACGTGCCCACCAGGTCAGGGGCGGATCTCGGAGGACGTCGCCGATCTCGTGGCCGTTCTCGAGCGTGTCGCAACCGAGCCCGCCCTGGTGGTCGGGCATTCCTATGGTGCCTGTGTCGTCATGCTCCTCGCTGCCGAACGGCCCGATCTGACCGCCGGGATCGTTCTGCACGAGCCGCCGCTCTTCGGCCTGCTGGCCGACGACCCCGAGAGCTCGAGCCTGGGCCGCGCCGCGGCACACCACATCGCGCAAGCCGCGGAGGCGATCGAGAGCGGTGCGGTCGAAGCCGGCGTCCGACTGTTCGTCGATGACGTCGCGTTCGGCCCGGGAACGTGGACGAACGTCTTCGACGACGAGCTTCGAGCCACCTGCGTATCCCATGCCGAGACCTGGCTGGACCAGTCGCGCGACCCGGAGCGTCTGCGCGTCCAGCCGTCGGTTCTGGCCGACTACCCGCATCCGATCGTGCTCAGCCATGGCGACAACGGTCCGGCTGCCTATGCCGCCGTCGTGCGGGTGTTCATCGAGGCCGTGCCGGCGACCTGGCTGGAGATCATCCGGGGCGCCGGGCACGCACCCCACCTCACGCATCCGGCCGCGATGGCAGAGAGCGTGCTGAAGTGGTCAGACGCGTAGGACGGCCCGCTTCACGCCGCGTGATCGTCGCTCGGTGATCGCTCGGACTCTGCGGAACGATGGGCACACCGGGCCGCTCGGACGAGCCCTGCCCGCAGCTGCACCCCTCAGCGCCCTGCGGTCACCGGCAGGTGCTGGATGATGTCGTCCACCCGCTCCTTGGCGTCGCCGAAGAGCATCCGGGAGTTGTCCCGGAAGAAGAGCGGGTTCTGGACGCCGGCGTAGCCGGGGTTCATGGAGCGCTTGAAGACGATGACGTCGTGGGCGTTCCAGACCTCGAGCACCGGCATGCCGGCGATGGGGGAGGTGGGGTCCTCGGCGGCGGCGGGGTTGACGGTGTCGTTGGCGCCGATGACGAGGACCACGTCGGTCTCGGAGAGGTCGTCGTTGATCTCGTCCATCTCGAGCACGATGTCGTAGGGCACCTTGGCCTCGGCGAGCAGCACGTTCATGTGGCCGGGCAGTCGTCCCGCGACCGGGTGGATGCCGAACCGTACGTCGATCCCGCGGGACCGCAGCTGTGCGGTGAGCTCGGCGACGGGGTACTGCGCCTGCGCGACGGCCATGCCGTAGCCGGGGGTGATCACGACCGAGGATGCGCCGGCGAGGAGCTCGGCGGCCTCCTCGGCGTTGGTCTCGCGGTGCTCGCCGTAGTCCTGGTCACCCGAGGGACCAGCCTCCATGCCGAAGCCGCCGGCGATGACGGAGAGGAAGGAGCGGTTCATGCCCTTGCACATGATGTAGGACAGGTAGGCACCGGAGGAGCCGACCAGCGCGCCGACGATGATGAGCAGGTCGTTGCGCAGCAGGAAGCCGAGGGCGGCGGCGGCCCAGCCGGAGTAGCTGTTGAGCATCGAGACGACCACGGGCATGTCGCCGCCTCCGATCGAGGCGACGAGGTGCCAGCCGAGGGCAAGGGCGAGCAGAGTGACCAGGATCAGCAGCCACAGCTGCGGGTCGACCACGAACCACGCGGTGAGCACGACGAAGGCCACCAGCGCGCCGATGTTGAGGGCGTTCTTGCCGGGCAGCATCAGCGGGGCGGACTTGATCCGGGCCGAGAGCTTGAGGAAGGCCACGATCGATCCGGTGAAGGTCACCGCGCCGATGAAGACGCTGATGAAGACCTCGGCGGAGTGGATGCCGAGCAGGCCGTCGACGTCGAGGGCCGCGGCGTAGGGGCCGTCGGGCTCCGCCTCGACCTGGAGGTAGCGGTTCCAGCCGACCAGCACGGCGGCGAGGCCGATGAAGCTGTGGAGCAGCGCGATCAGCTCGGGCATGCCGGTCATCTCGACGACGCGGGCCCGCCACAGGCCGATGCTGGCACCGATGGCGACCGCGACGATCATCAGCACCACGCCGGCGGTGCTGATGCCGTGGTCGACGGCGAGGGTGATGGTCGCCGCGAGGGCGACGGTCATCCCGAGCGCCCCGAAGGTGTTGCCCGCCCGAGCGGTCTCGTGGTGGGACAGCCCCGCCAGGGCGAGGATGAAGAGCAGTGCGGCGACGATGTACGCCGCGGAGACGGCGGTCTCGATGGAGAACATGGTGATCAGGACCTCCTCAGGACCGCGAGAACATGGCGAGCATGCGGCGCGTCACCGCGAAGCCACCGAAGATGTTGATGCTGGCCAGCAGGATCGCCACGAACGACAGGGTCGTGACGAGCGCGTCGCCGGTGCCGATCTGGAGCAGGGCACCGACGATGATGATGCTCGAGATCGCGTTGGTCACCGACATCAGTGGCGTGTGCAGCGCGTGGTGGACGTTGCCGATCACGTAGAACCCGACCACGATCGCCAGTGCGAAGACCACCAGGTGCCCCTGCAGGGCCGCCGGCGAGATCGCGACCAGTCCGAAGAGCACCGCTGCGGTGATCGCCACGGTCAGGATCCGGCCCCGCTCGCTGAGCTTCCTCGGCTGCTTCGCCGTGACCGGCGCCGCCTGCTGGGGCGCGGCCGGCGCGGCGGAGACCTTCACCTCCGGCGGCGGCCACATCGACTCCCCGCCCTTGGCGACGGTGATGCCACGCTGCACCACGTCGTCGAGGTCGAGGGTGAGCTGCCCGTCCTTCTCCGGGGTGAGCAGCTTGAAGAGGTTGACGATGTTGGTGCCGTAGAGCTGGGAGGTCTGCGCGGCCAGCCGGCTCGCGAGGTCGGTGTAGCCCAGCACGGTCACGCCGTTGGCGGTGACCACGCGCTCGTCGGCGACCGTCGGGGCGCAGTTGCCGCCGTTGGCGGCCGCCATGTCGACGATCACGCTGCCCGGAGCCATCGCGGCCACGGTCTCGGCGGTGATCAGCTGCGGGGCCGGCTTGCCGGGGATCAGCGCGGTCGTGATGACGATGTCGGCGTTGCGGGCCTCCTCGTCGTACATCGCGGCCGTGGCCTGCTGCTGCGCCTCGGTCATCTCCTTGGCGTAACCGTCGGAGGAGACCTCGGACTCCATCTCGACGGTGACGAACTCCGCGCCCATCGACTCGACCTGCTCGGCGACCTCGGGGCGGACGTCGAAGGCGCGCACGATCGCGCCCATCGCCGACGCGGCGCCGATCGCGGCGAGCCCGGCGACGCCGGCCCCCACCACGAACACCCGGGCCGGCGGGACCTTGCCCGCCGCGGTCACCTGACCGGTGAACTGGCGGCCGAACTCGTGGGC